>JAKLFO010000035.1 GCA_022711155.1 Candidatus Bipolaricaulota bacterium
GAGTCAGGAGCCGACAGCCGCAGCGAGGAGCAAAAGCGGAGCGAGAAAGGAAAGGCGAGACTCATTGTCGATGGCCGCGAGGTGAGCCCCGAGGACATCGGACTCACCGACACGGAAGCGCGCCAACTCGTCGGCATCGTGGCGAGCGTCAGCGTGAGCGCGACGAAACCCTAGCGGGATCGCATTCACGGCAGAGCGTCCAGAGCCGCACGGAGGAGAACGCGAGCGACACCGTCTTCGCCACCTGAGTCTGCGGTGCCCCGGGCGGCCTTCCCTAGACGGCTCCGACTCTCAGACAACCTGTGCTGTCCTAGCTCTGTCTGAGCTCCCGCTCTCAGTGGCCTCCTGGCGTCGGCCGGGAAGAACCTCGAGAGCTCAGGTGGACTGCCGCGATCGCCCGATGCCCCAGGATTCGGCTCCCGCAACCCGGACCAGGTCCAGCAGCGTGTCGTGGCTTCCACGTCCCGCCTCTGCGTCACTCCGCGTCCTCGCAGTGAAACCGGTGTACTAGACCCTAGAAGTAGAAGTGCACGCCCGTCCCGAACGTCGTCCAGATCTCGCCATAGACCGTCGCGGAGAGGCCGAACTCGACGTTCCACGCGAAGCGGTCGGAGAAGCTGACCTCGATCCCACCGACCGCCATGCCGAGCGGCGGGTTGGCGTAGGCCGAGAGCGAGAAGGATGCCCCGGCTGCAACGTAGAAGTCGACCGACGCCGCGTCGACCGCGCGGTAGAGCCCGCGCGCCGTGACGACGCCGGACGTCTCGCCGTCATCCGCCAGCACGAAGAACACGCCCTCGAACCCTAGAGACTCCGTGGCCCAGTAGCGAAGCGAGATGAGTCCGCCCCACGGGAACTCCGCCTGGATGCCGATCCCGAACGAGCGCCCTTCCGACCGGTTCACGCCGCCCGGCGATTCCTGGGCAAGCGCCGCCGATGAGAGCGCGACAAGCGCGACAGCAACAAGCGCAAAGCGAACCCTGCGATGCATGATCCCCCTCCCGGCGTCATCGTAGACGCCACAGCAGGTCGCGGCAAGCCGGACGTACAAAGCGGGCCCGCCGCAGAGCGCGCGGAGGGCGGCAAGAGAAGCCGAGGACGCCGCGGCGATCCGACCGCTTCGCTCGAGCGTCGGAGACAACCTCCGACGCCACGGGACAGAGGCGAGGTGCTGCCATTCCTCTCTCCACCTCCCCACCGTGTGCGGTGATGGGCTGGGGACACGGCGGCCGCAACTTTCGACGGCTAGCCCAACGGCTCGGGCGTCGTCGGCAGGCTGAACCCGCGGAACCGGTCCGAGTGAAGGAACGCTTCGACATCGGTCGGGTGCGCGCTCCGCACGACTTTGCCTCCCGGGTAGCCAAACGGGAGCAACGTGGCAGTCTCCCAGTCCGCTGGAACGCCAAGCAGGCGTTGGGCCTCCTTCGACCGACCCGGGGGGATCGTGCAACCGTAGACCCCATCCTCTACGAACGACAGGAGCATGTAGCCGATCGCCATCCAGATCGCGGCGTGTGCGTTGAGATCCGCCGGCCCCTCCGGGGCATGCTCGCCTCGCTTCGGCCGATACACGGGCATCAGCAGGCCGGGAGCCTCAAGGAGCATGGTTCGCTGGAGAGGCAACGCGCGCAGGTAGATCTGCCGCGCCGCTTCTGGCAGCGTAGCGAACTTCACAGCCAGAAGGTCGGGGTCAGACACATCCTCAAGGCTCGTCGCATCGGCGAGGCTCGACCGCAGCGCATGGTCATGGACCTGAATGAAACCCCACTCCCAGAGATGGTTGTAGGCCGGTGCGCGGAGCGCTGCCCGAACGGCCTTGACGACGACGTCTGCTGGCACGGGCCGATCATCGAACGTCCGCACGGTGGCTCGTGCCTCGAACGCCTGCCAGAGATCCATTCCTCCCCTCCCCGTCGTCAGCTGCGGCTACCCGGGACGACACAAGCGGCCGCCGGGCGCAATGGCTCCCGTCGGCCGCTCACGTTCCATGCGTTGCCGCGAGACGCGCCTTCCGGTCAGACCTCTTGCCCCTTCGCTCCTCCGAGGAAACGATAGACGATGCCGCCGACAACGGCCCCGACGAGAGGCATCACCCAGAAGAACCACAACTGCTGGAGCGCCCATGTACCCTGGAAGATCGCCACGCCGGTCGAGCGTGCGGGGTTGACGGACGTGTTGGTGACAGGAATCGAGATGAGGTGGATGAGCGCGAGGGCGAGGCCGATGGCGAGCGGCGCGAAGCCCTTGGGCGCGCGCCCGTCGGTCGCTCCGAGGATCACGAGAAGAAACATGGCGGTCATCACGATCTCGCAGACGATGGCCGCGGCCATCGTGTACTCCCCCGGCGAGTGCGCGCCGTAGCCGTTCGACGCGAACCCGGCCGTCACGTTGAAGCTCGGAGCCCCGCTCGCGATCAGATACAGGATGCCCGCTCCGGCCGCCGCGCCGGCCACCTGGGCGATGATGTACGGGATGAGGTCTTTGGCCGGGAACCGGCCGCCGACGCAGAGGCCGAGCGACACGGCCGGGTTCAGGTGACAGCCCGAGATGTGGCCGACCGCGTAGGCCATGGTCAAGACCGTAAGGCCAAACGCGAGCGACACCCCGACAAAGCCGATGCCGAGTTCCGGATACGCCGCCGCCAACACCGCGCTCCCGCACCCGCCGAGCACGAGCCAGAACGTTCCGAAGAACTCCGCCCCCATTCGCTTCGCGATCGACATCTTCCCTCCGTTCCTCGCCCGACCGCCCCTCAGCCGCGCGCCCCGGCGCGGCTCTTTCTTTCAGACTAGCACCCTGGCGCGAGCTTGTCGACCGGCCCGTTCGCGGGGCGCGGCGGTCTAGCAGAGTCCACGGCATGATCATGAAAGCGCACGGATTGACGCGGGGCACCCCCACCGCTATGCTGTCTCAAACCTGATTGCCGCAGCCAACTTGGCACGACGCGACATGGGAGCGTGGGGCGTGAACGTCGGGATGGTCGTGGATGTCCCCCCGAGCCCCATCATGGTCGAGGTGATCGACCGGCTCGCGGCGCGCGGCATCCGCGTGGACGTTATCGACTCCGAAACGGCTCTCATCGGCGTGCAGGAGCTGCGCGTCGCCCACGACTGGTACCTGCTCAAGGGGGGAAGCCCGGCGGCGCTCACGCTCGGGGGGATGCTCCACACGCTCGGAGCGCGATTGCTGCACTCTTACCCCACGACGGTCGTCTTGCGGAACAAGCTCGTTGTCATGCAGGCGCTCGAAGCTCGTGGCCTCCCTGTCCCGGCCACGCACTTCGCCACGCGGCCTGAGGATGTCCGCAGTCTCCTCTCGTCCGGACCTCTGATCCTCAAGCCGTACGACGGCCGGCGCGGCGAGGGGATTCGCGTCATCGAGTGCGAAGAGGAACTCGACCGCGAGCCCATGGTCGCCCCGCTCCTGGTTCAGCAGTACTTGCCGGCGGACGGGCCACCGCCCGCACCGGGGAGGAACCGCTTCCTGAAGGTCTACCGAATCGGCGACGGCATGTACGGCGTCTGGCGGACCTGGCCGACTCCTTCCTGGGCGGACCGCGAGAGCGAGCCGTGCGGCGTGCCCGCGGCCGTCCGCGAGATCGTCCTGGCCGTGGGCGACGTCTTCGACCTCACGCTCTACGGCGTCGATGTCGTGTTCAGCGACGGACACCCGCACATCGTGGATGTGATCCCCATGGGTTCGTGCACGGGCGTCCCCCATGCGGCGCAGCTCCTGGCAGACTACTTCGCCGAGGTGGGGAGACGCTGGGGGCACGGCGCCCCCGCGCCGGCCGTCGAGAGCACGGCAGTCTCGCAGGGAGCACCAGGTGTCCGGGCGGCGGGGCACGACACCCGCGCCAAGGCGCGCGCCATACGGGATCGCATGGAAGACCCCGAGCGCCCGCTGATCGTCCTCGTCTCCGGCGTGCACGGCATCGGCAAGACGACGCTCTGCCATGAGCTGTCGCTCTGCCTCGGAATCCGCCAACGGGTCGGGGTAGGCGCCATCGTGAAGACACTGATGGAGTTCGGCCTGCCTGGAGCGGAGAAGATGGACAACGCCCTCGACCTCGAGGATCCGGCGTCCCAGCTCGACGCGCAGGCTCGCGTCATCTGTCGCGCCGTCGATCGCCTCGTCCGCACCTACGACGCGCAGGGCGTGCACTGCGTGATCGACGGTGTGCAGCTGCTCCCGAAGTACCTTCACCTGCCGCAGAGCGCGATCCATCTCCACTTGGCCGTCTCCGACTTCGCCGCGTACATCGACCAGGTCCGCCAGGCGAATCCCAAGAAGTACGGCCCTGTCACCGAGGCGCGAGCCCGGTTCCTCGCCGCGCTCGACCACGCACTCTGCGCGGAGATGCGGACATCGGAGGGAGTCATCACTCTGCGCCACCGCAGCCAGGTCCAGGATGGTGTGTCGGACGCCATCGGAGGCATCTACGAGCGATACGTCCAAGGAGGGACTAGGCAATGTTCTGGGACAAAGTAGGCAATTGGTTCTCAACCCAAGGACCGGGCGTTCTCGCTGCGCTCGGCATCGTCGTCGCGGGGTACTTGGTAGCCATCGCGGCGCGCCAGGTCATCCGTCGGGTCCTGCAACGCTCCCGAGTCGACGCCACCGTCACCGCCTTCGTGGCCGGTCTGGCCTACGTCGCCATCCTGGTGATGGCGACCGTGGCCATGCTCGCGCGCTTCGGCGTCGAGACAGCATCGTTCGTCGCCTTGTTCGGGGCCGTCGCCTTCGCCATCGGCTTTGCCTTGCAGGGCGCTCTGGCCAATTTCGCCGCGGGCGTCCTGATCTTGATTCTCCGCCCGTACAAGGTCGGCGACTTCATCACCGCCGGAGGGACATCGGGGACGGTGCGCGAGATTCAGCTGTTCTCGACATCGCTCATGACGCCGAGCAACCTCCACGCGATCGTCCCGAACGGCAAGATCGGCAGCGACACGATCACGAATCACTCGGCCTTCGACGTCCGCCCGCTCGATCTCGATGTGGGCATCAGCTACAGCGCGTCGATTCAGGAAGCCGTCCGCGTGCTTCAGGGGATCTTGACGAGCGACCCGCGCGTGCTTGCCAACCCGGCGCCCCAGGTACTCGTCACGGAACTCGGTCCGGTGAGCGTGCGGTTGCTCGTGCGCGGGTGGGTCAAGCGCATGGCGGAAGGCGACTTCGGGGTCATACGTTGTGAGCTTACGCAGCGTGTGAAAGAAGCGCTGGATGCGTCCGGATTCGAGGTTCCGATGCCGGCGCAGGCTGTGCTTCTTCAGACTACCCCGCCGGCGGGCGCATCCCGGTAGGGTTCGCGGGCGGGCGCGGAAACGCCCACCCGCTTCCGAATCGTCGATCTGCTCTTGGCCCCCTGCGGAAACGCCCGTACACTGACGCGCTCGGCGACCGACGACGAAGTAGAGGAGGTATTGGAGGATGTCGTGGAACACCATCGTGGAGTGGCTGAAGGCCAATGCCGGAAGCATCGTAGGCGCGCTCGCGATCCTCGCGATCGGCTATGTCGCCGCCTGGCTTGCCAGCCGGATCGTTCGCATCGTCCTCACGCGGATGAAGGTCGATGCCACCGTGACGAAGTTCGCCGCGCGCCTCGCGCACTCGGCGATCCTCGTGATGGCGATCGTTGCCACGCTCGGCAAGTTCGGCGTCGAGACCGCGTCGTTCGTCGCTGTCTTGGGGGCCGTCGCCTTCGCCCTCGGATTCGCCCTGCAGGGATCGCTCGCCAACTTCGCCGCCGGAGTCTTGATCCTCATCCTTCGCCCGTACAAGGTGGGCGATGTCATCGGCGCGGTGCCTAACAAGGGCAAGTTCACGGTCAAGGGGACCGTCAGCGAGATCCAGCTCTTCACGACCGAGGTGATCACCTCCGACAACGTTCAGCTCCTCGTGCCGAACGGCCTCATCTTCGCGGGCACCATAAAAAACCACTCAGCGCTCAAGACGCGACGGTGCGACCTCGAAGTCCAGATCGCCCGCAACGCACCCGTCGCCGACGCGACCCGCGTTCTCTCGGAAGTGGCCCGAAGCGACCAGCGCGTGCTGACCGACCCGCCCGCGGAGGTCTTGGTCAGCGAACTGAAAGACAAGTGCGTGGTTCTCCTGGTGCGCTTCTGGGTGGCGCCAACCCATCGCGAGGCAGTTGAGTTCGAGTTGACGCGGCGCATCAAGGACGCCCTGGACGATCACAAGCTGGGCGTCTAGCCAGGCGAGGCGGGGACGAGACTATGGACGACACGAAGAGGGGGATCCGCGTCGCGCTCATCGGCGTCGGCAATTGTGCGAGCGCGCTCGTGCAGGGCTGTACCTACTACTCGGGGCGGGGCATCGAGCGTCCCGGTCTCATGACCACGAGCCTCGCCGGGTACCTGCCCGAGCACCTCGTCTTCGCAACAGCCTTCGACATCGACGTTCGCAAGGTCGGTCGCGATCTTTCGGAGGCGATCTACTGCGCTCCCAACTGCACAGCCCGCTTCGTGCCATCGCTCGACCCACTCGGATGCGAGGTGCGTGCCGGGTACGAAGTGGACAGCGTCGGGGCGTTCCCGAAGGACACGCCCGAGGAGAGGCGCTTCGTGCCGATCGCGCCCGTCTACGGAGATCCCGCCGAGGCGCGACGCGCCGTCATCCGGGAACTCGAACGCGTCCGAGCCGAGATCGTCGTCAACTACCTCCCAGTGGGCAGCGATCAGAACGCGCGCTTCTACGCCGAGTGTGCTCTCGAGGCCGGGTGCGGCTTCGTCAACGCCATGCCCGCCCTGATGGCGCGGGACATGGGCGAGCAGTTTCGACGCGCCGGCCTCCCGTATCTGGGCGACGACGTCAAGTCACAGGTCGGCGCGACGATCGTCCACCGCGCGCTTGTCTCCCTCTTCCGCGACCGCGGCCTCCCGATCCGGCGCACCTACCAGCTGAACGTCGGGGGCAACACGGACTTCCTCAACATGCAGGACGAGGCGAGGCTCGAGAGCAAGCGGCGCAGCAAGACGGGTGCCGTGCTCAGCCAACTCGACGCGTCGAGCCTCGATGCCGACGGGGTCTACATCGGACCGAGCGACTACATCTCGTGGCTCGATGACCGCAAGGTGTGCTTCCTGCGCATTGAGGCGGAGGAGTTCGGCGGCGTGCCGATGGACATCGAGTTGCGCCTCTGCGTCGAGGATTCGCCGAACTCCGCCGGGATCGTGCTGGACGCGATCCGTGCCGCGCGCCTTGCGCGCGACCGCGGCCTCGCGGGCCCCATCGAGGACGTCTGCGCATACCTGTTCAAGTCGCCCCCCGAGCAATTCGACGAGGCCGTCGCGCGCGAGCGGTTCCGCAGCTTCGCGGCGGGCTAGGCGACGCGCCAGACAGGAGTGACACGGGATGGGCCGCGCCGCTCGTGAAACGCCTCCTCACCATCGGAAGCAAGATCCTGATGCGCTCGCTCTGCTCGCGGATCGGGGTCGTCCCTCTGCAGCCAAACGACGGCCTCGCGGCCGGAACCTGCACGGCGGAGATCCACGTCAACGCGATCCTCGCCGCCTCTAGCTCGTCTGTCGTCTCCTAGGCGCCTTCGCGGGACAGCTCCTCGAGCAGCTCGGCGGCCGGGAGAACGCGGACGGGGTTCCCGGGGAGGATCAGATTCGACCACATCCAGTTGTGATGCGCGATGATCGTCTCTGCCGTCGCGTGTGCGCGGTCTTTCGTCGTGTGGCCGTCGGCTACGACGATGACCTCGTAGTCTCGGCTCGCTGCGGCGCGAATCGTCGTATCTACGCAGAAGTCCGTCGCGCAGCCCACCACAAAGAGCCGATGGACGCCGCGCTCACGCAAGATGCCGTCGAGATCCGACCGGTAGAACGAGTCGCAGGCGGTCTTTCGCACGCGCGCGTCCCCGGGGCGAACGTCGAGAGCCGGGAGGAGCTGCCACTCCGGAGAAGCCCAGGCAAGTCCCCCGTCGTCCTCGTGCTGAACGAAGACCAAGGGCCATCCCTTGGCTCGCACCGCACCCGCGAGCGCGTTGATCCTCGCCACGACCCCGTCGGCGTCGTGACGGGCCGGCGTGCCTCGGAACAAGCCCGCCTGCATGTCGATCACGAGAAGAGCGGTCACGCCTAGCGCCTCCCTTGAGGGCTCTGCCCACCTCTGCCCCGCCTACTTCGGCGCGTTGGTCGGCGGCGGTGCCGGCCTCTTCGGCAGAAGCTCTTTGTACAGCGCCACGACGACCAGCGCGTACGCGAGGACGGACAAGAGGATGATGAGGCCCTCGGCGGACTTGGCGAGCCCGAACGCCGCGACAAGGTGCGAGATGGCGAACAGGCCGAACGCGAGGCCGATGAAGAGAACGAGCGCGTTTCTCACCCGCGACCAGGCGAAGAAGGCGAGGACGCAGATGCCCGCGCTGAGGATGATGTTCAGGATGATGACGAGCGTCGACATGTCTCCTCCTCCGGATCTCGTGTGAGTGTATCGCGGCGGAAGCCTCGCGGAAACGTCCGGCAACCGGTTGACTGTTCTAGGTTGCCGCGGGAGCGACAAAGCGGGGATCGCCGCGTGCAAGGGCGACGGCGCGAAGGGCGCTCCGCTCCTTATCCTTGATCTCGAGCATGAGGTCGAAGTCGACGCCCTGGCTCGCGCGGAGGAAGGACCGGAACTGGTCCTCGTCGAGCGACTCCGCGTGCTGGCCGAATCGCCCTCCTGGGAGAGGCGAGCTGTAATCGACCATCGGCGAGCCGTCGGCCGCCGTCCACGTCTCGGCCGCCGCGGCGAGCGCCTGGCGAAGCGTCTCACCGCGGTTCTTCAGCGCGTGGTGGTAGACGTCGAGGAGGACTGGCAGGCGTGCCTCTTCGGCAACGCGCAGGCAGTCGGCGAGGTCGAACGAGCGCTCGTCGTTTTCCACCACAAGGCGACGGCGAATCGTCTCCGGCAGGAGACGCGCGCGGGCGATGAACCGCGCAAGGCTCGCCTCGCGGTCGCCGTAGACGCCTCCCACGTGGACCTGGACCTTGGCCGTCGCATCGAGCCCCATCTCGTCGAGCACGCCGACGTGGTAGACGAGATCGCGCATCGCGCCCTTCACGACCTTATCGTCCGCCGAGTTGAGCACCGTGTACTGGCCGGGATGCATGCCGACGCGGATTCCCAGCTGGCGGATCGTGAGCCCGGCGGCGGCCAGGGCGCGGACGTAGAGGTGGCGCCACGGCGGCACCACATCGGGGTGGCTGGCAAAGGGGATGAGATCCGACGTGATGCGAAAGAGGCCGATGCCGTGCGCGGCGTTGTGGTAGAGCATCGTCTCGAGGCAGGCGAGGTTGCTCTTGACCGCTTCGTCGAGCCGCTCGAGCGAGAACGAAGCCAGCCGGAGCGTCTTCGCCCCGCGGCAGCCCAGTTCGCGATTCGTGCACGGGTACCCAATGCGCATGGTGGGGGAGTGTATCCGGTCTCCAGAAAAGGAAAGTCCTGCAGGCTCTCAGGTTGCAGGACCTTCCCCGTCGGCCGCGCCGACATCTTCTTGGAGGTAGGGTGCGGAGGTTGCCCGCCGCATCTCCAAGAACGTACCCCGATGGGATGTGGCGCCGGTGATGCGAAGATGGACATCGTGTGAGCATCGAGAGCCGCGCTGCCGTCGGAGGGCCGGCGATCGAAGGTCAGACACGCCGGAACTCGTCACGAAGGAGCCCGTAGAGGACGACGTCCGACGGGCCGCCCGGCAAGACGAGCTCCTGGCGCAAGACGCCCTCGCGCACGGCGCCGAGCTTGGCGGCCACGCGGTGACTGGCCTCGTTGGCGACCGGCACGCCGATTGACACGCGCAAGAGGTCGAGATCCTCAAACGACGCTGCGATGACGAGCCGGGCGGCTGCCGTCGCGACGCCGCGCCCCGTCGCCGACGTGCGCACCCAGTACCCGAGCATCGCGTGGCGATGCTCGCCCGAGTAGTCGCTCACGCCGCAGGAGCCCAAGAAGCGCCCCGACGCCAAGTCCTCGATCGCGTAGTAGAAAGCCACCTTCCGCTCGCGCGCCTTGATCCACCACCCGACGTACTCGGCGGCCTCCTCGCGCGTGTACGAAGGATGGCACCACGTCTCGTACGGCGCGACCTCGGAGACCGACTCGACCACGGCCTCGTAGAGCGGGTCGACATCCTCCGCGCGATACGCGCGCAGCCGTAGGCTGGGGCCAATGATCTCACTTCTCACCTGTGCCTCCTTGGCGCCGCCGCCAGCTCGAAGTCTAGATCTCGTGGGCGCGGCCGCGATGTTCGGCTCAGTGTGCGCAGCGAGGCGTCTCGATACCATCTCGGCATGGATCGACTCGAACGCGTCCGCCAGGAGGTCGACTCCACCCTGCTCGGCCTGGCCTCGGACGAGGATCGGCGCTTCGGTTTCGTCCACCTCTACGGCGTGTCGCTGACGGCCACGTGGCTCGCCGTGCGGCGCTTGCTCGATCCCGAGCTCGCCGCGGTCGCCGGCATGCTGCACGACCTCACGAACTACACGCTGGGGGAGTCCGCGGACCACGCGCGGCGCAGCGCGGAGGCGGCGTCGGCGCTTCTCGGCCGGCTGGGCACGTTCTCGGACGACGAGATCGCAGTCGTAGCACGCGCCATCGCGCGACACAGCGACAAGGATGCGATCGACGGGCCGATGGACGAGATCCTCAAAGATGCCGATGTCCTCCAGCACTGGCTCTACAACCCCGCGCTCCCGCCGTCGCGCCACGTCGCGCGGCGCGAGCGCCTTGAGAGGGAGCTCGCTCTCCGCGGCGACCCAACCCGAGGGAGAAGGCCCATGTAGCGTCGCGGCCAGCCTGCCACGCTACGAGTAGCCGGCAGGAGCCTGCGACGTTGCGGGTGGCCGCAGGAGCATACGACGTGACGAACCGGCTCAGGAGGAACCGCAGAGCGCGCTGAGGGCGCCGAAGACCAAGATCAACTCAGGGATGACCTTCGGCTGCATGGGCCTCCGGACAGCTCGGGCGTCTAGAGCGACGGCTCCGCGTTCTCTGCGCCGCTCTGCGTCCTCCGCGGTCGTCCCTACGGCTTTCGAGATGTCAGGCCTCAAGTGTGAACAGGAACCGCAGAGCGCGCTGAGGGCGCTGAGGACCAAGATCAACTCAGGGATGACCTTCGGCTACATGTACCTCCGGACAGCTCGTTCGTTCATACCGGCAGTTCCACGGCTCCGCATTCTCTGCGCCGCTCTGCGTCCTCCGCGGTCGTCACGACGGCTTCCGAGACGCCAGGATTCGAGTGTGTGAAGAGGAACCGCGGAGCACGCTGAGGACGCCGAGGACGCCGAGGACTGAGAGAGCGACGGCTCTGCATTCTCTGCGCCGCTCTGCGCCCTCCGCGGTCGTCCCTGCGGCTTCCGAGGTTTCACGGTTCGACTGTGAAGCGGATGCGGACGACGGTCGCAGACCGCATCTCGAAGCTCTTGAGGACGAACCGCCCGATCTCGCGCGTGCGCCCGACGTGGTCTCCCGAGCACGGCGTCTCGTCCACGTCGCCGATCGAGACCACGCGGATCGTTTCGGCGTCGGGCGGAACCTTCCACAGGTCAAGGTACCCTGCCGCACCCCGTGTGATGTGCGTTACGTTGACGGGGAGGTCTCGGGCGATCTCGGCGTTCAGCGCGCCTTCGATCGCGCGGGCGTCGTCTGGACCGAGCGCCCGTGAGACCTCGTAGTCGCACTTGGTCTTCTTGTCTCCAAGGTGAAACTCGAGATCCCGCGGCGAGCCGTACAGCCGCCGCATGATGGCGCTCAGAAGGTGCTCGGCGGTGTGCATGCGCACGACCGTGGTCGGCGAGCCGTCACGCGACACCGGTTCGGCCGCGGGCTGCAGGCCGGGCGTCACGGGCCCTCGAGAGAGCGGCGCGGGCCCCGAAGGGCCCGCGCCATCTTCTTCTTGCCTCGCGAAACGAGCTAGACCCATCCGCGCATGTGCATGGCTCGCGCCACGCGCTCGACGGCCACCATGTACGCCGCGATGCGCATGTCGACCTTCTTGCCCTGCGCCATCTCGAAGACCGCGTGGAAGGCCGTGCTCATCTTCTCGTCGAGGCGCTTGTTCACCTCGTCCTCGGTCCAGTAGAAGTTCATGTCGTTCTGGACCTGCTCGAAATACGAACAGGTGACCCCGCCGGCGTTGCAGAGGAAGTCCGGGATGAACGTGATGCCCTTCTTGAGGATCACGGCCTCGGCCTCGGGAACCGTCGGTCCGTTCGCGCCTTCGGCGATGATCTTGACGGTGTCCTGAATCTTGCTCACGTTGTCCGCCGTGATCGAGTTGCCGAGAGCGGCCGGGATCAGGATCGTCGCGGGCTTCGAGATCCAGGCGTCGCCGTCCTCGACGACATAGCCGGCGGCCTTGGCCTTCGACTTGTCGATGGTTCCGTACTGGTCCGTGATCGACTGCAGGAACGTCGCGTCGACGCCCGTGTCCTTGCTGAACGTGTAGGACTTCTTGTCCGCGCGATCCCAGCACGAGACGCACAGGACCTTGCCGCCGAGCAGCTCGACGAACAGCTTCGACGCGTACTGCGCGACGTTGCCGAACCCCTGGATGGCGACGGTCGACTTCTTCGGGTCGATCTTGAGGACCTTGAGGGCCTCGCGAATCGTCACGACGACGCCGAATCCAGTCGCCGCGGTGCGTCCGAGCGAGCCGCCGCCGCCCACGAGCTTGCCGGTGATGACGCCCGGCGTGTACTCGCCGGCGCGCTTGCAGTACTCGTCCATCATCCAGCCCATCATCTGGGGCGTCGTCCCGACGTCCGGCGCGGGGACATCCATGCGGGGGCCGATGTTCTTCCACATCTGGTCGATGTAGCCGCGGCAGAGCCGCTCCTTCTCCCGCTCGGACAGAGTCGACGGGTCCACGACGATGCCGCCCTTGCCGCCGCCGAGCGGAATGTCCACCACCGCGCACTTCCACGTCATCCAGGCAGCGAGCGCCTTCACGTCATCCAGCGTCTCGTCCTGATGGAAGCGAAGCCCTCCCTTTGTCGGACCGCGCGCGTCGTTGTACTGAACGCGATAGCCGCGGAAGACGCGGATCGAGCCGTCGTCCATGCGAACCGGGAAGTTGAGGATGAACGTCCTCGTCGGCTCGCGAAGGACCGCCGTGACCTGGGGATCCAGACCGAGGGCGGCGGCAGCCTTGTCAAGCTGCTGCTGCGCGATCTGGAAGGAGTTGAGCGTGGACCCACCTGCCATGTCGAGACCTCCTCCGAGAGTTGACCCCAGGCCGGGCGCTCGTCCGGCGAGCGCCCGGCCTCGGGGCGGCGCAATCATAGCTAGGTCCAGGCGGCCGCGCAATGCGCCTTCCTCTGGCTGTTTGAGTCTCACGCGCCGGGACCCGCTCTGGCCCGCGGCCCGACCGGGGCGGCGGCCGCCTTGAGGCTAGAGCCGCTCGAGGATCGCGACGAGCAGGCGCCGCATGTCCGCTCCCTTGCGGCGCGTCGTCTCGATGACTTCGTCGTGCGTCAGAGCGGCATCGGGATCGACACCCGCGGCCAGGTTCGTCGCGATCGACAGCCCGAGGACTTCCATCCCCGCGTGTGCCGCGGCGATGACCTCCGGGACGGTGGACATCCCGACGAGGTCGGCGCCCATCGCCCGGAAGGCGCGGATCTCGGCCGGAGTCTCGTAGGAGGGGCCGAGGGTGGCCACGTAGACTCCCTCTTTCAGTTCGACCTTCTCGGCCCGCGCGGCGTCGCGCGCGATCTCGCGCAAGCGCGGCGTGTAGGCGGCCGACATGTCGGGAAACCGAGCTCCCAGCTCGCCGAGGTTAGGTCCCCGCAGAGGGTTGACGCCGAGCATGTTGATGTGGTCGGTGATCAGGACGAGGTCTCCGGCGCGAAGGTCCGCGCGGATCGCGCCCGACGCGTTCGTGACCACGAGCGTCTTCACGCCGAGCCGCGCGTAGAGGCGCGTCGAGAACACCACGTCGTCCATCGACCGGCCTTCGTAGTAGTGCGTGCGGCCGCGCTGGATGACCACGGGAAGTCGACCGAGCCGCCCGGCCCACAACTCGCCGGTGTGACCGGCCACGGTCGGCGCGGGGTACCCGGGGATGTCGGCGCACGAGATCCGCTCGCCGCCTTCCGGAATCCCGAACGCGTCGGAGATCCCCGATCCGAGCATGAGCGCCGCCGAGGGAGCCTCGCGCAGCCTCTTCTGCAAAGCCTCCACCGCGAAAGTCAGCCTGTCCCATCGTTCGTCGCGCATCGGTTCCTCCTAGCCCAATCCCAACTCGGCGACGGCGCGATCGATCGACGCGACGGGCACCACGTCGATCGACTGCTCTTCCCTCGGCTTGCCCGCGGCGGGGACGAGGATGCGTTCGTACCCCATCTTCTCGGCTTCCCGTGCGCGCTCGGCGATCCGCCGGACCGCCCGCACCTCGCCGGACAGCCCCACCTCGCCGACGACGCACGTCCGCGGCGGAAGCGGCCGGTCCCGCAGGCTGGACACAATCGCCGCCACGGCGCCGAGATCGCTTCCGCGCTCGCGCGCTTCCAGCCCGCCGGCCACGCTGAGGTACACGTCCGCGCCGCCGACATGCACGGCGAGCTCCTTTTCGATGACCGCGAGAAGCAGGAGCACGCGATTGATATCGAGGCCCGTGCAGCGGCGCTGCGGCACACCGAAGCCTCCGGTCGGCGACACGAGAGCCTGCAACTCCACGAGGATCGGCCGCGTCCCCTCGAGAATGGGCACGACCACGGCGCCCGGCCGCTCGACGCCCGCGTGTCCCTCGAGGAAGAAGGCGGACGGGTTGGCGATCTCCTGCATGCCGGAACTGGTCATGCGAAGCACGGCGGCTTCGTCCGTCGATCCGAAGCGGTTCTTCACCGAACGCAGGAAACGCACGTCTTCGCCGCGACCGCCCTCGAGGTAGAGCGCGACGTCGACCAGGTGCTCGACCGACTTGGGTCCGGCGAACGCGCCGTCCTTGGTGATGTGGCCGACAAGGAACGTCGCCAGGCGGCGCGACTTGGTGATTCGGATCAGCTCGCCGGCCACCTCGCGGAGCTGGCGAATGCTCCCCGCCTCTCCGTCGACCGCGCTCGAGGTCGCGGTCTGAATCGAGTCGACGAACAGGGCGCACGGCGCGACCTTCTCCACCGCGGCCGCGATGCGGTCGAGACTCTGCTCCGACAGGACGAAGAGCCGGCGGCTGTCCACTCCGATGCGGCTGGCGCGGAGCTTGACCTGGCTCTCCGACTCCTCGCCCGACACGTAGAGCACGTTGCCCACTCGCTCGGCGAGGGCGTGGGCCACCTGGAGGAGGAGCGTCGACTTGCCGATGCCCGGCTCCCCGCCGAAGAGGATGACGCCTCCTGGCACGAGCCCGCCGCCGAGCAGGCGGTCGAACTCGGTCATCCCGGTGGGGATTCGCGCCACGTCGGCGAGGCTGATCTCGGCGATGGGTCGAAGGTCCTCCCCGAGCCAGGACGCATCGCGGCGCTCAACGCCTGCCTCGCGGGTCTCCGCGTACGAGTCCCACGCTCCGCAACGAGGGCAGCGGCCGAACGGCTTGACCGACTGCTGGCCGCAGCTCGTGCAGGTGAACGGCATGCTACCCGTCTCGTTCGAACCGGATCTCGTCTCCGTCCGCAGTTCCGGTGATCGCGTCGCCCTGCTTGAACCGGTTGGCGAGGATCTCCTCGGACACCGGGTTCTCGATCAGCCGCTCGATCGTGCGCCGCATCGGGCGCGCGCCGTACTTCGGGTCGTACCCCATGCGGATGAGGAGTCCCCACGCCGAGTCGTCGAGCTCGAGGCGGATCTGGCGCTCGGCGACGAGTCGGGCCTTCAGCTCGTCCACCATCAAGGTCGCGATCTTGCGTACCTGCGTCCGATTCAGTTGGTGGAAGACGATGATGTCGTCGAGCCGGTTCAGGAACTCCGGCCGGAAGACGTTCTTGGCCTCGCTCGTGACGCGCGCCTTCATGTCCTGGTACGACTCTTCCGACTCCTCGCTCTGGTCGGTGAACCCCAGCGTGTCCCGGTTCGTGATCAGCTCGCTCCCGACGTTCGACGTCATGATCAAGACGGTGTTGCGGAAGTCGATGCGCCGTCCCTGGGAGTCCGTCAGGATTCCGTCCTCCATCACCTGAAGGAGGATGTTGAACACGTCGCGGTGCGCCTTCTCGATCTCGTCGAACAAGACGACCGAGTACGGACGATGCCGGA
>JAKLFO010000036.1 GCA_022711155.1 Candidatus Bipolaricaulota bacterium
TGAAGCAGAGAGGCCGCTACCGCAGGTGTGTGTGGACGACCGCACTGCTGGCCGCTGCCATCTTAGGGACGGTCGCCGGTTGTGGCGACCGCCGTCACGTTCCAGCCTACGCAGACACGCTTGCGCTGTTCAGTCCTGAGGCCCCCGGATACGGGGCGGACGTTTCCTGCACAAGCGAACTGCACGACCAACCGAAAGCGTACTGCCTATATGCCAGCGCAGAAGCACGGCGGTTCGCCGCGACGCGCGAACCGACAGCTCTGGGCAACGCCATTCGGGCTGCCGACTGGCTTGTCGAGAATGCCGACCTGGACAACGATGGCGTCATTGGGTGGGGCTTGCCTTTCGCGTGGGACGCCGGAGCGGATGGAAGCCCCAACCCGGCCAACACAGAGTACGCTATCCAAACCGCACTGGGCATCCAGGCGTTGCTTGACGTTTCCGATATTCTTGATCCCGTCACGCACCGAGAGCGCCGCTCTACGTGTATCGGAACGTCTCTGGCCGCTGCAGAGACATACGCCGCTGTCTACACAATCCGTGTCGCAGACGGCATTGTGTTCCGATACTCCAGCCAGGATGCAGACTCCTACCATGTCCTCAACGTTACCGCGATGCTCGCCGGACAGCTGCAGAGGCTTTCGCGCTGTGTTCCGGCACGCGAAGCCGAGCAATTGGAGACGCTCTCGGATGCGGCCATCGCATACATCGCGGCGCGGGCAGTAACGACTGATGGCGTACCCTTCTGGCTCTACTACGGGGCCGAGTTGCCCGCGAGCCGCCAGGACAATCTGCCAAATGACATGCAGCACGAGTCCTACATCCTGCAGGGCATTCTCGACTATCAGCTCCACGAAGGGCGCCTTGGTGTGCTCTTCAGCCCCCACATTCTGCTTGCCAACCTCCAACGGTTTGTGACAGGCAAGAAGGTCCTCCTCTTTCCAAGAGGCTACAAGTACCCACTCAACCTTGCGAACACGCTCGACAGATGGCCAGAGCTGTGGCGCATCGCCCACGCGCTCCATGTCGCGGTCCGCCTTGAGGAAGTCCTAGGACTCAAAGCAGGAGCCGTCAGCTCGACGCTCGCAGCCATCCTCTATGACGCTTATCGCAGCCGCAGCGGAGATTGGCTGTTCTCTCCAGACGATCCGCGATCTTGCCGCTATCCACGCCAACTTGCCTTCGTGCTGTACGCGCTCTCGTCTTACGAGCACAGGATCCCGAGTACGCGCGGGGATCTCTAGGCGCAGCGCCTGACCATCCTACGGATGGTGTGAGTGACCCTGGCCAAGCTGCCATATGAACCGCACATGAGAAGGAATGCTAGCGTCACGCGAAGGAAGCATGGTGATCTGTCACGGTCGTGGGCTCTTTCCTGCCCCACGGTGTTCGACTCCGACCGTCGCTCCCGTCGCGGCAAGCATGGGTGGTCACCCAGAACCGCTGAGTGAAGGCCGATCGACTGACCTGCCGCGCCTCTGCGTACGGCCAGCCAGTCGATTCGCATGAGACAGCTCTCTTGATGCACAATGTGGTTACGTGACAGCATGGCCATGATTGAAACAGCGGAACCAAGCGGCTTTTCCATGCTGCGCCGGGCGCTCAACTGCGCGCCAGAGGCGTTCCTTGCGCTCTTCCTGACGGCGGGCACGTGGAAGAGTGCGCCCGTCCTAAGCTGGCTCCAGTCACGGATCGACCTGACCTTCCTGTGCGCCGCGCTTGCCTGCCTGTCGGCTCTCCCATATCTGGTCCGGGGACCGTGGATACGCAAGAGGCTCTTGTCTCTTGCTCTGTTCATCGGCCCGATGGCCGTCCTCGCAGCCGTCCTGGCGCTGCGTGTCTATCCCCAGCTCTCGCCATATGGTCTCGAGAAGGCGTCACGGTTCGCCTTCCTGACCTGTCCAGCGTTCGTAGTCGGTCTCGTTGCCGCGCGCAATGACGCTTCGGTGCGCCGTCTTGCGGCCTGCCTTGTGACGGTCTCGATGGTGGTCGTGCTCGCCGCGATCGTGGCGCCTCCGAGCCTCGAGGAGAGCACGGCTGTAACCGGGTACCTGGGACTCAGCCGCTTGGCCGGTCTGGGGGCGCTCGCCGCGTTCGGCATGCTGGCACCCACACTAGGTGGGGCGTCATGGCGCGCAGTGCTATTCCTGACTTGCTGGCCGCTGGGATGGTGGCTTCTCATCGCCGGCGCGCGCGGACCTCTCTTCGCTTCACTTGCCGCTTCCTTGGCGTATGTAGGTGGCTCGCTCCGCAAAGTGGCACCTCCTCGCTTCGCCCCCCCTCTGAGCAGGCACGGGCTCTGGCTTTTCGCGCTGGTAGCCGGCGCCGTGGTAATTGCCCCAGCTTTCGATCGCCAAGTGCCCATCCCGACCCCCTGGCGCTCCCAGAACTCGTTGACCACGGCAGACCGCATGGAAGTCCTCTATCGCGAAGGTGGGGCTTCGTATGCAGCACGACTCAGGCTCTTCAGGGGCGCTGTGGATGCTTTCCTCGACCACCCGCTCGTCGGTACAGGCACCGGCACCTTCCGCGAAGGAGATGAGCCACAGGGGACGCGGGCTTATCCGCACAACCTTCTTCTGGAAGTCGCCGCGGAAGCAGGTGTGCTCGGACTTGCTCCGCTCGCGTTTCTGCTCTCTGTCGTGACGGTGCTCCTTCTTCGGAACCTGACACGGTTGACAGAGCCGGCAAGGATCATCCTCCTTGCCGTTCTCGCGCTCTTTGTGTACACGCTGGCCAATGCGATGGTTTCTGGTGACATCAACGACAATCGCGTGCTGTTTGCCGTGTGCGGGTTGGTCGCGGGGTTGCACGCTCGGTGGAGTTGTGCGCCCACAGACTCCACCGTTGGCACCGGGCGGCCGTGCCATCAACTGAGAGACTGCATCCATGGCTAGACCAGGAGGACATGCTGCCGGTCAGAGAAGCGCGGCAAGAGACTAGACGAGTCGTGCTCGTCACTACGGTTCATCCGGCGGCTGACGCCCGGATTCTATGGCGCGAGGCTCGGAGACTCGCCAATGCGGGGTACGGAGTCGAAGTCATCGGGCCGCCGCCAGGTCCGAAGGCCCCCATCGGCGGCGTTCGCCTCACTCTGATCTGCCGCGCCAAGGGCCGCCTGCGTCGGGTCCTCTTCGGCGGATGGCGACTCGTTCCTCTCCTCGTGCGACAGCGAGCCGCCCTGTACCACATCCACGACCCGGAGCTGCTCCCCGTCGGGCTCCTGCTTCGCGCCTTGGGCCGACGCATCGTGTACGACGCCCACGAGGACTTGCCGCAGCAGATACGCGACAAGGAATGGATCCCAAAACCCGCCCGCGCGCCTCTGGCGTGGCTGGCGCGAATCTTCTTACGTGCGACCTCGCACCTCCTGAGCGGCGTCGTGGCGGCGACGGACGGAGTCGCCTCGGGGTTCGGTGGCCGCGTAGTTGTCGTCCGCAACTACCCCGACGTCTCGCTCTTCTCCCCGCACGAAGGGTCGGGGGAAGACAGGGTGTCGTTCGTCTACGTCGGCGGGATCTCGTTCTCGCGTGGTCTGCGCGAGATGGTCGCGGCAACGGAGCGCAATGACCGTGTACGCCTCCATCTGATCGGCGCCGTGGAGGGTACTGCCGAGGCGGACTTCCTCGCGGGCCGCGCCCCATCCCGAGTAACCGTCGAGCCCTGGATGGAGCCGCCCGACGTGTACAGAAGACTCGGAGAGGCGGACGTCGGCCTCGCGCTCTTGCACGACGTTCCGCGCTATCGCGAGGCTCTCCCCGTCAAGCTGTTCGAGTACATGGCCGCCGGGCTCCCTGTCATCGCGTCGGACTTCCCGCTCTGGCGCGGGATCGTCGAGGGAGCAGGCGCCGGGCTGCTCGTCGATCCGCGCGATCCCCAGGCGATCGCCGCGGCGATCGATCGCCTGGCTGCCGACCCGGAGTTGCGCCGCGCCATGGGACAGCGCGCACGAAGAGCGGCGGTGGAGCGGTACAACTGGCAGTCTGAAGCAGAAGCTCTGCTGCGGCTGTACGAGGAGGTCATTCCGCATGGCCGCACCTAGCATCTGGATTCTCAACCACTACGCCGGCACGCCCGACGCGCCGGGGCCGACGCGGCACATCGACCTTGCCACGCGCCTCGTTGCACGCGGCTTTCGCGTCACGCTCGTCGCATCGTCTCGGCGCTCGATCCGGGGCGACGCCGAGCATCCGGCGCATGGTTGCAGGGCGTCGGTCTACGAGGGCGTCCACTGCAACTGGTTGCGCTCGAAGGTGCGAGCGCGGGGCAACGACTCGAGCCGCGTCGCGAACATGCTCGAGTTTGCCTTCCGGCTGTGGCGCGAGGGACGCTCGCGTTTCGGCGGCCAGGCGCCGTATCCGGACGTCATCGTGGGCTCGACGCCACATCTCTTCACGCCGCTCGTCGGCTGGCTCCTGGCTCGCCGCTTCCGCGCGCGATTCGTCGTCGAGGTGCGCGACCTGTGGCCGGAGACGTTCGTCGCATTCGGCTTCTACGGCCCGAGGCACCCCATCGTCCTCGCTCTGCGCGGCCTGGAGCGCTTCCTCTACCGCCGCGCGGATCGCATCGTGACCCTCTTACCCGAGGCGTGGCGGTACTTCGTCGAACGCGCCGGGGTGACCAAAGAGGACGTCGCGTGGATCCCGAACGGAGCGGCCGTGTCCGGCAGCCCGGCCGGCGAGCGGCCCGCGAATCGCCCGTTCACGTTCATGTACATGGGCTCGGAGGGACGAGCGAACGTGCTCGACGACTTGCTCACTGCGGCGGGAATCCTCCAGGAGGAAGGTTCGCCCCTGCGCGTCGTCCTCGTCGGCGACGGCAAGGAACGCGCGCGGCTCGAGGAGGAGGCTCAGACGCTCTCCCTCCAGAACGTCGCGTTCGTCGACGCGGTGCCGAAACGAGACGTTGCCCGCCTCCTGCCCGAGGCCGACGCGTTCGTCGCCCTGCTCGAGAAGACGCCGCTCTACCGATATGGCATCTCGCTCAACAAGCTATTCGAGTACATGGCCGCCGGCAAGCCGGTTCTCCTCGCGGGGGAGACGGCGCACAACTACGTGGCGCTCGCAGAGTGCGGCCTCGTCATCCCGCCGCGCGATCCAGAGGCGCTGGCCCGCGCGATGGCCGAACTCGCCGCGCTCTCGCCGGCCGAGCGGGCGGAGATGGGGCAGCGCGGCCGCGAGTACGCCCGCGCGCACCACGACTGGGACCTGCTGGCCGCGCGGTTCGCCGGCGTGCTCGAAGACGTGATCGCGCGAGGAGTGATGGGGCCGCGACGGGAACGTACGACCGTGGTTGACTAAGTTTTAGACTTAGTTTACTGTTAGCCGGGAGGCTCACCATGACAACGATCAACACGCACGAGGCGAAGACGCAACTTTCGAGACTCCTCGCGCGGGTCGAGGCAGGAGAGGAGTTCGTCATCGCGCGTTCCGGCACTCCCGTCGCTCGGCTCGTACCGATCGAGACCCACATCGGGACGCGCCAGTCGGGAACGGCGGCGGGGCACATCCGCATAGCAGCGGACTTCGACGATCCGCTTCCGGACGAGCTCGTGAGTCCATTCGAACAATGAGAGTGCTGCTCGACACGCACGCTTTCCTCTGGTGGATCGCGGGGGACCGGCGTCTGTCCGCGAGGGCGCGCAAGCTGATCGCCGACGGCCGCAATGAGCTCTTGCTTAGCGCCGCAAGCGGGTGGGAGATCGCCATCAAGGTCGGTCTCGGGAGAGTCGATCTGCCAGCCCCGATTGGCCCGTTTCTTGGCGAGCAACTCCGCCTGAATGGAATCGAGGCGCTGCCTATTCAGATGGCCCACGCGCTCAGCGTTCAGAGTCTGCCGCTCCTGCACAGGGACCCGTTCGACCGAGTACTCGTGGCGCAAGCTCTGATGGAGAGGCTCCCCATTCTGACGCGGGATCGTCAGATCTCGCAGTACGATGTAGAGGTCCTGTGGTGAGCACGCCCCTACGGACGAATAGCGCAGGGAGCGCGCGCCCTCCTGGCGCGGATGCCCAGGGCAATGGGGGAAACGCGTGCTGAGATCCGGCGGACGCGCATTGAAGAGGCTGACAGATCTGGCGATCTCTATCCCTGCCGTCGCACTCCTCGCTCTTCCCTTCGCCGCGATCGCCCTCGCCATCAAGCTCGACAGCCGTGGCCCGGTCTTCTTCCGGCAAGAGCGGGTCGGAAGGGGCGGCCGGCCGTTCCGCGTGTGGAAGCTGCGCACGATGGTCGTCGACGCCGTCTCGAAAGGCCTCGGCGTGACGGTGGCCGAAGGCGACGAGCGCATCACGCGCGTCGGGCGCGTTCTGCGGGCGACGGGCGTCGACGAGTTGCCGCAGCTCTTGAACGTCCTCACGGGCGAGATGAGCCTGGTTGGGCCGCGGCCGACGCTCGCCTACCAGGTGGAACGCTACGACGCATTCCAGAAAAGGCGTCTCGAGGCTCGCCCCGGCATCACGAGCCTGGCCGTCGTATCGGGCCGCAACGCGCTCTCCTGGAAAGAGCGAATCGAGCTCGACGTCTGGTACATCGACCACTGGTCGTTCGGTCTGGATCTTCGGATCTTCTTCCGGACACTCTGGTGCGTGCTCATCACGCGCAAGGGGCTGTACGGAGAGGATGGCGTCAACGACGCGTTCGTCGACCCAGGCGCGCCGCCTTCTCTGTAGCGTCGGGATGCGAGAACGGCGCCCCGGAGTTCGCAGACAGACCGAGAGCGATCACACTCATGAACGTCGCAGACAAGCTGCGACGCTACGCCGGCTTTGCCTCTACGTCGCGCTCCACGTGCGACGAACGTCGCAGCCAGGCTCTCGGCACGACCGAGAGGCCGAGAGCTAGGCTGCGACGCTACATCGTCTTTGTATTACATCGAGATGTGTGATATCATCTGATATCGCTACAATGTCTCGAGATGACGCCTTGCGCTGTAAGTCATTCCGGAAGCGACGATCGCTTCGTCTGCCTTGCCACGACTACAGCGAGTCGCGGCCCTATCACGTCACCTGGGGAACCCTCCACCGCGCAAGATCCCTGTGTCGCGAGGGCCTTGCCCGTGCTGTAATCCAGTGCATGGAGGCCGAAGCTGCTCGCGCATCGGTGGACCTCCACGTCTACTGCGTGATGCCCGATCACGTTCACGTGCTCCTCACGCCTCGGGATGGGGCAAACGTCGTTCGCTTCGTCCAGGCCGTGAAGAGCCGGGCAACCCGCGCCCACTGGGCCCTTGGGGGCGAGGGCCGGCTGTGGCAGCGTGGCTTCTACGATCACGTCTTGCGACGCGAAGAGAGCACGCCTCGCATCGCGGAGTACATCCTTGCGAACCCCGTTCGAGCCGGCCTCGTCGAGGACCCTCGCGCCTACCCCTTCTCCCGATCGTTCTTGCCGCCGGAGTAGCGTCGGGTACGCCGCCCCCTGTAGCGTCGCAGCTTGTCTGCGACGTTACGTGATCTCTGACGTTACGTTGCAGCCTAGCTCTCGGCCTCTTGGTCGTGCCGAGAGCCTGGCTGCGACGTTGCATTGTCTCTGTCGTCACGCCATCTCCGCCGTCATGTCATCTCCGGGGTGACATTGGCTCAGACGTCGCGCGTAAGGTGCGGCCGTATCCGTGGCGAGGACGATACGGCAGCCCGTCTCGCTTGCGGGCAGCGTGCGGAGTGGGACGGCTTGCCTCAGCTGTACGATGAACCGTTACAATCCCAGCAACCAAGAGGCCGAGGCCGTCGGAGCGGGCGCTCCCACGAGTGCCTCCGTCGCCTTCCGGAAGGAGCGAGCATGAAGCCAACGATGCCGGCCGAGCTGATTCGCGATGGCGCCCAGCCGATTCTGGTCTACGGCGCCGGCGGTCACGGCCGTGTCGTGCTCGATGCGGCCTTACGCGTGCCCGGCCTGCGCGTGGTCGGCGTCGTCGACGATGATCCCAAACGGCGTGGCGAAAGCATCCTCGGGGTCGACGTGCTCGGCGGCGCCTCCATCCTCTCCGAGCCGCGCTTCGGCGCGTGCCGCGTCGTCGTGGCGATCGGAGACGCGGCGGCGCGCGCGGAAGCCGTGGCGCGGGTGGAGGCGGTCGGCCTCAGATTCGATGCGGTGATCCACCCCACGGCGTTCGTGGCGCGCGAGGCCTCGATCGGCGACGGGGCGATGATCCTCCCGATGGCGGTCGTCCACACGGGGGCCGAGATCGGCCGCCACGCGATCGTGAACACGGGGGCGATCGTCGAACACGATTGCTGGATCGGCGAATTCGCCCACGTCTCGCCCGGCGCGTGCCTGGGTGGCGGCGTCCGCGTGGAGCGAGCCGCCCACGTGGGAATCGGCGCCTGCGTTCTGCCCAGCTTGCGCGTCGGCGCCGGCGCGATGGTCGCCGCGGGCGCGGCCGTCATCGCCGACGTCCCGCCCGGCGCGGTCGTCGGCGGCGTCCCGGCAAGAACCCTCAAAGGAGAATGAGTTATGTCCATGGAGGTGCAGGCCGCCATCCCGCTCGCTATGCACGACGTCCGCCCGGAAGACATCGCGGCGGTGGTCGAGGTTCTCCAGAGCGACCGCCTGTCGCTCGGACCGAAGTCGGCGGCGTTCGAGCGCGCGCTGGCCGATGCGGTCGGCGTGCAGCACTCGGTTGCCGTGAACAGCGGCACGAGCGCCCTCCAACTTCTCATCCGCGCCTTCGAGATCGGCCCGGGTGACGAAGTCATCACGACGCCGTTCAGCTTCATCGCTTCGACGAACTGCATCCTGCTCGAGCGCGCGACGCCCGTCTTCGTCGACATCGAGCCGGAGACCTTGTGCATCGACGTCCGAGAGGTCGAGCGGGCGATCACGCCGCGGACGAAGGCGATCCTCGCGGTCGACGCGTTCGGCCATCCGGCCAGACTCCCGGCCCTGGAGGAAATCGCTCGCGCGCACGGGCTTCGCCTGATCGAGGACTCGGCCGAGTCGCTCGGGTCGTCGCTCGAGGGACGCAAGTGCGGATCGTTCGGCGATGCGGGCATCTTCGGCTTCTACCCGAACAAGCAGATCACGACGGGCGAAGGCGGCGCGATCGTCACCGACGACGGCGACCTGGCGCAGCTCTGCCGGAGCATGGCCGACCAGGGGCGCGGCGATGGCGGGTGGCTCAACCACGTGCGCCTCGGCTACAACTTCCGCATCGACGAGATGTCGGCCGCCCTGGGCCTCTCCCAGCTCGGACGCCTCGAGGAGATCGTCGAGGCGCGCGCGCGCGTCGCCGGCCTGTACGAAGACGCGCTCGGCGGGTTGCCCGACGTCGTCCTTCCGCGGGTCGCTCGGGATGTCCGGATGAGCTGGTTCGTCTACGTCGCCCGCCTGGCCGACCGCTTCACGCGCGAGGATCGCGACCGCGTCCTCGCCCGCCTGCGCGAGGCGAACATCGGCTGCCGCGACTACTTCACGCCGATTCACCTCCAGCCCTACATCGTCGACGCCCTGCACACGCGCCGCGGCCAGTTCCCGGTCACGGAGCGCGTCTGCGATCGCACGGTGGCCCTCCCGTTCTACCCGCAGATGGCAGAGCGCGAGGTCGCGCGCGTCGCGGATGCCCTGGCGAAGGCGGTCGCGCGATGACGACCCGGTGGGGCGCGCCGCTCTGGGCTCGACGCATCGGGGTTCTGACGCTCGACGCGGGGCTCGTCGCTCTCGCGCTCGCGTCGGCATTCTGGCTGCGCTTCGACACGGCGATTCCGCGTGACATGCTGCCCACGCTGTACATGGGCCTTCCAATCGCCTGCGCGCTCAAGCTGGCTGCCTTCGTCGTCTTCCGGCTCGACCGGTTGAGCTGGAAGCACTTGGATGCGCAAGAGACCTTCCTCATCGGCGTGGCGTGCCTCGTCGGCTCCGCCGCGCTCGCGCTCGCCTTCTTCGTCTTGCGCGAGGCGCGCGTGCTGTCGACTTTCCCGCGCTCGATCCTCGCGATCGACTTTGCGCTCACGTTCCTCGCGGTTGCCGGCGTCCGCTTCGCGAGCCGCTTGTTGAGCGAGTTCTCGGCACGCTCGGCGCGGCCGCGCGCGCTTGCGCGGCGCAACGCGCTCATCGTGGGCGCCGGAGACGCGGGCGCGCAGCTGGTGCGCTCGCTTGCCCAAGAGACCGGCGACTCCGTCCGCGTCGTCGGCTTCCTCGACGACAACCCGCACAAGCTCGGGACGGTCCTACACGGAGTGCCCGTGCTCGGGCCGCGCCGTGACCTCGCGCGCGTCGCGCGCCGCCTTCAGGCGACGGGCCTGTTCATCGCGATGCCGTCGGCGCCGCGTTCGGTCTTGCGGGAGACCGTGGCTCTGGCCCGCGAGGCCGGCATCGCCGACGTGCGCATCGTGCCCGATCTCGCCGAACTGACGGCAGGCCGCGTCACGGTGGCCGAGCTGCGCGACCTCGAGCCGTCGGACGTGCTCCAGCGCGAGGAGGTCACGATCGATGAGAAGCCGATCCTCCGCTTTCTCGGAGGCAAGCGCGTCCTCGTCACCGGAGCGGCGGGGTCGATCGGCTCGGAGCTGTGCCGCCAGGTCCTGCGTTCCGGCGCGGCACGCCTGGTCGGGCTCGATCAGAACGAAACCGGTCTGTTCGACCTCGAAGCCGATCTGCGCCGACGTTTCCCGAACGCAGATCTTGCCGTCGTCGTCGCCGACGTTCGTGACCGAGATCGTCTGGCCGCGCTCTTCGCCGCAGAGACGCCGTCCGTCGTCTACCACGCGGCCGCCTACAAGCACGTGCCAATGATGGAACTCCATCCGAGCGAGGCCGTGCGAACCAACGTCGAGGGCACGCGCAACGCCCTCGATGCGGCGCGCGCCGCCGGCTGTGAGGCGTTCGTCCTCATCTCGACCGACAAGGCCGTGAACCCGACTTCGGTCATGGGCGCGACGAAACGCGTTGCCGAGGCCCTCGTGCGCGAGGCCGAGACGGGGAACGGCTCTTCGACGCGCTCGCTCGCCGTGCGATTCGGCAACGTGCTCGGCAGCCGCGGCAGCGTCTTGCGAACCTTCCAGGCGCAGGTGGAGCGCCGCCAGCCGGTGACCGTCACCGATCCGCACATGGAACGCTACTTCATGGTGACGTCGGAGGCCGTGCGGCTCGTGCTGCAGGCGAGCGCAGTGGGCACGCACGGCCAGGTGCTCGTGCTCGACATGGGGAAGCCGGTGAAGATCGTCGACCTCGCGCGCGACGTGATCCGCTTCTACGGCCTCGAGCCCGACGTCGACGTCCCGATCGTCTACACCGGCCTGCGCCCGGGCGAGAAGCTCTTCGAGGAGCTGCTCACGGCCGAGGAGGGCACGGACAAGACGGCCTTCGCGCGTCTCTTCGTCGCCCGCCTCGAGGAGCCCCCAACTGGATGGCGCACCGATCTCGACCTCTTGATGGGCGCCGCGCACCGAGGCGACGACGCAGCCGTGCGAGCCAGCCTCTCGAAGCTCGTGCCGACGTACCGGATGACGTCAGCGGTAGAGCGACCGTAGAGACACGAATGGAAGAGGAGAAGCCACCGTCCGCCACGGCTTCTCCCTAGCGGCTCGGCGACCAGAGCCGCCGTCCTCTGCGTCCTTCGCGCCCTCTGCGGTTCTGCCTTGCATCTGTCAGGTTCCCGCGCTCTCTTCCTCGCCGACCCGCCGTCCTCTGCGTTCCCCGCGCCCTCCGCGGTTCCGCCTTGCGCCTCTCAGGAAGTCTCGCGGCGCGGACGCCACACGCGACGCGTCTGACACCGACGTCGCACACAGGGTGCGACGCTACAAGCATTCGCGGACGACACGTCGCGAACGCCGCCGTCCTCCGCGCCCTCTACGGTTTCGTCTGGCGTCCGTCAGGAAGTCTCGCGGCGCGGACGCCACACGCGACGTCGGAGACAAGCATGCAGCAACGGAGATCGCTGCATGCCCAAGCTCTCGGCGCTAACTGGACGCCGAGAGCCAAGCTCCCCGACGCTACGAGGGTTCGCGGACGACACGTCGCGAACGCCGCAGTCCTCTGCGCCCTCTGTGTCCTCCGCGGTATTGCCCTGCGTCTTGTAAGGTTCCCGCGCGCGCTTCCTCGCCGACGCGCCGCCGTCCTCCGCGTTCTCCGCGTTCTCCGCGTTCTCTGCGGTCTTGCCTTGCGTCCGTCAGGGACTCTCGCGGCGCACCCGCACGGTTCGCGCGAGCGACAAGACGACGGGGTCGAAGTGGCGCAGCCAGAAGCTCCGCCCTTCGACATTCGCCGTCTCGAAATCCACGGCGAGCCGCGCGTAGCCCTGTTCGCGCGCCCACTCGACGGCGCGGGACAGAAGCGCGGCCGCGGCGCCGCCGCTCCGCGCCTGCGGCGCGACGAAGGCCCCCATGATGCTCGAGGTGCCGGCGTCCATGATCAGGTCGGCCGCGCTGTCATTGGCCGGCCCCTGGATGAAGTAGCCGAGCGGGCCGGCGCCCTCGTCGACAACCCACACTCGAACCGACGGGTCCGCGATGCGCTCTCGCCACCACTCGACCTTCTCGGGCTCGTCGCGCAAGAGGAAGGCGGGTGAGCCCGACAGGTGGGCGTAGAGGCCGCACTCGAAATCGTGCACGGTTTCGGCGTCGCCGGCGGTCGCCTGGCGCACGTTCCAGCGAGCCGGAACGGCGACGGGCGCGAGCGACCGCACGGCGTCACAGACGATGCCCCCGAGTCCCAACCACGAGCAGGTCTCCAGCGCGGCCCGATCGTGCGCGAGGAGACAGACGATGTGCGTCTCGGCGCCGCGCTCGTCCCACGCGCGCGCCGCTTCGGCGTACAGGGACTCGAGGACGCGCCGCGCCAACGCGGGGGCGAGGCCGGGAGCCGTACCGTGGGCCCATTCTGGCGAGAGCATGCTCGCTCTTCCCGCGTAGCGGATGGGAAACGCGCCGAGAAAGCCGACGAGGCGTCCGGCGTCGGTCGCAGCCGCGCCCGGGCCGCGGTCGGCGAGTCGCGCGATGCGGTCCGCCAGAGTCTGCGGCGCGCCGCAGCTCTCGGAGAGTGCGGGCCTCTCCCGCCGCAGCTCGGCCAGGCGCTCGCCGACCAAAGCGGCGGCCGCTTCAGCGTGCCCGGCGGTGAGGCGCTCCATCGTGATGGGCATGTCCACCTCCTCGTGGTCGAGCCGATGGTACGCGAACCCCGCGGCAGCGGTTGCCAGGCGGAGTGTCCTGTCGGTAGGATCGGCGCATGCGCCGCGAGGCGTCAAGGAGGGCGAAGTGAGTACTGGGAGGATCTTCGGAATCGTTGCGGGGAGTCTCTTGCTCCTGTTCGGACTCGGACTCATCTTCGGCGGCGGCGGCGTGCTCATCGCCGAGCGCGTGCTGGCCGATCCGACGGGCTTCGTGTCGCTACGCTCGACGCCGATCGATCAAGATGCGCACGCCGTCGTCTTGCCTGTCTGGATCGATGGGCCGCAGTGGTTCTGGGACGACGATGCGGTGACGCTCCGCCTCGAGGTCGCGGGACGCGGCGCCGAGGCGAAGGGCCTGTTCGTCGGGCTTGCCGACCGCGTCGACGTCAATCGCTATCTCTCGGGATCCCAGTACGTCGAGGTGAAGAACTATCGCTTCAGCCAAGAGGGCGTCGCACGCCGCTCGCGCCTCGATGTCACCGTGGTCGCAGGATCGGCTGTTCCGGCGGCGCCGACGACGAAGGCGATCTGGATCGAGTCCGCTTCGGGCGCCGGCGCGCAAGAGATCGCGTGGCGCGTCGAGCCCGGCGACTACGCCCTCGTCTTGATGAACGCCGACGGCTCGCGCGGCATCGCGGCTACGGCGTCGATCGGCGTCCGCGCTCCGTTCGTGCTGACGGTCGCCTGGATCGTCCTCGGCGTCGGCATCGGCTTCGCGATGTTCGGCCTCGCAATCATCCTCATCTCTGCGCGACGCAGGGGAACCGCCTCGGGAGAGGCTGGCGCCGCGGGCGGCACAGCCGCGGGCGGCATGGCCGCAGGCGGCGCAGCCGCAAGCGGCAGTGCGGCGGGTTTCCCGCTCACGTTCCACGCCGAGTACACGGAGGCGGTCTCGCCCGCCCTGTGGCTCGTCAAGTGGTTCCTCCTCATTCCGCACTTCGTCATCCTCGGCTTCCTGTGGGCAGGGTTCTCCTGCTCGTGGCTTGTCTCCTTCTTCGCCATCCTGTTCACGGGTCGCTACCCGCGCGGGCTGTTCGATTACAACGTCGGCGTCCTGCGGTGGTCGTGGCGCGTCGGCTTCTACGGCTACCAGGCGCTCGCGACCGACAAGTACCCGCCGTTCTCCTTCCAGGCGGGCGGCTACCCGGCCGATCTCGACATCCCCTACCCGCAGAAGCTGTCCCGCCGCCTCGCGCTTGTCAAGTGGTGGCTTCTCGCGATTCCGCACTACCTCATCGTCGGGCTCCTGTTCGCCGTGGGACCGCACTTCGGAGGGATCGTCATCGTGTTGACCGCGATCGCCGCGGTGATCCTCCTCTTCTCGAGCCGCTACCCGCGCGAGCTTTTCCAGATCTTGGTCGGCGCCAATCGATGGGCATACCGCGTGCTCGCCTACGCGAGCTTGATGACCGACACCTACCCGCCGTTCCGGCTGGAGGAGTGAAAACGAGGAGGATGGCCATGCGCTCCGTCTTGGGAAGATCGTTGATCGTCGGGCTCTCTCTCTGCCTGATCGCAGGCTTCGCAGGTTTCGCCGTGTCCGAAGTCGAGCCGAACGACGCGATGCCGCAATCGCTCGGCGTTGTGTCCACAGCGGGCACGACAACCCTCACGGTGTCGGGCGCCTCGGGGTACCCGGGGGACATCGACTGGTACGCGTTCCGCGTCGACGGCGACGGGGCGGCGACGGTCCGCCTGGCGGTGGAGTCTTCCGCCGAGTGGCAGATCGTCCTGTACGCCGAAGACATGTCGCACATCGCGTCGGCGACCGACACGCTCGCTCGCGATCTCGAGCCGGGGGCGTATCGCGCACGCATCCAAGAGGTCGAGCTCGGCCGGGACAGCTACACGCTCGTGGTCAGCACGGCGATGGAACGCGAGTCGAACGACGGCCTCTTGGAGGCGACGCCTCTCGGCACAGTGCAGACCGACTCGCTCGTCGCGTTCGCTTCGATCGACCCGGCCGGCGACGTCGACTTCTTCTCGTTCGTCGTCGGAGCCGGCTTCTCCGCGGCGGCGGGGCCTGGCGTGGCGCGTGTCCTTCGCATCGACGCCTCCTGCCCGACGGAAGACACGCTGCTCCTCCTCTACGCGAAAGACGAGACGCTCGGCCGCCTCGTGCCGGTAGCGCGAAACGACGACGCGGGCAATGGAAGGTGGAGCCGCATCTACCTCCCGAGTCCCGAGGCGGGGACCTACGTGGTCCGCATCCACGAGTACGCCGACAACGCCTTCATCGACGCCTACCGCGTGTCCGTCACGCCGATGGACGTGCGCAACGAAGAGCCGAACGATACGCAGGCCGAGGCCACGTCGCTCGGCCGCCTAGACGCCGACGGCCGGCTCGAGACGACGCAGTTCCTCGAGGAAGGAGATGCCGACTTCTTCTCGTTCGATGTCGCGACGGCCGGCTGCGTGGCGATCGAGACCGCCGGGGACTCCGGCGGGGACAGCGTCGTGTGTCTCTATGACGAGGCGGGAAAGGAGATCGCCTGCGACGACGACGGCGGCGCGGACATGTGGAGTCGCCTCTTCCGCGAGCTGGCCGCAGGCCGGTACGCGGTTTCCGTGCGCGCGCTCGACGAGGATGAGGTGTTCGATTACACGCTCTCGGTGTCCGCGGTCGACTGCCCGGCAGAGGCCGTCGAGTCGGAGCCGAACGGCTCGGTCACCTCGGCGGACGAGCTCGCGCTTCCCGTGGATGTCTCCGGCGCGATCACGGCGGACGACGTCGACGTGTACCGCTTCACGCTCGCGGCGCCCGCGACGATCTGGGCGGAAACGTACGGCGACGCCGACGCCGACACGACGATCTGCTTGCTCGACGCGGACGGAGAGTCGCTCCTCTGCGACGATGACGGGGGAGCGGACTTGTGGAGCGCCCTCGAAATGGAACTGGACGCGGGAACCTACTACCTCGGCGTCGAGCTCTATTCCGGCACGGGAGACGTGAACTATCACCTAACGGTTCGCGCGAGCGACTGAGGCACAGCGCCGGCCGCGGAGGGGTCAGGAGGCGGAGCCGGACTTCGTTCGCGCCCTCCGAACGACCCACGCAAGGAGCGTGGCCGCCGCGAGGATCG
>JAKLFO010000037.1 GCA_022711155.1 Candidatus Bipolaricaulota bacterium
GCTTCGACCGTGCCGCGGGGAAACTCCCACAACCCGCCGAGCATGTCCCCCGCCTCGCGCTGCGCGAGCAGCAGTTTCCGGCCACGGCGGCCCGAGACTGCCGCGCGTTCCCAGATGACGCCGGCGACCACGTCGCGGTGAGGCACAGGGCGCCGGGCTGCACGCTCGGGAAACCGCGTCGGGTCGCCGTCGCGGCGGGCCGCGCAGTCTCCTGCCACCGGGCAGTCCGCGCAACGCGGCGCCCGCGCGAGGCACACGCGCGCCCCGAGATCCATTAGCGCCTCGTTGAACGCGCCCGACCGACCGGCCGGAACGAGCGACCGCGCTCGCTCTTCCAGGACGCGACGCGTGGCCGCGCGCGCCGCGTCGCCCTCCACGCGGAAGAGGCGCGACACGACGCGGATTACGTTCCCATCCAGCACGGGCTCGTCGCCGCCGAACGCGATCGACGCCACCGCGGCCGCCGTGTACGGCCCGATCCCGGGCAGGGCGCGCAGCGATGCGCGGTCTTCGGGCACCCGCCCGCCATGGAGGGCGACGATCTCGCGCGCGGCGCCGTGGAGGTTGTGGGCACGACGGTAGTAGCCGAGCCCTTCCCACAGCTTGAGGACATCGTCGATCGACGCGCGCGCCAGCGCCGCGACGGTGGGATAGGTCCTGAGGAAGCGCTCGTAGTACGGAATCACCGTCTCGACCCGCGTCTGCTGGAGCATGATCTCGGAGACGAGGATCGCGTACGGATCGCGCGTTCGCCGCCAGGGGAGATCGCGCGCCTCCTCGTCGAACCAGGCGAGGAGGCGGTCGGAGAGCGAGCGAGGGCGCGGCGCTACCCGCGCACGAGGCATCGCACGTACTCGCCCGTCGTCGCAGTCTTTTCGAGCCCGAAGGTGGCGTCGACGATCCGATCGAGCGCCTTCGCCTTCATGGCGTGCGCCGCGTTCGAGCGGAACTTGTCGACGATGTCTTCGTCGGAGAGAGGGCGCTCCGGGCTTCCCTTGGCGAAGTCTTCCTGACGCGTCGCTGCCCGTCCGTCGGTCGTCGTGACGGTCACGATCGCGCGCTTGACCGTGGGGAATAGGGCGTCGATTGCGGGATCGGCGACCACGCGGATCTTCCCAAGGAAACGGCGCACCGCGGGGTCAAACAGCGCTTCCTCCTCGAAGTCGGACGGCAGGACGTTGCCCTTGGCGGCGGCGACGGCGATGCAGTACGGAAGCGAATGGTCGGCCGTCTCTTTCGTCTTCGGATCGTACTTCGACGGGTCAGATAGGATGTCGGCGCCGCGCGTGGTCGTTCGTACGACGATGTCGGCCACCGACTCCGGGGCGATCGCGTTCTCGGCCATCGCCTCGAGCACGGCCGTGATCGGCTGGTGCGTGAGAGCCTCGGTAGGAAACGCCTTGTAGCCGCACTCGGTGATCAGGAACTTCTCGCCCAACCCGTCGGTCATCGCCGCCGTGTTCCACTTGACGTTCGACACGACGTGGAACACGCCTTCCTTCCCCTCGAACAGCTCGACGGGACCTGAGTATCCGGTCGAGGCGAGCAGGGCGGCGCGCACGCCGGCCTCCGTCGCCATCGGGTCGGCCGTGTTCTTCATGTTCGTCAGGTGCCCGGCGACAACTCCGCCCAGCGTGAAGTGGCTCGAGCCGCTGATCCCGCAGGCGGCGACGAGTTGGTCTTCGGTGAGGCCGAGCATGCGCCCGGCGACGAACGGACTCGCGAACTGGGTCAAGCTCGCGTGATGCCAGCCAACCTCGCGCACGCCTGGCTCGGCGGCGAGGCAGAGGCGCATCTCAAGCTCGTAGGCGATGAGGATGCCGACCAAGAGGTCCTTCCCAGAGCGGCCCTTCCACTCCGCCGGGGCGAGCGCCGCGGGGATGATGTCCGATGGGTGCGACGGGTCCTGCTTCCAGTAGATGTCGTTGTAGTCCATCGCCCGGATGAGCAGCGCGTTCATCAGGGCGGCATCGGCGATGTTCGTCCGCGTGCCGTGCCCGAGAACAGTCGCCTGCTCTCTGCCACCCAGCTCGCGGATGTAGCGGTGCGCCTGCTGCATGTCGTCGTGATCGAGCGCGGCGAGCGCGCAGCCGACGGAGTCGAGGAGGAAGCGTTTCGCCTCGTGAACGGCCTCTCGCGGGGCGCGCTCGTAGGTGAGGCCGAGCGCGAACTTGGCCATCGTACGGCTGATCGAGTTCATCTTGCCCCCTCTACGCAAGCGCGGCGATGACCGCATCGGCCATCCCGCTCGTCGTCGTCGTGCCGCCCATGTCGTAGGTGCGGGCCCGCCCCTCCGCCACAACGCGAGCAACGGCTCGCTCGATCCGTTCGGCCTTCTCCTTCTCGCCCAGGTAGTCAAGCATCAGGCGAGCCGCCTGGATCGTCGCGATCGGGTTCACCTTGTTCATGCCGGCGTACTTCGGCGCCGAACCGTGCGTCGGCTCGAACACGGCGTAGTGATCGCCGATGTTGCCCGCCGCCGCGAAGCCCAGCCCGCCGACGAGTTGCGCCGCGAGGTCGGAGATGATGTCGCCGAAGAGGTTCGTCGCCACGAGCACGCCGTAGGTCTGCGGGTTCTTGACGAGCCACATGCACATGGCGTCGATGTTCGTCTCCCACAGCTCGATGCCCGGGTACTCGGCCGCCATCGCGCGCGCCTCGCGGACCATGAGGCCGGACGTCTCGCGGATGACGTTCGCCTTCTCGACGACGGTGACGGTCTTGTACCCGTTCGCCTTCGCGTACTCGAACGCGCTTCGGAGGATCCGCTGGCAGCCCCGGCGGGTCAGAAGGCGGAGCGAGATCGCCATGTCGTCGTTCGACACGTCGTCGAAGCGCTTCATCTTCGGATGGACTCGCAACGCATGGCGAACGCTTTCGGGAATCGGGTGCCACTCGATCCCGGCATAGAGCCCTTCCGTGTTCTCGCGGAACACCACCAGGTCGATGTCGTCGCGGTGGTTGAGCGGATTGCCGGGGTACGCCTTGCAGGGGCGCAGGTTCGTGTGGAGGTCAAACAGCTGTCGCAGGCCGACGATCGGGCTCGCGTACGAGAAGCCCTTGCCGCGGAGCGCGGGATCGAGTTCGGCGGCCGCCTCTTCCTTCGGCTTTGATGTGATGGCTCCGAACAGACAGACGTCGGTCGACTTGAGGAGGTTCACCGTTCGCTCGGGAAGCGGGTTGCCCTCCTTCCTCCAGAACTCCCAGCCGATGTCGCCGTGCTGGTAGTCCGCCTGGAACCCCACCGCATCGAGAACGCGGCGCGCGGCAGCCAACACGTCGCCGCCGACGCCGTCCCCGGGAAGAAACGCCACTCGGTACGTACCCATGAGCCCTCCTGCGATCCACGTGACGCGATTATACCTGGCGGAACGGGACTTCGGTTCCCGGAATTCGGGACAGGGCGCGCATTCGGCCGGCCGGAGCTACGGCGTGGGGTCGGAGGAGTAGAGGAGCCGGTACCAGAGCCAGGAGTTGAGGACCTTCGTCAGGTACTCGCGCGTCTCGATCGAGACGAGCGCGCCGGGGACGTCGGCTCGCGCCGTGACTTTCGCCGCGGCCGTCCAGCGCTCGACGTTGCCGTTCCCGCCGTTGTACGCAGCGACGCCGCGCACCAGATCGTCGAAGAGGTCGGTGAGATACGACACGTACCAGGTTCCCATCCGGATGTTCGCATCCGGGTCAAACGGCAGATCGGCCGTGTACGTGAGCTTGCACTTCGACTCGGCGATCCACTTGCCCGTCGAAGGCAGGAGCTGCATCAGGCCCATCGCGTTCGACGAGGACACGGCGGTGGGCAGGTAGTTCGACTCCTCGCGGATGACGGCCAAGATGAGGTACGGGTCGACCTCATACGTCGACGACCAGCGGTTGACGCTCGCGGTGAACGCCTTCGGGTACGCCAGTTCGTACGCGGCGCGCGACGGCGACTTCGCCAAGAGTTCGCTCCCGATCTGGAATGCCCGCCGCGCGTCGCCGTGCTCGTCGAACCAGTTCCCAATCGCTAGACGATCAGCGATCCCAGCGTCGTGGAGCGCGAACTCCGCCTCGGCGGACGCCCACTCCGCATGCCCTCGTTTCGCCAGGGAGTCAGCCACCTGGAGCGCCGACGCCACCGCGGGGGAGATCTCGCCGGGGGCCGCTGCCGGCACGGTCGGAGGCACGTACGACCCGAGGATCCACTGGAAGGCCGCGGGCAACCCGGCGATGAGCTTGGCCGCCTCGGCCGCGTTGCCGCCGGCGCGGAGGAGCTGCACCGCTCGGAGCGCCGCGTCGTCGCGGACGCGGTGCGTTCCCGAGGCGAGAGCCTGGTAGATCGAGAGAGCGCCCGATGCGTCGCCGAGGGACTCAAGGAGCCGCCCGGCGCGCCAACGCGCTTCGCCGTCCGACGACCTCTTGTACGCGTCGATGGCGTCGCGGATGCGGCCCAAGCTCTCGAGAAGCAAGCCCTCGCGGTATGCGCCCGCCGCGCCGAGCGAGTGCAAGACCTCGAGCGCCCTGCCGGAATCGCCCGCGCGTTCGAGGGCGCGCGCGTACTCCAGCTTCACCGCCCCATCGCTTGGGTGGGACTCGAGATACCGCGCGAATTCGCTCGCCGCTTCGCTTGACTTCCCGAGGCCGGCCAGCGCGCGGGCGCGTGGTAGGCGCGCCGCGTCGACGACGGCCGGCGTGACCAGCGGCAACGCGGCGTCATATCGTCCCGCCGTGACGAGGATCCCGGCGAGCTTGATCGAGTCCGGCTCCAGGCGCTGCATCGCCTGAACGGCATCGGCCTTCGGAAGGAGCTTCTCCCACTCTGCCTTCGCCTCGGCTCGCTCGCCGGCCGCCTCGAGCAGCGACCCGAGTTCGGCGCGAAGCGCCGTGGTCGACCGTGCGTCGAGCGCCTGGCGCAGGAGTTCGGCCGCCACCGCGAACTCAGCCTGGGCGGCGTGTGCCCGCGCCGCAGCGATCTTCGCCTGCCATCCGAGCGCCCCAGCGCGCTCGGCGAGTTCGTCGAGCCCGGCGATCGTCTTCGGCAAGCCGGCCTGCGCCTTGCGGAGCGCCTCGTACCCCGAGAGAGCCGACGAAGCCGCGTCCCTCTGGGGCAGGAACACGGCAAGGATCGAGATCGCCGCGCCCACGAGCACGATCGGCAACGCGACCCACTTCATCGCAGACACCCTTTCCTTTCTCGTCTCATCGCGCAGACCGTACACGGGCAAGTGGGCGCGGGAAAGGCGTGTGTGACTCTGGGAAGGGGACGTTGTTCCGCCGGGGAGCGCCCAAAGGCGAGCCGTCCGGCGGGCTTAAGCCGGCCAGCCGAACAGGTCGGGCTCTGTGGCGGACGGAGCGAGAAGAGGGCTCACCGACGTCTGGATCCCGCGCGCCGCGCACAAGGCGACGAACCTCTCGTGCAACCGCGCGGCATCCGGAGATGCGCAGATGTAGCGCTCGCCGTAGGACTCCTCGTACCGGACGCGCAGTCCTGGGAAGGATTCGTCCAACCGGCGGTAGAAGTAGTCCCGTTGGCGGCCGCGCATCGTGAGTCCGAACGAAGCCACGATCGCCCGAACGCCGCACGCTGCCGCGCGTTCGACGATGGCCTCGACGTTCTCCCACGAGTCCTCGAGGTACGGCAAGACGGGCATCAAGGCGACGCGCGCTTCGATCCCCGCTTGGGCGAGCTCGCGCAGGGCGCGCAGGCGCTCAGACGCCGGCGGCGCTCCAGGCTCGACCACGCGCGCCAGCTCGTCATCCACTGTGGTGACCGTGAGGGAGACCGCGGCCGTCGACTGGCGTGCGATCTTCTGAAAGAGAGGGATGTCGCGCAGCACGAGCGTGCTCTTGGTGATGACGAGGACGCCGAAGCCGAACTCGGCGATCGCCTGGAGCGCGCCGGCGGCGAGTCGCGCCTCGGCCTCGAGCGGCATGTACGGGTCGTTCATTGCCCCCGTGCCGACGATCCCCCGCGCGCGCTTGCGCCGAAGCTCGTCACGCAGAACCTCTACGGCGTTCGCCTTGACGAGCACGTCCTCGTCGAAGCGATCGTTGCCGTAACACTCGCTGCGGAAGTCACAGTAGATGCAGTGGTGCTGGCAGCCCCGGTAGAGGTTCATCCCGAAGTCGAGACCGAACCAGGTGTCCATGCCGCGCACGCGCGACAAGAGGGTTCGGGCGCGGATCTCGCGAATCATGAGGTGAGTGTATCCACCTGGGGCTGGCCGAGAGGGCGTCTTCTTGTACAATAGCCCCCGTTCCGAGGGATTGGAGAGTCCATGCAAGGAAGCACGCGAGTCTGGGCCGCTGGCCTCGCTCTCTTGGTCGTCCTCGTCGCCTCGCTCTCAGCGTCGGCCAATCAGCCGCCCGTTGCGCGGATCTCCGCGTACCGCGCTGGCAACACGACCGCGGTGACATTCGACGGGTCGGCGTCAACCGACGCAGATGGGCAAGTCGTCCGCTTCCAGTGGTTGTTCGGGGATGGAACGACTGGATCGGGGTCGCCGGTCACCCACAGCTACCCGCAGCAGACCTCGTACACCGTAACCCTGGTTGTCGGAGACAACGCGAACGCTACTACCCTGACGACGCAAGTGATCAACATCGCCTCTCTCCCATCCCAAGCGGCAACCGCGGCGACCCAAGCCGCGCCCGCGACGACTCCGCCGGCGTCGACTGCGCAAGTGGGCAACCGCACCGGACAGCGGGCCCCCGAGATCGCCCTCCCGACCCTCGACGGCGGAATGGCCTACCTCTCGTCGTACTTGGGCAAGACGGTCCTCCTCGAGTTCTGGCAGAGCACGTGCCCGGGGTGCCAGGCGTCGACGCAGCAACTCGAGGCCTACCGCGCCAAGTACGCCGAGGACGGGCTCGTCGTGATGCTCGTCGTGCTCGACCGCAACCCGTCGGCCGCCATGACGTGGCTTCGCGACCACGGCTACACGCAGTTCGTGCTCGCCTGGGAGTCGAGTTCCGCGAAGCCGACGATGAGCACGTACGGAGTCGCCGTCACGCCGCACGCGTTCCTGGTCGACCCCACGGGCGTCATTCGCTACGCTGGGCACCCGGTGAGCCTCACCGAGGACTTCCTCATTCGGTGGCTGTGAGGGCCGTGACGCAGTACGTCCTCCTGGTGTCTTCACCCTGCGCACGGTACAGTTTGTAGCTCTGCTAGCGTTCATCCGGCCCGTCCCGCGGGCTCGCCAAAGAAGGAGAGAGCGATGAACAAGACGCTTCTGATCATTCTGGGGATCGCCATCGCCGTCGGCGTGGCGTTTTTCGCGTTCACGTCGCATCGACCGTCGATCGTAGAGACCGTGGAGGTGCCCGCGGCTCCCGTTCAGGTGACGACGCCGACCGCGACGACTCCCGCAACGCCGCCGGCGACGACGGCCGCTCCCGAGACGGCGCCCGCGGCCACAGACGTAGACTCCGTGGCCGCAACGGTCAACGGAACGCCCATCATGCAGTCCGCGCTCGATGATGGCGTCGACAGCATCATCGCTCAGTACTCCAGCCTGTACAGCCAGATGGGACAGGACTTCAGGTCGCTCCTCGTCGGTGCGGAGGGCTTCACGATGAAGCTCGGCATCCAGGTGCAAGCCCTCGATCGGCTGGCGTTCGACGCCATTGCCGACGCCGAGGTCGCTTCGCGGGCCATCGTCGTGACCGACGAAGAGCTGGCCGCCAAGTTCGACGAGCTCTACACGGAGTTCCTTGCGTCCAACAACCTAACGGAGGAGTCTCTCACCTCGCTCCTCGCCGCGCAGGGCATGACGCTCGACTCCTTCAAGGAGTCCGGGCGAAAGAACATCCGCGAAAGCCTGTTGCTGTCGAAGCTGCAAGTTGCCGTCGCCGGCCCGATCGAACTGACCGACGAAGAGATCGAGACCTTCTGGGAGACGAACAAGGCGACCTACAGCACCGAGGAGCAGGTTCGCGCTTCGCACATCCTCGTCAAGACCGAGGACGAGGCCAAGGCGGTCGTCGCGCAGCTCGACGGTGGCGCCGACTTCGCGGCCGTGGCGGCGGAGAAGTCGCTCGACGCGTCCAACGCCCAGAAGGGCGGCGACCTTGGCTTCTTCTCGCGCGGAACCATGGTGACCGAGTTCGAGGACGCGGCATTCGCGCTTGAGCCCGGGCAGCGCAGCGGGATCGTGCAGACGGAGTACGGCTATCACATCATCCTCGTCGTCGAGAAGAAGGCCGCAGTCGAGCCCGCTCTTGCCGACGTTCGCGACCAAGTCGTGGAGGATGCCAAGCAGGAGATCGTCGACGAGCGGTCGAACGCCTGGTACAGCGAGGTCATGGCCTCGGCGAACATCGTGATCAAAGACCCCATCCTGTCCGCCGCGCGGCAGCAGCAGGTCAGCGTCGACTTGGGGCTCGCCGCCTTCGAGGCGGCGCTCGAGTCCGGTGCAGTCCATGAGCCCTACGTCTCCTACATCATCGGCACGCTCTACGAGAACAAGGTCCAGACTCTGACGAGGGCGAAGACGCAGCTCGAAGCGGTGACCCCGCCCGAGACGGCGAAGATCGCCGAGACCGCGGCGCAGATCGAGGAGGCGCGGGCGAAGGCGCTCGCCGCTTACCAAGAGGCGTTGGCGGGAGTGGGCGCCGACGCGGCGATCCAGGCGCGCATCGAAGCAGTTCAGTCGGCGTCGGCGGCTCCCGAAGTCGAAGCGCAGTAGCCTCACAGCATGTCTCTGTGGCGCGGCTCTTGGCCAAGCGGCCCGGAGCCGCGCTTTCTTGTTGCTTGACGTAGAGCGGTGCAAGAGCCAAGACGTGGGCCTTGTTCGCCTTCCCCGCGGCATGTATGTTCCTCTCGCCATGAAACAGAAGAGCCATGCTCGCTCGCGCCGCCGCGCCGTGGCTGCCGGATGGGTCCTGGTTCTCGCAGCAGCTCTGGCCGGCTGCGGGCCGGCCACGGTACGTCTGAATGAAGACGACCATGGGACCGTGCAGTCGGTGGAGATCGGCAGCCGCATCGTAGTCCGCCTGGAGGGGACGCCGTCCGCCGGGTTCAACTGGACCCGCACGTTGCCGGCTGGCGAGGCCATCTACGCATCCCCGCTCGACCCAGTGGAGGAGGGCGTGTGGCAGTACCCGACCGGCGGGAGCATGCCCGGAGCGCGCGGCATCTGTGTCTTCGAGTACGCCGTCGTTCGTGCAGGAACCGTGACGCTCTCGTTCGCGTACGCGCGCCCGTGGGAGGGCGAGCCGGTGGAGACCCTCACCGTGACTCTCTGGGCGCGGGAGTAGCTGGCGTCGCCCTACCCGCAACCTCGTTCGCAGATCCTCTCCCGCGGGCTCGTCGCGGACGAATCTTGGGACCTCGCGGGGCCGCCACTGTCCCCAGTGCACTGGAACTGCTGGTCATCCTCCTTCCCCTTGTTGAGCCACAGTGATGACAATAGGTGGGTGGCAAGAGGAGGAGCGTGCGTCGGTTCGTTCAGCTCGCTGTGGTCATCGCATCGCTCGCTTGCGCGGTGGGACCTGCCCTCCCTGCAGGCGCGGAGCTTGTTTCGCTCCCCACCGTGCAGCGGCTCGAACTCGGAGCGCCTGCCGGCACGATCACGTACGCGCCCGACGGTCGATTCTTCCTCGTGACAGCGGCCGCCGAAGGTCGCGAACAGGTGTTCCGAGTGGACGTCGGATCGTGGACGGTGACCCGCCTGCCGCTTGAGATCAGTAGCTGCTACCCTCTCTGCCTGAGCCCCGACGGCAGACTCCTGGTGTACGGCTTCGGCGGAAGCGTGCACGTGATGGACATGGCTGCCTCGGAGGATGTCCTTCTCCTGCCGGGCAAGCCGCGCGCATACTCGTTCAGCCCTGACGGCCGCCTCCTGGTCGCCGTGAATCAGACGAACCGGCTCACGGTCTGGGATGCTGTCACGTGGCGCGAAGTGCGCAGCTTCCAGATCCCCTGTTCGTACGGAGACGTCGGCGCCCTGGCGTTCGCCGCGGGAGGCGGAACCCTGGTCCTGCTCGGCGAGACCCACATCACAACGTGGAGTCTGGGCTCCCGCACCCCGACGGGGACGCTCGAGTACCCGAACGCCGCTTCCATCGCGCTGCTTCTGTCGAACGGCGAGGAGCTCGCCGTCTGTCATGACGACGGGATGCTGCGCTTCCTCAGACTGGCGGACTGGCAGCAGGTCGCTTCCGTGCCGCTCAGCGACTTGCTCTTCGATTCTTGCCTGGGCTTCGCCCCCGACACGCGCTACCTCCTAAGCGCCGAGGGCGCGGGAGGCGAGATCTCCATCCGCTCCTCGCTGAGTGGCAGCCTGGTCGCAAAACTGGCTGGCGACCCGCTGGGCGTCAGCTCCGCGGCCTTCTGCCCCACGGGCTCATACGTCGTCTCGGTCGGACGCACGGGCAAGGTGTGCGTGTGGGATGCGACGACCTTGGAAGCCCAGAGCTGCCGCAGCTTTGAGATCACGGAGGTAGACTGGCAGCACGGGGGCATCACCATCACGAACTGCACGGGGACTCCGCTTGACCTCCTCGGCTGGGCGGTCTCGGACGGGGAGACATCGCACACGATGCAATCCAGTCTCTGGCTCCCTGGCGGCGCGAGCTGCGTCATCTACCCGGACGTCTTCGGCCCCGGCTCGTCCCGGAGCGGGATGCGGATCGACGCTACGGACACGGAGGTCTTGCTTCTCGCCCCGGAGATGTTCGGCAGCGTGGTGGTGAGCAGAAAGAGGCAGTAGGAGCGTCCGCCTTCACACCTGCTTCACAGACCCTCCATGCCCTGTTGACAGGGGCGACCTAGTCTGTGGGCGTACGAGAGGGGACGCAGCAAGATGAAGCCGAGGCTCCGCAAGGAGCCTCAGCGTTTTGGGTAAGATCCGCATGATGAAACGATTGAGTTTTCTCGCTATCTCCGCGTTATTGGTTCTCGCCCTGGGCGGCTGCCTTGAGGGGAATGAGGCGCCCGTCGCGTCCTTCACGCGGTCCCCCGCCTCGGGCCCCGCGCCGCTCGCGGTGTTCTTCGATGGCGCGCTGTCAAGCGACTCGGACGGAGCCGTTGTCTCGTACCTATGGCAGTTCGGAGACGGCTCGACCGCCTCGGGAGTCACGGCCACGCACGAGTTCGCGTCGGTCGGCACGCACTCGGTCACGCTCACGGTCACGGACGATCGTGGCGGGGAGGCCGAGACCGTCCGCAACGTCGTCGTCACGGAGGAAGGCGCCGCGCCTACGGTCGGCACAAAGGTCGGCAACCTCGCGGTGGACGTATCTCTCCCGGACGTGCGGACGGGCGACACACTGTCGCTCTCGTCGCTGCGTGGTCACGTCGTCCTCCTCGAGTTCTGGCGCAGCACGTGCCCATCGTGTCGCTCGGCGATGCCGGCGGTTGAGATCCTGCGCGAGCGGTTCGCTGACGATGGACTCGTCGTCTTGCTCGTGAGCCAGGACGCTTCGGCTGCTGAGGCGCGCAGCTTCCTCGACAGCCAGGGGTACGAGGACACCCTGGCGGTTTTTGACGACGGAGAAGCCGTGCGCACCATCTACGACGTGGAGCTCGTGCCTCGCCTTTTCGTCGTCGACCGCCAGGGCATCATCCGCTACATCGACCATCCCATTCGCATCCGCGACCGTCACATCGAGCCCTGGCTGTAGCGATCGCTCGGCTCCGGGGTACGCTCGGCCGATTCCGTGGGGTGGAGCGGCACGGGAGCCGGCAGCGCCCGCACCGGCTGCAACGCGACGCACTAACGTCAGAGGCTGCGAAGGAACTCCGCTTGCCAGGGCGATTCAGGCCACGTCCTGTTGCGGCGCGCGTGGAGCGCCTCAAGGTGCACGATCACCTCGGCAGCACCGAACCCGAGCGCGATAAGCGTAGCCCCGAGAACCGTGCCGGTGCGGCCCGTCCCTCCAGCGCAGTGGACCACCACGCCGTCTCCGCGGCGGAGTTGGGCGAGCGTCGCCCGCGCTGCAGCCAGGACGCGTCCGTGCTCCAACTCCGGCTCTAGAGGCGCGATCCCGCCGTACAGATCCTGCAGCCCGAAAGCTCCCGCGAGCGACAGGGGGGATGGATCGTAGCGCGGCCGCTCGTCGGCGAGGCAGATGACCCGCCGCACGCCGAGCCCGCGAAGCGTTGACCACGGCGTCCTGTCGGTCGGGCGAGCCATGCCGAGCAGGGGCGTCGGCCGCCGGAGGAGCCAGTAGATCTCGTCAGGCACTGAGAGCCCTGGCACGTCGGGCATCTCGTCGACTGGAACGAACGTGAGTCGTCCCGACATCTCATCCTCCCTGCGCGTCTTGTTCGCTGCCCCGCGGCACGCGTATAGTCGCACGTCATGAAGCTCCTTGCGACCCAGAAACCGTTTGTCGGCATGGTCCACCTCGCTCCGCTCCCCGGGAGCGTGGAGTACGCGCGGCATGGCGCGGATCCCATCATCGATGGCGCGCTGCGCGACCTCGCCGCGCTCGAAGAGGGGGGCGTCGATGCTGTTCTCGTCGAGAACTTCGGCGACGCGCCGTTCGCCAAACAAGCGCCGCGCGAGACGATCGCGATGTTGACGGCGGTCGTCCTGCGCATCTGCGCTGCAGCCCGCGTGCCCGTCGGCGTGAACGTGCTGCGCAACGACGGCGAGGCGGCGCTCGCGATCGCGGCCGCGACGGGCGCCGCGTTCGTGCGTGTCAATGTGTTCGCCGGCGTCGCGTTCACGGATCAGGGCGCGATTGAGGGGCGGGCGCGCGATCTCCTGCGGTTGCGCCGCGATCTCGGCGTCCAGGTCGAGATCCTGGCCGATGTGCACGTGAAGCACGCCGTCCACCTCACAAGCTTGGAGGAGGCGGTCGTGGACCTCGACCGCAACCGCCCGGACGCCCTCGTCGTGAGCGGCATAGGGACGGGGCTGCCGGCTACCGCGGAGGACCTGGACACGGTCAAGCGGCACAGCGCCCGCCCCGTCTTCGTCGGTTCCGGGATCACGGCCGAGTCCGTGGCCCGGTATGGCCGCGCCGATGGGTTCATCGTCGGCACCACGCTGAAGCAGGCGGGGAGCGTGTCCGCGCCGGTCGAGGTCGCGCGCGTGCGCGAGGTGGCCGCGGCGATCGGCACCTTGCGAAGAGCCGCGCGATGAAGCGTCTGCTCGTCCTCGGCGACCTGAACCTCGACATCCACGCGGAAGAACCGACTCCCACAGACGTCGGGCAGGAGGTGCGTTCCGTCGTACGCGCTGTGCCCGGCGGTTCCGCCGGAACCTTCGCCCGCGTGGCCGCGGGACTCGGCGCTCGGGTCGCGTTCGTCGGCGCGGTGGGTCGCGACCTCATCGGCGATCTGCTCGAGCGAGACCTCTTGGCACGCGGCATCGAACCGCACCTCACGCGGTCCGATATGTCGACCGGCGCAGTCCTTGCGCTCTTCCGCGGCGGAGATCGATCGATGGTCTGCGCCCGAGGCGCGAACGACGCGCTCGACGAACACGACCTCGAGCCCGCCTGGTTCTCTGGGCTAGACCACCTCCACGTGTCGGGCTACGCCTTCCTGTCCGACCGACAGGCACGGGCGGCGCGGCGCGCGATCGGCCTGGCTGGCGCGGCCGGCGCGAGCATCTCGGTCAACGCGCCTCCCGCCGGCCTCATCGCAGCGTTCGGAGTCGGCGCCTTCCTTCGCGAGCTGCGCCGCGTAACCACCTTGTTCCTCAACCGCGACGAGGGCCGCCTGGTCACGGGGATCGACGCGCCAGAGGAGATCGTGTGCGCCCTCGCGGTAATTCACGCGGAGGGCGCGCTCACGCTCGGGCGCGACGGAGCGCTCGCCTGGCTTGAGCAGGAACGCAACGCCGCTTCTCCCCCGGCCGCGCTCGACGTCGACCCGACCGGCGCGGGCGATGCCTACGCCGCCGCGTTCGTCGTCCATCGCCTGGAGGGCGACACGCTTGGCGAGGCGAATCGGGCTGCCTGCGCGGCGGCGCACGCCCATCTCGCGAGGCCGAGCGTTGCAGCGCCCCCTTCTTGATTCGCTGTCTCCCCTGCACTACGGTAGGGCGCATTCTTCCGAGAGCCTGGAGGAGGGTTCCCATGAGTGACCAAACGGGCGTCTTGCTCGCCATTCTGATCGGCGTCGTCCTGATCGTCGGCATTGTCCTGCTCGTTATTCCTGAGCCGTCGGAGCGTGCCGTCGTGGCCACCGAGCGACTCGACGTCGCCGTGCTCGCGTTTCGCAACAGCTCGAGTTGGCGCGGCGCGGAGGAGACGCTTCGCGGGAGAGTGGAATCCAAGCTCGTCGGCGAAGCCGGAGTGAATGTCTTCTCGCGCTCGCAGCTCGACGCACTCTTGATCGAGCGCGCGCTCGGCACGAGCGGAATCATCGACCCCGCCACCGCCGTCGAGATCGGGACACTGACGGGCGTGAGCAAGCTCGTGACCGGAACGGTCTACGCCGTCGATACCTTGTCCGAGCCGACGACGATTTGCGTGCAGTGGGACGGAGGGAACTGCGTGGAAGAGGCCGCGGCGAACAAGTACTCGGTCAAGCTCTTGGCCCAGGTCGAGGTCATCGACGCCCGAACCGGGCGGATCGAGCAATCGACCGACACGTCGGGATCTGCGGAGTCGACGGTGCGCCAGGGGGCGGCGTTCGGAAGCTACGACTCCCTCATCGCTTCGGCAGCCGACAAGGTCGCCGAGCAGGTCGCCAGCCACCTGACGTCGACCTACACGCGCGAGCTGCGCTTCGGCCTGTACGAAGGCTACAAGGTCAAGGGGGAGGGCTACATCGGCAAGGGCGAGACACACCGGTTCTCAGCCAGCGACGACGTTCAGCTCATCGTCCACTTCACCCGCGTGGAAGACGGAGACCTGTTCGACATCCAGTGGATCGACCCGTCCGGCGCGATCGTCGACCATGCCGAGGACGTTGTCATGGACGACGAGTGGCAGCTCTACACGTGGGACCTCTCGACTCGGGCCCCCGGTCGCTACCACGTCCAGGGTTGGATCGCGGGCAGCCTGGCATTCGACGCTCCATTCACCGTCAGCCCGTAGAGAGGGCTGGGCTGCTGGAAGACGCTTCGATCCGAGAGCGCCGCGATAAGCCCGCCGGACAGGGACGCCCTTCGTGCGGCTTTGCCTTACGAACCCTGTGCAGGTTCCTGGGGGGGGTACCCGAGAGCGACGCGAGATCCGGGCGCCGCAGCCTTGAGCGGCGACTCGAGGACGCCGCGCAGTACGAGCCACGCCCTCCTCCAACCGCTCCCGTGTGGGTGAGGAAGACGACGGACACTCCATCTTCAGGGAAGCCAGCAACTCATGGGCTGCGAGCCGTGCCTGCCGTTCTCGGAGCCCGACTCCCCGGGGACCATCGGAGTGTTGGGACCGATGCGCCTCGGCGGTAGGCAAGCGAGAGAGAGGCCCCGCAGAAGTCAGGAAGGAGCGCGAAGCTCCGAGACCTCCAGCCACGTGGGGAGGACGAGGTCGGCGAAGCCAAGGGGTTGGGCGAAGTCCTCCTCCGCACGGAAGAGACGGGCACCGCGATCGCCCAAAGAGAAGGGGCAGGAGCCAGGCTCCTGCCCCAACGAAGCAATTGAGATGTGACCGACTACGGGGTCGTCGTGGCCGCCGGCTTCACCGTCTCGGTGCCAACCGGCTCTTCCTCGCCGAGCAGCCCGCCCAGCGAGAACTCCGCCGACAACACCAGCGTGTTCCCGAGCGACTCGTTCAAGACGTACGCAGCGTCCACGTACAGACCCGCCACGTTCACCCCAGCTCCCACGCTGAAGTAGTAGTCCTGGAAGTCATTCGTCAACACAACGCCGGCTCGCAGCGCCAACGCGTCGATGACCTGGAACTCCGCTCCTACGTGCGTGTCCCCAAGTCCCTCGCCACCGAAGTCGATGTCCGTCGCCAGAATCAGCTTGTCCTCGACAAGCTTCATCGCCAGCCCGGCCTTGTACAGCCCGCTGATGACGTCCTCGGCTCCGCCAGACCAGCTGAGTACGCTCCCAGCCAGATCCTTCGCGTTCACGCCTACCACGAACATGTCCCCAAGGCTCACCAGCACGCCAAGGTCAAAGCCAAACCCA
>JAKLFO010000038.1 GCA_022711155.1 Candidatus Bipolaricaulota bacterium
TATCGTGAGGTCGATTGCCGGCGGGGAGTCGACCTCGTGACCTCTGTATCGTGAGGTCGATTGCCGGCGGGGAGTCGACCTCGTGACCTCTGTATCGTGAGGTCGATTGCCGGCGGGGAGTCGTCCCCGCCCAACCAGCCTGACGCCACGGGCAAATCAGAGCCGGGATCTGGCGGGCCTTGAGCCTGTCTTACCAGCGCAGACCCTAGGTCGACTCGGATCACCGGCGCGCGGGCGGAGGGTGTGGGATGCGGGGTCGCTGTAGCGTCGCAGCTTGTCTGCGACGGTCGCCGGGTTCGCCGAGATCCTGTCGCGCAGAAACGTGGGAGACAAGCTCCCACGCAACAAGGCGTTCGGCGCCGACCCTGGCCGATTGCCCAACGGGGATCTCGTGGCCACGCCTGCGTATCGCCCAGCCGAGAAGGCGCTAGCTGCCGGCATCGATCTTCCGCCGGCAGCCTACTTCCCCACGCAGAACCGCGAGAAGATCTGATCGAGGATGGATTCGGAAAGGTCGACTCCCTGGAGTTCGCCTGCCGCCGCGAGGGCGACGCGCACTTCTTCGGCCGCGATGTCGGGCGTCGCGCCCGCGTCGAGGGACGCCGCGGCGCGGCGCAGCGCCGCGGAGACCCGCCGCAGTCGATCCGTCTCCCACGCGTCGAGGAGGAGGACCGTGTTCCGCGAAGGGACCGCGCCGGCCACGAGAAGAGAGAGGATCTGCTCGCGCAGCCCGTCGATACCGGTCCCGTCGCGGGCCGAGAGGTCGACGACCGAGGCGCCTTCAAGCGGCGCGCTCAGGCGGTCGGCGAGGTCGCTCTTGTTGCGGACGACGACGCGCGGCACGCCCCAATCGCGCGCGAGGAGGACGGCGTCCTCTTCCTGAAGAGGGAGGGAACGATCGAGGACCAGGAGGACGAGATCGGCGCGCGCCGCCGCGGACTCGGCCCGGCGGACGCCCTCGGCTTCGATCTCGTCGGCTGGCGGGCGAAGCCCCGCAGTGTCGATGAAGCGAATCGGGATCCCGCCGATCGACGCCACGTCTTCCACCGTGTCGCGCGTCGTGCCCGGCGTCGCCGCAACGATGGCGCGCTCCTCGGCGAGGAGCGCGTTGAGGAGGGTCGACTTCCCGACGTTCGGTCGCCCAAGGATGGCGACCGTCAGGCCCTCGCGGACGATTCGCCCTTGCTCGCCCCGCTCGAGAAGACCGTCCGCCTTCGCCGCGAGCTCGCCGACGTGGCGCGAGATGTCGCGCGGCTCGAGGTCGAGGTCGGGGAAGTCGATCCCCACTTCCAGATCGGCGGCCACGGCTTCGATCTCGCTTCGCAAGAGGGCGATCTCGCCCGAGAAGCGCCCGCCGAGCCGGTCGACGGCGGCCTCCAGTCCCAGCCTCGTCTGCGCCCGGACCACGTCGAGCACGGCCTGGGCCTGGTCGAGGGAGATCCTCCCGTGGAGGAACGCGCGCTTCGTGAACTCGCCGCGCTCGGCCAGCCGGGCGCCGGCAGCGAGGAACGCGTCGAGGACGGCGCGCGCCGCCGCCACTCCCCCGTGGCAGCCGATCTCGACCGTGTCCTCGCGCGTGTAGGTGCGCGGCGCCCGCAAGACGGTCGCCAGGACCTCATCGATGACGTCGCCGTCGACGACGACGCGCCCGTAGTGCACTGTGTGAGTGGCGCACTCTGCGAGCGGCAGGCCGCGCGGCGAGCGAAAGACGCGGTCGGCGACCGCCACGGCATCCGGCCCGCTCAGGCGGACGATTCCGATCCCGCCTTCTCCGATCGGCGTCGACACGGCGACGATCGTGTCTCCGAGCACTATTCCTCGCCCGACGCCTCGCCCGGGCCGGGCTCGAAGCCGTCGGCCGGCTCCATCACGATGCGACGGTGGTCGCCGGCTCCGACGCTGTAGGTCTTCACTCCGGGGTAGTCGGCGAGCGTCACGTGAACCACGCGGCGCTCGTGGGACGGCATCGCGTTGAGCCGGACCCGCTTCCGCTCGCGGACGACCTCCTCGGCCTTCGACAAGGCGAACCCGATGAGTTCGGCGCGGCGGTGCTTGAGGGCGCCGTTCGCGTCGACGATCACCTCGAACTCCTCGCCCGTCTTGCGGTGCAAGATCGCGCGCAAGAGGTGTTCGAGCGCGGCGAGCACAGGTCTCTCTTCGGGGAGCGCAAAGACGTTCCCGACGAGGTTGACGTAGAGCCCGTCTTCTCCTTCGGTCTCGATCTGGAAGTGAACGTCTTCCTCGAGCAGCCCGAAAGCGCCGCGGAGGAAGGCCTCAGCTTCCTTGCGCGCCTCGTCCGTCTTCATCGTTGGGCTCGATCTCGATGTCGGTCCCCGCGGCCGCCGCCGCGAGCTTGTCGGCGCGGGCCAGCTGCCGGTTGACGATCGCCTGCTGGCCCGCCTGCGCCGCCGTGGTCAGGAGGTAGTAGAGCCACAGCCCGGCAGGGAACTGCCAGAGGAGGATCGCCATCAGCACCGGGAAGATGTAGCCGAACAGCTTCGTTCCGGGACCGCCCTCGGTTCCCATCTGCGGCGTCAGCTTCCACTGCTGCCAGAGCATGATCAACGTCGTCACGATGACGAGGATGAAGTAGGGATCAGGCAGGCTGAGGTCAGGCATCCAGAGGAACCCGGGCGACAGGTGGATGCTCTCGCTTGCGTAGAGGATCGCTCTCCAGATGAGGTAGATGATCGGGAGCTGGATGATGAGCGGCAGACAACCGCTCATCGGGTTGACGCCCTCCTTCTTGTACAGCTCCATCATCCGCTGCTGCAGGAGTTGCTTGTCGTCCTTGAACCGCTCCTGGATCCGCTTCATCTTCGGCTGGAGCCTCTGCATGCGAGCCATCGAATGCATCTGGCGGCTCATGAGCGGCCACAGGATGAGCCGGGTGAGGATCGTGAACAGGATGATCGCCCAGCCGTAGTTTCCGGTCGCTCGGAACAGGAGGTCGATGAACCGGATGACCCAGATCATCACCGTCGAGCCGAACCCATGCTTGTCGAGCGCTTCGATGCCGGCGGCCTCCATAGGGAGGTAGCGATGGCGCCCGGCGTAGAGCGTCGTCTTCGCCGTCGTCTGGGCCCCCGCCGCCGCCGTGAGCGTGAGGCCGAACCGCTTCGCGCCCGACGTCGCGGTTTCGAACGTCGGCGTCACCGCCGCGCCGCCCTTCGGCGCGACGAAGAAGACGGTCTGCTTGCCCATCAAGCCCACGCCGCCGAACGAGCGGATGGACTCGGACGCAAGCAGCTCGGTCCGCGGCTCACCGTTCAGGAGGAACGTGACGTCGAGCACGCCCTCCTTTTTCGCCAGGTAACTACCGACCGTCATCTGGACCTGCGCCGCGGCGGCCGCCGTGTTCGACACGGCGATCTCGAAGTCGATCGTGTACACGGCGTCCGGAGCGATCGTGTAGCGCTTCTCGACCGACAGCCCCGCGACCGTGCCGCGGAAGACGGCGCGGAAGATGCCCGTGGCATCGTCGACTCCGACCTCGGCGAGCCGGTAGAGACCCTCGGACTCGCCGTTCACGGAGACAGCGAACGGGAAGACCGCGCCCGCGACGTACTCGCGATCGAACGTCTTGACGTTCGTCGTCGTCCCAGGAACGAGCTCGGCAACCGTCGACCCGTACGGCGCGAACGACAGGAAGACGGACTTCATCACGCCGCCCTGCTCCGACAGGAGGATCCGAGCCAGAGGAGTCTGCACCTCGATGTCGCGGAACCCGTCGCGTTGCAGTTCTTCGAAGGTGATGTCGCGCTGGGCCGGGAACGCGGCGAACGTCACCAAGGCGACGACAAGACAACACAATCCCCATGCGATTCGAGGCTTAGACACAATGACCTCCCGCAGAATAGAGTACCCGGGGCGCCCGAAGCGCGCAACTCCGTTGAACAGGGCATTCGGATGCACTACACTCCGCCCCGCCCATGTTCACAGGAATCGTGCAAGCCACGAGCCTTCTCGTTCGAGTCTCGGCGGATTCCGTGGAGATCGCCCTGCCCGAACCCTTCCGAGGCCGATTGCGCGTCGGCGGCAGCGTCGCGGTGAACGGCGCCTGCCTCACGGCGCGCTCGGTCGACGAGCGCGCGTTCGCCGCCGACATCTCGCGGGAGACGCGGAATCGCACGACGTTTTCCGCGCTACGGCAGGGAGCGCGCGTGAACCTCGAGCTCCCCGTCGCGCCGGATCGCGGGCTCGACGGGCACTGGGTCCTCGGGCACGTCGACGCGGTCGGACGCGTGCGCGCCCTCTACCGCGACGGAGCCGGCTGGTCCCTCGTCGTCGCGCACCCGGCGGCCGGACGCCGGTACGTCGTGGACAAGGGCTCGATCGCGGTCGACGGGATCAGCCTCACGCCCTTCGACGTCGACGAGGACAGCTTCCGCTGCGCGGTGATCCCGGAGACGCACGAGGCGACGACGCTCCGCGACCGCCGCCCGGGCGATCCCGTCAACTTGGAGTACGACGTGCTCGCCAAATACGTCGAAAGGATGATCGGCCGTGTTCGCATCGATTGAGGAATCCCTCCAGCGCCTGGCTCGCGGCGAGATGCTCATCCTCGTCGACGACGAGAATCGAGAGAACGAGGGCGACCTCGTGATGGCCGCCGAGCACGTGACGCCGGAGGCGGTCAACTTCATGGCCACGTTCGGCCGCGGCCTCATCTGCGCGCCGATCACCGAAGAGAGGGCGCGCGAGCTGGCGCTCTCCCCCATGTGCGCCGAGAACACGGCCCTTCACGGGACGCACTTCACCGTCTCGGTCGACGCCCGCCACGGGATCGCGACCGGCATCTCGGCGTTCGACCGAGCGCGCACGATTCGCCTGCTCGTCGAAGAGTCGACGCGCCCCGACGATCTCGCGCGTCCCGGGCACATCTTCCCGCTCATCGCCCGCGACGGCGGCGTCTTGCGACGCGCCGGGCACACCGAGGCGACCGTCGATCTCGCGCGCCTCGCCGGCCTCAAGCCGGCGGCCATCCTGTGCGAGATCCTGAACGACGACGGCACGATGGCCCGCCTGCCGCACCTCGAGGTCTTCGCCGCCGAGCACGGGCTCCCGATCGTCAACATCGCGGACCTCATCGAGTACCGGAAGAGGACCGAGCGCCTCGTGCACCGCGCCGCGACGGCCGAGATGCCGACGAAGTACGGCAACTTCCGCATCGTCAGCTACGCGAGTCCCATGGAGAATGAGGAGCACGTCGCGCTCGTGCGCGGCGACGTCGCGGGCAAGGAGAACGTCCTCGTGCGCGTCCATTCGGAGTGCCTCACGGGCGACGTCTTCGGCTCGTACCGCTGCGATTGCGGCCAACAGCTCGAGCGCGCCCTGCGGATGATCGACGAGGAAGGCCTTGGCGTCGTGGTGTACATGCGCCAGGAAGGGCGCGGCATCGGACTCAAGAGCAAGGTCTGCGCGTACCAGCTTCAGGACCAGGGCCTCGACACCGTGGAAGCGAACGAGCGCCTCGGCTTCGGCGCCGACCTGCGCGACTACGGGATCGGGGCGCAGATCCTCTGCGACCTCGGCCTGACGACGATTCGGCTCCTGACGAACAACCCGAAGAAGGTCATCGGGCTCTCGGGGTACGGACTGACGATCGTCGAGCAGGTGAAGATCGAGGTCGCCCCGAACGACTACAATCGTCAGTATCTGCGAACCAAGAAAGAGAAGATGGGACATCGTCTGGACAAGGTGTAGGGGGCGGGAGGGCGCGATGGGAAAGGTGTTCGAAGGCAAGTTCGACGGAAGCGGGCTCCGCATCGGCATCGTGACGAGCCGCTTCAACGACCTCATCACCGGGCGGCTCCTCGACGGAGCCCTCGACCGGCTGCGCCGCCTTGGCGTCCCGGAGAAGACGACCGACGTCTGCTGGGTGCCCGGCGCGTTCGAGGTGCCGCGCGCGGTGAAGGAGATGGCGGCGAGCGGCCGCTACGACGGCGTGATCGCCCTGTCGGCCGTCATCCGCGGCGCCACGCCGCACTTCGAGTACGTGGCGAGCGAGATCTCGAAAGGCGTCGCGCGCCTCAGCCTCGACGCCGACGTTCCGGTGACATTCGGAGTCATCACCGCCGACACGATCGAGCAGGCCATCGAACGCGCGGGGACCAAGTCCGGCAACAAGGGCTCGGACGCCGCGGAGAGCCTGATCGAGATGATCAACGTCCTGCGCCAGGTTCGATGAGCTACGACCTGGTCCGCGGGATGTACGACATCCTCCCCGACGAGATCCCGTGGTGGACGCTCGCCGAGGAGGCGATGCGCGAGACGGCGCGGCGCTACAACTACCGCGAGATCCGCGTTCCCCTCGTCGAGCACACCGAGCTGTTCACGCGCGGCGTCGGCGAGGCGACCGACATCGTGTCCAAGGAGATGTACACGTTCCCGGACCGCGGCGAACGGAGCCTGACCTTGCGCCCCGAGGGAACCGCCTCGGTCGCCCGCGCCTACCTCACGCACGGCTGGCAGACCACCGAGCCGTTCCAGAAGCTCTTCTACCTCGGGCCGATGTTCCGCTACGAGAAGCCGCAGAAGGGGCGGAACCGTCAGTTCCACCAGTACGGCATCGAAGTCCTCGGCGCGCTCGATCCGTCGGTTGACGCCGAGGTCATCGCCTTCGCCTGGTCGCTCATGGAACTCCTCGGCCTCGGCGGCCTGCGCCTGCGCCTCAACTCGATCGGCTGCGCCGCGGACCGCGCGCAATACCGCGAGATCCTCCGCGCCCACTTCGCGCCCTCGATCGACGGGATGTGCGACGACTGCCGGCGGCGCCTCGAGGAGAACCCGCTCCGCATCCTCGACTGCAAAGAGGAGCGCTGCCAGGCGCCCATCGCCGGCGCGCCCGGAAGCGCCGACCACCTCTGCCCCGACTGCGCGGCACACTTCGCCGCCGTGCGCGACGGGCTCGACCGGCTCAACCTCGCCTACGACATCGACCCGCGGCTCGTGCGCGGCCTCGACTACTACACGCGCACCGTCTTCGAGCTCATGTCGAGCGACCTCGGGGCGCAGGACACGCTCATCGGCGGCGGTCGCTACGACGGATTGGTCGAGATGCTCGGTGGCCCGCCGACCCCGGGCATCGGGTTCGCCGGCGGGTTCGAGCGGCTCGTGCTCGTCCTGCAAGAGCGCCACCCCGGAGAGGTCGAGCCCGAGCGACTCGACCTCTTCCTCGCGACGCTCGGCGAAGGCGGCCGCCGCGCCGGCATGGCGCTCGCGACCGACCTACGCGCCTTCGGCGTCTCCGTCGACCTCGACCACCGCGGACGCGCGCTCCGCAAGCAGCTGACGCAGGCGAACGACCAGAAGGCCCGCTTTCTCCTCGTCCTCGGCGAAGACGAGGCGCGCGCCGGAAGGGGCAAGCTGAAGGACATGGACCGCGGCGACGAGCGCGACGTCGCGCTCGACCCCGAGGCCCTCGCCGAGGCCATGTTCCCCGGCTGCGATTGCGGCTGCGAACACCACGAGTAGGGAGGCGCCATGCAGCTCGAGCTGGTCAAGATCGAGAACCCGGACGGCCTGAACCTGATCCTCGGGCAGAGCCACTTCGTGAAGACGGTCGAGGACCTGCACGAGGCGCTGGTGAACGCCGTGCCCGGGGTGCGCTTCGGGCTCGCGTTCTGCGAGGCGTCGGGAGACCGCCTCGTGCGGCACACCGGGACCGAGCCGTCGCTCGAAGCCCTCGCGGTGAAGAACGCCCTCGCCATCGGCGCCGGGCACACGTTCGTCATCCTGTTGGGGAACGCCTTCCCGATCAACGTCCTCCCCGCCGTCCGAGCCGTCGTCGAAGTCTGCTCCATCTTCTGCGCCACATCGAATCCCGTCGAGGTCGTCGTCGCCGCGTCCTCCCAGGGGCGCGGCGTGCTCGGCGTCATCGACGGCGCTGCGCCGCTGGGAGTGGAAGACGAGGGTGGTGTGTCGTGGCGGAAGGGTTTCTTGCGCAAGATCGGGTACAAGCTCTAGCGGAGGCGACATGAAGCGAGTGCGGGGAGACGCGATTTGGAAGGGCCTCTTCCGCGTCACCCGCTACCGCGCGGTGTGGGTCGCGGCGATCGTCCTCGTCCTGGCCGCCCTCGCCTACCTGTACGCCCACCAGGTTCCCCTGCGCAGTTCGTACTTCGACCTCTTGCCACGCAACGACCCGCTGATCCTCGCCTACCAGGAGAATCAGATCTACCTCGCGTCGAGCGACTCGGTCGTGCTCCTCGTGACGCTCGAGCAGCCCGACGGCAGGTCGACCGAAGAACGGAAGGCCGTGCTCCTCACGGCGGCCGAGGCCATCGCGGGGTCCCTGCGCGCGGATCCGGAGTTCAAGTCCGTCGCCTACCAGTTCGAGCTGACCCCCGAGATCCCCGACCAGTACGCGGCCCTGCTGCAGCTCGACGAAGCCAGCGTGGCGAGCCTCGAGGAGAGCGTCGCGCTCGTGCGCGGCTCGCTCGGCCACGCCTCGGGCAACGTCCCGGCCGACGCCGACTTGGCCGAGATCTACGGCGACGCGAGCCGCCTGGTGGACAACGCCGTGCGGTCCGGCTTCTCCATCGGGTCCGGGGGGCCGTCCGACCTATCGAGCTTGATCGCGCTCAACGGAGTCGTGCTCGCCGCATCGCAGTCGCTCGCCGAGTTCCCGCGCATGACGGCCGCGGTGAACGAGATCGCCGACCTGTTCGCGCCGGGCGAGAAAGTGGAGCGTGCCGGCATCCCGTTCTTCTCGCGCGACGCCTCGAGCATGCTGATCAGCGCGATCCCGCAACGCCCGTCGGGAGTGAGCGTCGACTACTGCAACAAGGTGCGCGAGGACGTGCACGACGACCTCGCCCGCGTCGATCTCAAGGGGCTCGGCGTCACCGTCGGCGTCGCCGGCGCCTACTCGCTCATCTCGGAGACCGAGGAAAGCGTGAACCGCGACATGTACCGGACCGAGCTCGTCACGAGCGCGGGCGTCCTGCTCGTGTTCCTCGTCTCGTTCGGCTCGATCCTCTACAGCCTCATCGCGGCCGTCCCGCTCCTCGCCGCGCTCCTGTTCACGTCCGTGTGGACGAAGGGCGCGCTCGGCGGCTTCAACCTCCTGACGACGTTCGTTCCCGCGCTGATCCTGGGCATGGGCGACGACTTCGCCATCCACCTCATCTCGCGCTATACGGAAGAGCGCAGCCACGGCGTCCCGTTCTCCAAGGCGCTCTTCACGATGCTGTCGCGCAAGGGGCCGGCCATCCTCCTCGGCGCGATGACGATCGTCCTCGTCTTCCTCGGCCTGTTGACGGCCCGCTCGCGCGCCTTGTTCGAGCTCGGGTCGATCGCGAGCGTCGGCATCCTGTTCGCGATCGTCTGTGCCCTCGTCCTCATACCGACCATGCTCACGCTGGCCGAGCGCGCCCGGCGAAAGAGGCGCCGTCGCGAGAAGGCGAGCGCCCTGCACCCGCACTTCGCCGGGCTCTTCCGGCTTCTGACCAGCCGCACCGGCGCCGTCACCGTCCTCATCGTTGTGGCCTGCGTCACCGGGTACGCCGTCTACCTGGCGACCGGCGTGCGTTTCCAGTTCTCGTCGAACGACCTCGTCCCCCGCACGGAGAGCCAGAAGAACCTCGACTCGATCCTGACGACGTTCGACCTCGGCGGCGGCGCGCAGCTCGGGACGAGTTTCCTCTTCTTCGCCCAGACCGAGCAAGAGATGGCCGACCTCGAGCGAAAGCTGGTCGACAACCCGATCGTCCTCAACGTCGACTCGCCGCTCGACTTCCTGCCGGCCAACCTGGCCGAGCAGCAGGCCGCCCTGCGAGAGGTCAACCTCCTCGCGTACGCCGACCAGCTCGCGGCGCTCGACCGCAGCCTCGCGGCGCGCGACGCCGTCCTCGTCGAGACGCGCACGCTCCTCACGCGCCTCGCGCTCGTCCAGTACGCGGCGACGCTCAACGGGTACGCCGAGCTGGGCCTCCAGGCCGCGGAAGCGCAAGGCCAGCTTCTCGAGATTCAGACGACGCTGCGCGCGCTCGACGTCGAGGCTGCGCGCGCCGTAACGCAGGAGTTGGCAGCCGCCGTGCGGTCGCTCGACGGACGCCTCGCGGACGTGCGCGACCTGCCCCCGGCGGAGACCCTCTTGCGCGACGTCTTGCGCAGCCTGCCGATCGAGATCTCCACGCGCTACCTGACGACCGACGGCAGGTACATCGTGCGCGCCCACATGGGGCCCGACCTGTACGACCGCTCGAACCTCATCGGGTTCATCCACTACGCCGAGTCCATCTCCGACGACTACTTCGGCGTCCCGCTCGTCGTCCGCGACCTCGAGAGCGTCATGAAGCGTGACTTCTACATCTCGACCGGCCTCGCCGCCCTGCTCATCATCCTCACGGTGTGGCAATCGTTCCGGAAGCCGCTGCGCACGCTGCTCGCCCTCGCGCCCGTCGTGCTCGGCTACGCGTGGATGCTCGGCGGCATGCGCCTCCTCGGCGTCAACTTCAACTTCATCAACATCACGATCTCGCCCCTCTTGATCGGCCTCGGCATCGAGAGCGGAGTCACCATCCTCTTCCGCTACCTCGAAGAGCAAGAGAAGGGCGCCGAGGGAGCGATGGTGCGCGCCGGCGCGTCGACCGTCGTCGCCATCCTGACCTCGATGTTCACGACGATGCTCGTGTTCGCGTCGCTCCTGTTCGCCGAGACCCCCGGCCTGCGCTTCCTCGGAACCTGCGCGCTCCTCGGCATCGGGTTCTCGCTCCTCATCGCCATCTTCTTCATCCCGGCCGCCGTCTCGCTCACGCGGCACGAGCGGGGCCGGCAATCGGCCGCTCCCTAAGCGGCGAGATCACCTTCACAACCTTGCCGCGCGGCCGACGCCGACTCTCCACGTCGCGCCGCTACCGTCGCCGGATGAACACCGATCTCAAGAGCGAACGCGAAGGCGCTGCAGCGAGCGCCCGGTGCGGCAAGCGAGCCGGGTGGCGTGTCCGCCTCGAGCGCGTCCCATTCCGGGCCGACCACGCGATGGCGTGGCTGTCGGCCCTCGTCCTCGTCCTCTACATCGTGAGCGGCTTCGGCACGACGCGGCCGGAAGAGACGCTCGCGTGGACGGGCGGCATCATGACCCAGGCGCGCGCCTACGCGATCCACGACGCGCTCTACGCGCCGCTGCTCGTGACGTTCGTCTTTCACACGCTCGTCGGCCTGCGCCGCGTCGTCCTTCGGGCGAAGAGGCGGCGCGTCGTCGGCTGGGTCGCCGGAGTCTCGAGCGCGCTCGCGCTCGCCTACCTCATCGCCCTCGCCGTGTGAGAGGGAAGCGACAAGGGAGGCGAGTCCCGGGGGGCGCCGGGGCCCGCGCCGTGTAGAGAGAGTGAAAGAAGAAGGGCCCCGGCCGAAGCCGAGGCCCTCGTCACGAGAACAGCTTTAGCCTAGAGGTGGGATCGCACGGTCACGAGGAGCGACTGCGCGTGCCACTGCGCGTACGCGTTCATGAGCGGGTACATGTCGCCCACGGGCTCGGCGAGCACGGCCTCGAGGAGGGCGGCCGCCTCAACCCACATTCCCTTCTCCATGTAGTAGAACTCGGCGAGGAACGTCCGGTTCTCGAAGTAGGCGTCGGCGCCCGCGACCGCCGGCTGGCAGTCGCCGCAGGCCGAGCAGACGGGCTGGGTCACGACGTGGCAGAGGTTCTCGAGCGCCTTGGGCAAGTCCTGGCCGAAAGTCGCGGGCAAGCCGGAGTAGTAGGCGCCGAGCGAGCGATACGAGCCGCCGGCGATGTAGCCGGGATCGAGCGCGAGCACGCGCTCGGACAGCGCCTGGGTCTTCGCCGGGACGCTGGCGAAGACCGCCGCCAGCTTGTCCTTCTGGGCCACGCGGAGCCAGTTGGCCGTCGTCCAGTACATGGCGGCGACGTCGGTTTCCACTTCGACCGCCTCGGTGAATTTCCCGCCGCTCCGCGGGCCTTCGATCGCGACGAACCCGGGGTTCATCCGCAGGCTCTTGAGGCCCCAGTGCTTGCCCTTGAGGTAGGTCGGCAGGTTCGTTTCGGGGGTGTAGAAGACGTTGGCCAGCGTGTAGTAGGCCTGGGACAGCTTGGTGACGACGTCCTTCAGGCTCGCGTCGACGGCGAACTCCATCACGCGATCCTCGTTCTCCTCGTTCAGGGCATCGGTGACGCCGAGCGTGGCTCGCAGCGTCGCGATGATATCGAGGAGCTGCTCGCGCCCCTCGTCGGTGAACGTGACGGCGATGTGGTCGTTCTGGTAGAGAGCGAGCGCCTCGTCGAGCGTCATCGCAACGCCGCTCGCGCCCAGGGCGCAGACGCCAAGAAGCACGAGAGAGAAGACTTTCTTCAACATCATGGACCTCCTAGTCCGCATCCTGACTGCTCCAACGGCCGCCTCGGGTCGGCGGGCTAGAGATGCTTTTCCACTTCCGCGAGGAGCTCGCGGGCCAGCACTTGGTCAAACGCGTTGTAGAGCGCGTGCAGCTCGCCGACCGGCTCGGCGAGGATCGACTGCAAGACGCGCGCCGCCTCCTGCCACATGCTCTTCTCCATCAGGTAGTACTGCGCGAAGATGAGCCGGTTCTCCAAGTACAGGTTGCAGTCCGGGTCGAACGGGCAGACCGCGCACTCGGCGCAGTAGTTGGGCTCGGTCAAGACCGGGCAGAGGTAGGAGAGCGTCTTCGGCAGGTCCTGCCCGAAGTACATGAGCGGCAGAGGCGGCAGGCTGCCCCAGAATCCGGCGAGCGAGCGGTAGGCGCCGAAGTTGATGTACGACGGCTTGAGTTCGAGCGCCCTCATGATGAGCGCTTCGAGCTTCGGCGGGTCGTTGCGTACGACGGCGCCGAGCACGTCGAACTCGTCGTAGCGCGCCCAGTTGGCGTAGGTCCAGTAGAGGGCGGCGACGTCCGTCTCTTGCGCAATCGCATCGACGAACGAGCCGGACGAGACCTCGACCGCGGCGAACGCCGGGTTCATCCGCAGGCTCTTGAGTCCCCAGTTCTTGCCTCGGTCGAAGATGCTCTTTTGAGCGTCGTTGTTCCCGTGCAGGAAGACGTCGCCGAGCGTGTAGTAGCCCTGCGCGAGCTTGTTCACGAGGTTCTTCAGCTCGACCGGGATGGCGAGCTCGTTGTAGGCTTTCTCGTTCGACGCGTCGAACGAGGCGGTCACTCCGACGGCCGCCTCGAGCGCCGAGATCGCCGCTTCGAGCGCGGCCCTTCCCGCGTCATCGTAGTAGATGGCGACGTCCCCGTCGTCGGGAATGAGCGCGATCGCGGCGTCGAGCGCCGCGTCCGCCTGCGCGAGGGGCGCGACGGCGAGGCAGATCACGCCAACTAGCAACAATAGTCGGTTACCCATTTTCCCCCTCCTTGGCACAGAAAGAGGCCCTGACTATAGCCGATCGATCCGGCGGCTCAAAGCCGCCTTCGCGGCGGTTGGCGGTCCCCCGCGGCTGTGCTATCCTTCCGCCTACAAAGCGAGAGAGGAGGACCCATGTCCAAGCCCGTGGTGGATCAGGATCTGTGCGTCGGCTGCGGCCTCTGCGCCCAGGTCTGCTCGGATGTGTTCGAACTCAAGTCCGACGGAAAGGCTCACGTCATTCAGGGCGCCGACTTCGACGACGACTGCGTGCAAGACGCGGTCGATCAGTGCCCGGTCGGGGCCATCAGCGAGTAGTAGCTTCGGGACGCGGAGAGGGCGGCGTTCGGCTCGGCCTTCTCCGCGTCTCTTTCTTTCCTGTGGCCGGCCGCGCCGCGCCCATTGTCCGCGCTCCGGCGCGCCGCTAGGATGGCTGGCGGAGGTGACATGGGGAATCCGGTCGTCGGCCTGGCCCTTTCGAGCGGCGGAGCGCGGGGCGCGGCGCACATCGGCGTCTTGCGCGCGCTCGCAGAAGAGGGCGTCTTTCCCCAGGTCGTCGCAGGAACGAGCATGGGCGCATACGTGGGAGGCGGCTACGCCGCCGGCGTCTCGCTCGACGACCTCGAGGAGGAGTGGCGTTCGACCTCGTTCCTGAGCGCGGCGCGGGCGCTCCTTCCGACCGTCCCATGGTCGGGCTGGACGTCGGGCGGCGAACTCGTCCGGCGTCTCCGACGAACGTTCGGCGATCGGACGTTCCGCGAGCTCGAGCGGCCGTTCGCCGCCGTGGCCACCGACCTCGAATCGGGCCTCCCCTACACGATTACCGAGGGCAGCGTCGTCGACGCCGTCCGCGCCAGCCTGTCGGTGCCCGGCTTGTTCACGCCGGTGTGGCTTGACGACCGCCTGCTGATCGACGGCGGCGTGTCGGACCCGCTTCCCGTGCGCGTCGTCCGCGCCCTCGGCGCCGATGTCGTGATCGCCGTGGACGTGCTCGTCGACCCCGCCGAGGTCCGCCTGTCCGGGCTTCCCTACCTCGGCACGAAAGACCGGCGCATGAACATCGCCGAGACGACGCATGCGGACCTGAGCTTGGCTCGCAAGTACCACCCGGCCGTCTTCTCGGTGTTGTTCCAGATGTCGACGGTCTTCCAGCGAAGGCTGTGCGACCTCGCGCTCGCCGCCGAGCCGCCCGACGTCCGCGTGCGGCCGCAGTTCGCGGCCGACCCGCCGACCTACAGCCACGTCGGATGCGCGATCGAGGCCGGCTTTGAGGCGGGTCGCCGCGCCATGCCGGCGATCCGACGCGCGCTCGCCGCGGCCGGCGGATCGGGCTAGATGAAGAATCGGGCCCTCTTCTACTCGATCGTCGCCGTGGGCGTCGTGGCCGTCTCTTCCGGCGGCGTCCTCGTCCGCCTCGCCGCGGACGCGTCGCCGCTCGCGGTCGCGGCGTGGCGCCTCGTCCTCGCTACGGTTGTCCTCGTCCCGATCGCCCTCTTCCGCGGAACCCTGTGGAACGTGAAGCGCAGCGACCTCGCCCTCGGCTTCGCGAGCGGCGCGGCGCTCGCCCTGCACTTCGTCTTGTGGATCTCGTCGCTCGGGCACACGTCGGTTGCGAGCTCCGTCCTCTTCGTCAGCACGCATCCCGTCTTCGTCGCGCTCGGCGGAGCCCTCTTCCTCGGCGAACGCGTGCGGCGGCCGCTCACCGTCGGCATCGGGCTCGCGCTCGTCGGCGGGGCGGTGGTGGGTTGGAGCGACTTGGCCGGCGGCGCGTGGGCGGGCGACCTCCTCGCCTTGGGCGGAGGGTTCTTCGCCTCCGTCTACTTCCTGCTCGGGCGCCGGCTCCGCGCCGATATGGCGCTCGTCGACTACACGGCGATTACGTACGGCACGGCGGCCGTCTTGACGCTCGTCGCCTGCCTCGCGGCCCGCGTGCCCCTTGTCGGGTTCGCCCCCGCGTCGTACGTCTGGCTCTTCTTGCTCGCCCTGGGGCCGCAACTCATCGGGCACACGACGTTCAACTGGGCGCTCGGCCACCTTCCCGCGGCCAAAGTGTCGGTCCTCATCCTGGGCGAGCCGGTTGGAGCGGCGATTCTCGCCTACCTCGTGTTCGGCGAGACGCTCACGTGGCCGCGCGCGCTCGGCGCGCTCATCATTCTCGTCGGCATCTACATCAGCGTGCGCACGAAGGAGGTCGTCGATGGATCGAGGTCGTGAGAAGATCGACTGGGCGGCCGGGCACATGCCGCTGCTCGGGACGCTGCGGCGCGAGTTCGCGGTGGAACAGCCGTTCCGCGGCCGCCGCATCGCGATGAGCATCCACCTCGAGGCGAAGACCGCCTGCCTCGCCCTCTTGTTGCGCGACGGCGGAGCTCGCGTCGCGGTGAGCGGCAGCAACCCGCTGTCGACGCAGGACGACGTCGCGGCCGCGCTCGCGAGAGAAGAGGCGATCACCGTGCACGCTCGCCGCGGCGAGACGGCCGACGAGTACGAAACGCACCTGCGCGAGGCGCTCGCCCAGAGTCCCGACCTCGTCTTGGAC
>JAKLFO010000039.1 GCA_022711155.1 Candidatus Bipolaricaulota bacterium
TCGGCCAGCCGGGCAAGGGTCCGCAGCCCGAAGACCCGCGCCGCCGCGAGGCCAGGACCGTCGCCGCCCGCCTTTTGCAGCGCGTTGGTCAGCTCGTAGAGCCGGGCGATCGCCTTGTTGAAGGCAAAGCCCTCGATATCCTCGGTAATGTCGCGAATCGCCCGGTGCGTGACGCGCAGCAGCGCCAGCGCCTCCTCGCCCGAAGCGGCGGTGCGCAGTTCGAAGCCGAGCGGCGCGAGCACGCTGACGAGCAATCCGCGATCGGCCTCCTCGTTGTCGACCACCAGCACACTGCGGCGTGCGCCCGCGTAGCCGATGCGCGGCGCGGCCTCGCGCGCCAGCACCTCGCCCGCAGGCCGCGCCTCGGCAAGCGCCGGCTCGGCCATCGCCGCGGCTGGGAAGGCGGCCGCGAACTCGTACGACCTCGCCGCGTCGTCGCTCTGCCCGAGCACGGTGATCTGTCCCTCGCCCGCGCTCGTGTACCGACCGAGGACGAGGAGCTGCGTCCCTCCGAATAGGTCGGGAAGGGCGCGGGGGTAGATGTCGTACGCGCCGACTCCTTCGACGACCACGGAGACGTCGGAGAGAACAGGCGAAGCGATCTTGCGGTAGAAGGTCGAGAGCGCGAGGTCGAGGTCTTCGCCCGGCGCCACGTACGTGGTCGTGCCGTGGTTCTCGAGCGCGAGCTGGTCGAGAAGCGTCGCGTTCACGTCGTAGCCGACGCCGAATGGGAACAGCCGCGCGCCGGACTCGTTGGCGATCACGGCGTGCTGCGCGATGCGGACGGGGTCGGTCTCGCCAACCGTCGGCTCGCCGTCGGTCAACAGGATGAGGAAGCGAGGGCGGCTGTCGTCCTCGAATAGGCGAAGCGCCTGGGTGACTGCCAGGTCGAGGTTCGTGCCTCCTGACGCGCGGACGCTGTCGATCCACGAGCAGGCCGCGGCGACCGCCTCGGCGGTTGCCGGCGCGAGAGAAGGGGAGACGGACGACGTCGTGTCGCTGAACGAGAGGATCGCGAAACGGTCGTCGGGGTTCAGACTCTGCACGACGTAGCGCAACGCGCGCTTCGCTTGTTCGATCTTTTCGCCGTGCATGCTTCCCGACTGGTCCAGGACCAGGACGAGGTCCTTGGCGAGGGGGGCGGCGTCGCCGAGGTCGGGAGGCGTCACGACGAGGAGGAACGTCCCGTCGTCGCCGGGCGCCCGGTACGTGAGGAGGCTCATCCCGAGAGCGGCGGGGCTCGCCGCGTAGTACAGCACGAAGTCCTGCGTTGGGAGGGTGTCGTGTTCTTCGTAGAGCACGGTCGCGTGGGCCGCCTCGGCCCGCACGACATCGAGCTCGTGGGTCGGCGAGTAGATCGCGGCTAGGGGTTGGCTCGTCGAGAGGTCGACCGCCACGCGAACGCGTTCGAGCGGCCGCGCCGAGAACCGCTCGGTGCCGAGGGGATAGCGATAGCGGTACAGGCCGCCGTCGGCCGCGAGGACTTCCGAGTAGACGATCTGAACCCGCCGCTCCCCGCCGGCCGGAATCGGGAAGATCCGGGCCGACAGCGTGTCTCGCCCGACGTACTCGAGGAGCGCGGGGTCGACGGCGCGTCGCACGTAGTCCTCGTAGATGGCGCGCGCCTCGTCCGCGCCGAGGAGACGCGCCTCGAGGACCTGGCCGTCGACCCACATCGCGAAGCTGGCGACCGTCGCTCCTGTCGGGACGGGGAAGAGGTAGCGGCCTTCGATGTCATAGCGGTTCGGGTTGCGGAACGTCTGGTCGATCTGCGTCGTCACGAGCCCGTCGCGCGCCGTGACGTCGACGTCGTGGCTGACGACCACGAGGCCTCCGCGCGCCGGGTCGTCGGGCACGATGATGCCGTCGGCTCGGGCGGGAAGGACGAGGGATGAGGCGAGGGCCAACGCGCAGGCTGTCGCGACCAAGGCTCGATGGAGCATGGGGACCTCCTAGTGTCTCACAAGACGTACACCGGGGCGCGGGCGCGGTTCCCTCGGGCGGGCTAGCGCCGGCCGGGCGCCTTGTGGGACTTGTCCCAGCAGAGGCGCAGGCCCTTCAGCGTCAGGTCGGGGTCGTAGAACTCGATCGCGTCGATGTGCTCGGCGTAGAGGGCGCCCTTGCCTCCCGTCGCGAGGACGCGGAGCGCGGGATCGGCCTCGGCGCGGAAGCGGGCGATGAGCCCGGCGACGAGGTCGAAGAAACCGAGGACGAGCCCGGCGCGCAAGTTGCTCGCCGTCGTGCGTCCGATCACCGTGGCGGGCGCGTCGAGCGAGGTGGAGAAGAGCTGCGCCGCGCGCTGGGCCAACGCGTCCGCGGCAAGCCGCATCTCCGGCGCGATCGCGCCGCCCTGGAAGGCGCCGTCCTTGGAGACGAGGTTGAAGGTGATCGCGGTGCCGAAATCGATCACGAGCAGGGGGCCTCCGTACAGCGCGTGTCCGGCGACACAGTCCACGATGCGGTCCGCGCCGACCGACCACGGATCGTCCACGTCGAGGCGGATCGGCGACGTGCGCGCGTCGATCCACAAGATGTCGCAGTCGACGAGCGAGCGCAGGCCCTCGGCGAGCGCCGGCTGAAGCGATGGGACGACCGACGCCACGGCAACGCCCTCGATCGCGCCGGGCGTGACCTTCGCTTCGGCGAGCGCTCCGCGCGCCTCGAGGCGCATCTCGTCGGCCGTGCGCTCGCGCCGGGTCGTGAATCGCCACCGACCGACGATCGCGTCCCCGTCGAACAGGCCGACGACGATGTTCGTGTTTCCGACGTCGTAGGTCAGGATCACGCTGGCCTCCTGGCGAGAAGAGGCTCCCCGGGCGGGAGGACGGCGTTGTCGATCAGGCGGGTCTTTCCGATGCGCACGGCGAGAGAGACGAGCGCCTTGCGGTCGATCACGTGGATCTCTTCCAGCGTGCCCGCGTCGGCGATGCTGAGATAGTCGAGACGGGCGAGGGGCTCCTGCTCGACGAGCTCGGTCATCTCTTTGCGGATCCTCTCGGCGTCGCGCTCGCCTTCGAGCCACAGTCGTTCGGCCAGGTCGAGCGAGCGCCGCAGCACGGGCGCGGCCTGCCGCTCCTCCGGCGAGAGGTATGTGTTGCGGCTGCTCATCGCGAGCCCATCGGGCTCGCGGACGGTGGCGCCGACGCGCAAAGCGACCGGGAAGTGGAGGTCACGGACCATGCGTTCGATGACCAAGACCTGCTGCGCGTCCTTCTGCCCGAAGTACGCTTGCTGCGGCTCCGCGATGTGGAAGAGCTGCGACACGACCGTGGCGACTCCCTGGAAGTGGGTCGGACGGACGGTGCCCTCGAGGCGGCGCGTGAGCCGATCCACGACAACCCACGTCTCGTGGTTGTCGGCGTACATCTCCTCGGCGTTCGGGATGAAGACGAGGTCGGCGCCCGCCGCCTCGAGGAGCGCGAGGTCGCGCGCCTCGTTCCGCGGGTAGTTCGACAGGTCCTCGTTGGGAGCGAACTGCGTCGGGTTGACGAACAGGCTGACGACCGTCGCCGCGCACTCCTCCACGGCCTGGTGCACGAGGGCGATGTGCCCCTCGTGCAGGAACCCCATCGTGGGGACGAATCCCACGGGAGAAGGGAGGTCGACGCGCCGCTCGCGCAGCTCGGGGATGGTGCGTGCGACGATCATGATCGAGGGCGAGGCTCCTTTCGCAGTTCGGCGATGACGTCTTCCGCGACGGAGAAGCTCTCTTTGGCGGTGGGAAAGGACCCGGCGGCGACGTCGGTCTGGAAGCGACGGAACGCGTCGGCGGCGTCGGCGGCCAGGTGCGCGTACGGCCTCGTGTGTTTCGGGGTGAAGTCGGGCAGCCAGCCGAGGATGTCGCTCGAGACCTGGATTTGCCCGTCGCAGTACGGGCCCGCGCCGATCCCGATGGTCGGGATGGCGAGGCGCTCGGTGACCAGGCGGGCGACTTCGGCCGGCATGCACTCGAGGACGATCGCGAACGCGCCCGCTTCCTCCACGGCCGTCGCGTCGTCGAGAAGCCGGCGCGCGGCGTCGAGCGTCTTGCCCTGGACCTTGAACCCGCCCAGCTGGTGGACGGATTGGGGCGTGAGCCCGATGTGCCCGAGGACGGGAAGCCCGACCGACGTCAGCCTCGCGATCGTCGCGGCCATCACGCGCCCGCCTTCGAGCTTGACCGCTTGCGCGCCGGCTTCCTGCAGGCAGCGCCCGGCGTTCTCCAGCGCCTGTTCCACGGAGCGGTGGTACGTCATGAACGGCATGTCGGCGACGACGAGCGAGCGCTGGGTCCCTCGGACGACGGCCTTCGTGTGGTGAAGGATGTCCGCCAGGGTCACGGGGATCGTGTTCTCGTAGCCGAGAACGGCCATCCCGAGGCTGTCCCCGACGAGGATCAGCGGAACCCCCGCTTCGTCGAGCAGGTGGGCGGTCACCGCGTCGTACGCCGTCAGAGCGGAGAACTTCTGCCCCTCCGCCTTCAGCTTGCGGATGTCGGACGTCGTGACCCGCATCCCGTTCCTCCTTGGCCTCTTGGGGCGCGCGCGTCGCCACAGGTCGGCGCGCCTCCGGGGCGATCCCCGAGGACGATCTCGAGGCGGCCCGCACGCTCGCGATCGATCGTTCCCTTCCGCAACGCAACCTGGATCGCGCGAAGCGCGAGCTCCTTGTACACCGGCAGGGCGTGGGGCGCAACCTCACGCAGGACGTCCAGGTGGCGCGCGACGGTGCCCACGTCGCCCCGTGCGATCGGCCCGGTCAGCGCCGACGGGATCCCGAGGCGCTCGATGTTCTCGATCGTTCCGCGGACGAGCGGGAGGAGCGCGCTCAGGCCGTCCTCCCGCGTCGACCCGAGCTCCGGCCAGAGGCCCGCGGCGAGGTCGAGCAGGGTCACGAGGTAGTTCGACGCGAGGACGGCGCTGACGTGGTACAGGGCGGGATCGGCTGACAGGGCGAGCGGCCGTCCGCCAAGCGAGACCGCCATGTTCGTGAGCCAGCCTCGCAGACGGTCGCTCGATGCCTCGACGCGGAAGGCGCTTCCGGGGATCAGGCGCAGCGCCTGCTCGGCGCTCGCGAACGATTGGAGCGGGTGGAAGACGCCGACATCGGCCCCAGCCCGTTGCGCCGTCTGCAAGAGGGCGAGCGAGGCCGCGCCGTTGCAGTGAACGACGGCGCCGCCTTGTCGCCAGGAGATGGAGTCGGCGACCGCGGCGATGGCGTCGTCCGATACGGCGAGAACGACAAGGTCGGACTCGTCGGCAACCTCCTGCCGCGTCGCGGCGGCGCGAGCGCCGTCAAGCGAGAGAGCGAGCTCTCGCGCGCGGTGGGAGTCGCGTCCGTGGACGGCCGCGATCCGATACCCGGCGCGGCCGAGCGACTGGCACAACGCCGTAGCGACAACGCCCGTGCCGAGGAACCCGAGGGTCGGCTTGTCCACAGGTTTCCTAGGCATTCTCGAGCCGACCGACGACGCGATCGAGGATGAGGTCGGCCAGCGCGCGCTTGGGGAGTCTGGGGACGGGCGTCGTACCCTCCGCATCCACGAACACGGCCTGGTTCTCGTCGGAGCCGAACGCCGAGTTCGTTCCGCCGACCGGGTTGGCGACGACGAAGTCGAGCCCCTTCTTGGCCAGCTTGGCGCGCGCGTTCTTCTCGAGGTCGTCGGTCTCCGCGGCGAACCCGACCTTGACCTTGACCTCGACATCGCGCACGGCCTCGAGGATGTCCTTCGTCCGCCGAAGCTCGAGCTGGAGCGCGGCGCCCTCCTTCTTCGCTTTGCGCGTCGCGGGCTTGGCGGCGGCGAAGTCGGCCACGGCGGCCGCCATGAGCAGGACGTCGTGTCCGGGCAGCTCGCGCTCTACGGCGCCCAGCATCTCGTCCGCCGCGACGACCTCGACGACGCGGATGCCGGCGGGACGCCGCAACGCGGTCGGGCCGGAGATGAGGGTCACCTCCGCACCGCGGTCGCGCGCCGCCGCGGCCAAGGCATACCCCATCTTGCCGGACGAGGGGTTCCCGAGGAAGCGTACGGGGTCGATGAACTCGCGCGTGCCGCCGGCCGTGACGAGGACGCGCCTCCCGGCGAGTCCGCCGTCCCTTCCGAGGGTCGCGGTGACGGCGTCCACGATGTCCTCGAGCGGCGCCATCCGGCCGGCTCCGCGCCCGCCCGACGCCAGCCGTCCGACCGCCGGGCCGACGAGACGGACGCCGCGCCGGCGCAGCGTGGCCGCGTTGTCCTGGGTGGCCGGGTGCTCCCACATGCCGGTGTGCATGGCCGGCGCCACGACGAGCGGGGCGCGCGTCGCGAGGGCTGTACAGGACAGGAGGTCATCCGCGATGCCGTGGGCGAGTTTGGCCATCGTGTTTGCCGTGGCGGGGGCGATGACCAGGACGTCCGCCAGGTCGGCGAGCGACACGTGTTCGATCGAGTACGGGTTCGACAGCTCGAACATCTCGACCGCCACCGGATGACCGGTGAGGGCGCGGAACGTCGCCGGGCTGACCAACTTGGTCGCGCTCTGCGTCATCACGGTGTAGACGGAGAAGTCGGATTGCGTGAGCCGGCTCGCCAGGTCGGCGGCCTTGTAGGCGGCGATGGAGCCCGTGACGCCGAGCACGATGTTCCGCTGCGACATGATGTCTCCCACCTGCGCCGGATTGTAGCTTGTCCGCTTGGGAACGTACAAGACGAGAGCCCCGCATGGCGGGGCTCTCGCTTGTCTGTCAACCGTGTGTCAGGCGCTACCCGTTGAGAGCCGCCTGCGCCGCGGCGAGCCGAGCCACCGGGACGCGATACGGGCTGCAGCTCACGTAGTTCAGCCCGGTCTTGTGGCAGAAGTGGATCGACGCCGGATCCCCGCCGTGCTCGCCGCAGATGCCGAGCTTGATCGTCGGCCGCGACGCCTTGCCGAGCTCGCACGCCATCGCGACGAGCTTGCCGACCCCCGCTTGGTCGAGCGTCTGGAACGGGTCCTTGTCGTAGATCCCCTTGGCCACATACTCCTTGAGGAAACGGCCGGCGTCGTCGCGCGAGAATCCACATCCCATCTGCGTAAGATCGTTCGTTCCGAAGCTGAAGAACTCGGCCTCGGCGGCGATCTCGTCGGCGGTGACCGCGGCGCGCGGCACCTCGATCATCGTGCCGACCAGGTACGGGATCTCGGTCTTGGTGAGCTTGTTCTTCGCCAGCACTTCCTCGGCGACTTTCACGACGACGTCGCGCTGGAGGACGAACTCCTTCACGTGACCGACGAGCGGGATCATGATCTCCGGCCGGACCTTGACGCCCGACTTGTGCACGGCGCACGCGGCTTCCATGATCGCCTGGGCTTGCATCTCCGAGATCTCGGGGAACGTGATGCCCAGCCTGCAGCCGCGGTGCCCGAGCATCGGGTTGAACTCATGCAGCGACTCGACCTTGCGGCGAATCACGTCGACGGGAACGCGCATGACTTCCGCGACCTCTTCCTGGCCTGCGACATCGTGCGGCAGGAACTCGTGCAACGGGGGGTCGAGGAGACGGATGGTGGCCGGCCGGCCTCCGAGGGCGCGGAAGATGCCCTCGAAGTCGCTGCGCTGCATGGGCAGAAGCTTGGCGAGCGCCGCGCGCCGTCCTTTTTCGTCGTCGGCGACGATCATCTCGCGGACGGCGATGATGCGGTCCCCTTCGAAGAACATGTGCTCGGTGCGGCAGAGGCCGATGCCTTCCGCGCCGAAGCGCACGGCCGTCGCCGTGTCGTTCGGGGTGTCGGCGTTCGTTCGGACGCCGAGCCGGCGCACCTCGTCGGCCCAACCGAGCAGCGTGCCGAAGTTGCCCGACAGCTCGGCGGCCACGGTCGGAACCTCGCCCTTGTAGACGGCGCCGGTTGTCCCGTTGAGGCTGACCCACTCTCCGGCCTTGACCGTCTGCTTGCCGACGGTCATGTAGCCCTTGGCGTAGTGGACGACGAGATCGCCCGCTCCCGCGACGCAGCACTTGCCCATGCCGCGGGCGACGACCGCGGCGTGGCTCGTCATCCCCCCGCGCGCGGTGAGGATGCCCTGCGCGGCGTTCATCCCGCCGATGTCCTCGGCCGACGTCTCGATGCGGACGAGGATGACGCGCTTCCCGGCGGACGCGGCGGCCTCCGCCGCCTCGGCCGAGAAGACGACGGCGCCGCTGGCCGCGCCCGGGCTCGCCGGCAGTCCCTTGGTCAAGAGGGTTGCCTTCTTCTCTTCCTTCGTGTCGAACGTCGGATGGAGGAGCTGGTCGATCTGCTCCGGCGTGACGCGCCGCAGCGCCTCCTTCTTGTCGATCATCTTGTCGTTCGCCATCTCCACGGCGACGCGAACGGCGGCCGCGGCGGTCCGCTTGCCGTTCCGCGTCTGGAGCATGTAGAGCACGCCGCGCTCGATCGTGAACTCGATGTCCTGCATGTCCCGGTAGTGCGACTCGAGCTTGTCGCGGATGGCGACGAGCTCGCGGTAGCACTCAGGCATCTCTTTCGCCAACTCGGAGATGGAGTGGGGAGTGCGGATTCCGGCGACGACGTCCTCTCCCTGGGCGTTCATCAGGTACTCGCCGTAGAACAGGTTCTCGCCGGTCGACGGGTTGCGCGTGAACGCGACGCCCGTGCCGCAACCTTCCCCCATGTTCCCGAACACCATCGCCTGGACGTTGACGGCGGTCCCGAGGAGGCCCTTGATCTCATACAGCTCTCGGTACTTGACCGCGCGGGGGTTGTTCCACGAGCGGAACACCGCGTAGATGGCGCCCCAGAGCTGCTCTTTCGGATCCTGCGGGAACGCCTTGCCCGTCTTCTTCTGGATCGCGGCCTTGAACCGCTCCACGAGCGTCTTCAGCGCCGCGGCGTCGAGGTCCGTGTCGAGCTTTGCCGCCTTCTCTTTCTTCAACTCGTCGAGGATCTCCTCGAACGGGTCGAGGTCGGTCTCGGTCTCGGGCTTGAGTCCGAGGACGACGTCGCCGTACATCTGGACGAGGCGCCGATACGAGTCATACGCGAACCGCTCGTTGCCCGACGCCGCGGCGAGCCCGCGCGCCGTCTCGTCGTTCAAGCCGAGGTTCAGGATCGTGTCCATCATGCCCGGCATCGACGCCGCGGCGCCGGAGCGGACCGAGACGAGGAGGGGATTCTTCGGGTCGCCGAACTTCTTGCCCGTCGCCTTCTCGAGCTTCTTCAGGTTCTCCTCGACTTCGGCGTCGAGCCCCTTCGGCGTCTGCCCCTCGTGGTCCTGGTAGTAGGCGCAGACCTCGGTCGTGATCGTGAAACCCGGCGGGACGGGGATCCCCAGTTTGGCCATGTCGGCCAAGTTGGCCCCCTTGCCGCCGAGCAGGTTCTTCATGCTGGCGTCGCCGTCGGTCGCTTCCTTACTGAAGAAGTAGACGTTCTTCATCCTCCGTGCACCTCCATGCACGCGTGCACCTGCGTGCACGACGAGCTCGCGTCACGGGAACATCGCGTCGACGAACTCGCTCGCCGAGAACGCATGCAGGTCTTCCGCGGTTTCTCCAACGCCGACGAACAGGATGGGTAGCTTGAGGGTCTCGCGGATCGCGAGGACGACGCCGCCCTTCGCCGTCGAATCGAGCTTCGTCAGGACAAGCCCGGTGAGCCCGATGGCGTCATGGAACCGTTCGGCCTGCGCAATGCCATTCTGCCCGGTGGTCGCGTCGATCACAAGAAGCCGTTCGTCCGGCCCTCGGCCGAGCTTCTTCGCCACCGTGCGTTCGATCTTCTTCAACTCTTCCATCAGGTTGTGCTTCGTCTGCAGCCGGCCCGCCGTATCGACGAACAAGACGCCGCCCCTTCGGACCACGTGGTCCAGCGCGTCGAACACGACGGCCGCCGGGTCGGCGCCGGTCTGCTGGCGGACGATGTCGACGCCGAGGCGCTCGGACCACACGGCGAGCTGCTCGACGGCCGCGGCGCGGAACGTGTCTGCCGCGGCGAACGTGATCGGCAGCTTCGGATTCTCCTCGCGCAGGCGGGCGGCGATCTTGGCGATCGTCGTTGTCTTTCCCGCTCCGTTCACTCCTGCGACGAGGATCACGGTGGGCGAGCCGTCCGTTCGGAGGGCGAGCGCCCGCTCGCTTCCCGCGAGTCGTTCGAGGAGGATCCGGCGGAGCGTTTCGAGCGCGTCGGACTTCTCGCGCCGACACGCCTCGGCCAACTCCTCGACCAGACTCGCGGCGAGCCGTCCGCCTACGTCGCCGGCGATGAGCAGCTCCTCGAGCTCGGCCGTCTGTGTCGGATCGAGGCTCGTGCGGCCGCGGAGTGCGTTCGACACCGGCTCGGTCAGCGTCGCGCGCGCCTTCTTCAGTCCGGAGCGAAGCCGGTCGAGCCAGGCCATTACATCTCCTCCGGCGCGGACATGCCGAAGATGCCGAGGGACTGCCCGAGAACCAGCTGGACTCCGCGCAAGAGAGCCAGGCGCGCCCGCGCCACGTCGTCCGCCTCGCCGAGAACGCGGTTCCGGTCGTAGTAGCCGTGGAAGAAGCGGGCCACATCGAGCGCGTACTCGGAAAGGAGGTGGGGCGCAAAGCCCTCGCCCGCGGCGCGGACGATCTCCGGGAACAGGTCGAGCTTCTTGATGAGGGCCAGGTCGTCGGGCGAGCGCAGCGGCGCGAGGTCGGCAGCGGCGAGGCCGTCGCCCAGTGCCCCGGCCTTGCGGAACAGGGACGCGATCCGCGTGTGCGCGTACTGGATGTACGTCGCCGGGTTGTCGAGCGACTGGCTCTTCGCGAGGTCGAGGTCGAACTCGAGGTGCGCTTCCGGCTTGCGCGAGATCATGAAGTACCGAACGATGTCCGGGCCGATTTCCGCCACCAGGTCGCGCAGCGTGATGAAGCGGCCGGCTCGCGTGGACATGCGCTGGGTCTCGCCCTTCTCTTTCAGGCTCACGAACTGGTGCACGGCGTAGCCGAGGAAGTCGGGAGGGAATCCGAGGGCCGCGAGCGCCGCCTTCATGCAGGCCTGCTCGACGACGTGATCGGCCCCCTGGACATCGATGACGCGCGCGAAGCCTCGCTCCTTCTTGTTGATGTGGTAGGCGATGTCGACCAAGAGGTACGTGGGCCGGCCGTCGCTGCGCACGAGGACGGAGTCCTTCCCGCCCGGCACGTGCTCGGCGCGCAGCCAGGCCGCTCCGTCCTTGTCGTAGGCAGCGTCGACCCGCCGCAGCGCGGCGAGCGCCTCGGCGACCTTCCCGTCTCGGTGGAGCGTCCCTTCGCTGAAGTACTGGTCGAAGCGGATTCCGAGCGTCTCGAGGTCGATGCGGATGCCCTCGCTGATGCGGGACACCGCTTCGTGGCGGAACGTCGTTCGCGCCGACTCGTCGAACTCCGCGAACCCGTCGCCGACCGACGCGCGGACCGCGGCGGCGATGTCCTTCAGGTACTCGCCCTGATAGCCGCCCTCGGGGATCTCGCGCGTCTCCCCGAACAGCTCTCGGTAGCGGATCCAGAGCGACTCGGCGAGCAGGTCGACTTGGCGCCCTTCGTCGTTGAAGTAGTACTCCCGCTCGACCGCGTAACCGAGGCGGGCCGAGAGGGAGGCCAAGACGTCGCCCAGGACGGCCTGCCGCCCGTGACCGACCGTGAGCGGCCCGGTCGGGTTCGAGCTGACGAACTCGACCTGGAGCCGCCTCCCCGCGCCAAGCTCCCACGTGCCGTACCCTTCCCCCGCCTGGAGGAGGGCGCGCAGCGAGTCTTGCACGCGCTCCGGAGAGAGGAAGACGTTGATGAAGCCTGGGCCGGCGACCTCGGCGCGCAGGCCTTCGCTTCCCGCGCGGCGCACGAACTCGTCCGCAATGTCCTGGGCGAGCGTCCGCGGCACGAGACCCTGAGCCTTGGCCTCAAGCATGGCAAGATTGGCCGAGTAGTCGCCGAACTGGGGGTTGTCGTTGAGCCGGATGTTGAACCATAGGGTCGGCGGGGCGCCCCGCAGGGATCGATAGGACTCGACGACGCGCTCTCGGACGAAGTCCTTCAGGGTGGTTTCCAGTCGATAGCCTGCCATGAGGGAAGTGTACGCGACGTCCGGGCATCTCTCGATGGGCCGTGGGCCTGTCTGCCGATGCGGCCGGATCATCCGCTGCGGCTGTCCCGCGACGGCGAGGGCGGGCGTCGGTCCTACCCCACTCGGCGCGTCCTGCGGAGAGAGGCTGATGTCATGGGGAGAGAGAGGAGTCTTGCGGGAAGGTGACGGAGTGCGACGCAATCGGCGGCTCGCGCGGTGGGGGCGAGACGCCCATCCTATACTGGTCAAGCTACGACGAGCCTCTTGCCTTGGTCAGGCCGATCCGTATAATGAAGACACTCTCCACTAGGCTTGCACAGGCAATGCGGAATGCCCGAAAGGGGCCGCATAGCTCTGTGTGCGTTCAACATCGAGAAGGAGGCTCCGTAGTGATGAAGAGACTGGTTCTTGGTCTACTCCTCGCGTCACTCACGCTGGGCATCGGTCTTGCTGCGGGCGCGACGCCCTACCTGCAGGACTCGAACGTCATCTACACGGCCACGCAGGCCGGGACTGATGCCTGGGTGCTCATCTACAACGACTACAACGCGGGGCTCACGGTCAACGCCGCGTACCTCACCGGGTTCACGTCCTTCCGCATCGTGGCAGCGGGTTCCTACGTCTGCCAGCTCGGCGGGACGCCGGTCGCGTTGACGGCTGCCATCGTGGGCGGCGACATCTCGCAGAGCTTGAACAAGATGCACCGCCTGCTGATTGGCGATATCGGCCCCGGCGGGTACGTGGTCCTGCACCTGCAGCCGACGAAGGCTGGCGAGATGGTGAAGCTCTTCGAGGCCAAGCTGATCAACCTCCAGGTGTTCTAGAGAGGTTGTGGCGCTTGACGTCGAGCGCGCTATCCGAGGCGTCCGCTTGCGGGGTTGTGGTCTAGCCCCAAAGAGGCGAGTGTCAGCCGTGAGAAGAGTCAGGGTTGGAGTGCAAGACAAGGAGGAAAACACATAATGCGTTTCCGTCTAGTTCTTAGCATGCTGCTGATCGGAGCGATCTCGTTCGCCGTCGCGGCGAACGGTCCCTACGCGGACAAGATCATCTATGACGTCCGCATGACGGAAGAGATCGGTCTCCAGGACTGCGCTGCCGGCAACGTGGACATGTTCCAGTACAACACGCCGGCCCGCGTCGTGACCGGACTGAGCCAGGAGTCCCTGGACGCCCTCGAGCTGTACATCACGTACGGCGGTTCGGACTCGTTCTTCTACAACCCCTATCCGGACAACGAGACGGGCGTTGGGATGGACCTGGACGACGGCGTCGAGAAGTTCAACCCGTTCGCGCTGCAGCAGTACCGCTTCGCGCAGAACCTCCTCATCAATCGTCAGCAGATGATCGATGAGGTGCTGAACGGCGCCGGCCTGTCGGCGATCGCCTACCTGCCGGGAGACCTTCCTGGCGGGTTCCGCCTCGCTCTGCAGGCGTCGAAGCTCGGCCTTTCGGCCGAAGGCGACGAGGCCCTGGCTCTCCAGCTGTGCGCGGAAGCCATCGAGGGTGCCGCCGCGAAGCTCGGCGGCCGCCTCGTGAAGGGCGCGGACGGTTTCTGGGAGTTTGACGGCCAGGACGTCACGGTCGCCTTCCTGATCCGCGTCGACGACCCGAACGTCCGACTTCCGTTCGGCCGGTACTACGCCGACCAGATCGAGAAGACGGGCATCAAGGTCGATCGCCAGGAGCGCGAGCGGTCCTACTGCATCAACCAGTCGTACAACACCGACCCCGCGAACTTCGATTACCACATCTACACCGAGGGTTGGGGCGCCGGCGGCACGACGAAGTGGATCGACGGCAACCTGACGCAGATGTACGCCCCCTGGTACGGCAACGAGCCGGGCGGCATGATTGAAGGCTTCTGGCAGGTCGAGAACGCCCGCATCGACGAGCTGTCGCAGGCCCTGTGGTACGGGCAGTTCGCGAGCGAGGCCGAGTACTGGGCGATGGCGAGCGAGATGCAGTATCTCGGTCTCCAGGAGTCGTGGAGAATCTGGATCTGCTACACCGCTTCGTACTACGTCGCGAACAAGGCCGCGTTTGAGAGCCGCTTCGCGTACGGACTTGCTGACGGAATCAACTCGTTCTCGATGTACACGATGGTGCCGACGGCCGCCGACAAGGTCGTTCGCGTGTCGCAGTTCTCGGCGCGCGGAACCCTGTTCCTGAACCCGTGGGACCCGGTGGGCTCGAACGGCTTCAACGACATGTACGCCGCGAACATCATCCAGAACTGCACCGAGCCGACGGCGAACAACTCGCCGAGCACGGCGGATCCGTTCGGCGTCCTCATTACGTGGGACATCGCCGACCTCCGGACCGAGATCGGCCCGAACGGCGAAGGCCTGATCCCCGCCCCCGCGACGGCGCTCGAGTACAACTCGACGACCAAGGCGTGGGCCGCGACGGGCGAGAACACCCAGAGCACGTGCAAGTACTCGCTCGTCAGCGACAAGATGACGTGGCATGACGGCACGCCGCTCACCGTGCTCGACTACATCTACTACGACGGCTTCACGACCGACTGGGCGACGAGGGACTACGACACCGACCCGTATTGGGCGAACACGCTCGAGACGAAGTGGGCGCCGGGGTTCGAGTACGCGCACGGTTCGATCTACGACGTCGCGAACAACCAGATCACGACGTTCAGCGACTACAACTTCCCGCCCGACGCCAACGTCGTTGCGGCGACCATCCTTCCGGGACTCTACCCGCGCCATCAGAACCACGCGCAGGGCGTCATCTGGACGGTCGTCGAGGCGCTCGCTCAGATGATCGCGACCGGCGCCGAGTCCGGCACGGTGTACTCGTTTGAGGACCGCGCGGGAGTGACGGAAGTCGACATCCTCGTTCCGTCGATGGTGTCGGACATCCGAGCGGAACTCGTCTCGATGCGAGACGCGAAGTGGGTTCCGCCCTATTTCAACGGTTGGCTCGATGACGCCGGCCTCACCGCCGACGACATCGCCGGCTACTACCAGAACGCGATCGACTTCATCGACGCGCATGGCCACGCCTACATCGGCAACGGCGGGTTCTACGTTGACAACTTCGACGCGGCGAACAACCAGATGACCCTGGTCGCCAACCGCGATCCGAACTACCCGTTCACGCCAGAGTATTGGGCTGAGGCCGTCGAAGCGTTGATGGTCCAGATCGACGAAATCGTGACCCCGCTGGCCGCTCAGGCTGGCAAAGACATCACGGTCGTCATCAAGACGAGCGAGGCCCCGTTCCCGAGCAACACCTTCGAGCCGGGGACCGAGTCGGTCGTCACGTTGCTGTTGATCAGCCCGGCTGGCGAGACGACGTTTGCCGCCACCCAGACGGCGGCCGGTGAGTACACGGCCGTCATCCCGGGTTCGGCGACGACGGGTCTCTCCGGCGCCTACACGGTCGTCGGCATTGCCAGCCCCGCGAAGGGGCTCCCGGCGTCCGCTGGCGCAACGCTGTTGCTGCAGTAGTTTCAAGGTAGTACAGTTTGGTATACGGGGTAGGCGGTGCGAGGTCTGCACCGCCTACCTTTTGTAGGCAATGAGGAGGTGAGTCGAGCATGTACTGGCGGTATGCCGTAAAACGCGTGATCTACGCGGTCATCATGTACGCCGTGATCCTGTTCATCTTCTCCGGCCTGTTCAACACGGTGGCTGAGACGGTCATGCGTTCCTCGATCCAAGAGGCGATTCGGGCCTACCAGCAAGGACTTGCTTCGGACAGGCGGCTCACGGGCGATCAGGTCAAGGCGATGGCCGAAGCGGCAGGAGCACGTATGCGGCACGTCAAGCCCCACGGCGCACTCTATAACACCGCCGCAACCGACTATGACATGTCGATGAACATCGTCCGGGCGGTGAAGGACCTC
>JAKLFO010000004.1 GCA_022711155.1 Candidatus Bipolaricaulota bacterium
GAGGCCTCGTTGACCATCGTGCAGTAGACCTCGTCGATCTTCACGTTCGCCGCGTCGTAGTAGTTCGGGTTCTTGACCAGGACCAGATGGTCATCGTGGACCCACTCCCCGAGGAGGTACGGTCCGTTGGTCTGCATGTACTTCGCCTCGGTCCACTGGTCGCCGTAGCGCTCGATCGCCGCGCTGGGAAGCGGGGCGCAGAGCCACAGAGCGGCCATGGTCGGGAAGTAGCCAGCCGGGAAGTTCAGCGTGATCGCGACGGTGACATCGTCCACCGCCACAACGCCGACGTCATCCGCTGAGCCGACGCCCGTGTTGTACGCTTCCGCGCCCTTGATGAGATACAGGACGTAGGCGTACTCGGACGCCGTGTCAGGAGCCAGCAGTCGCTTGATTCCATACTCCACGTCGTGCGCCGTGACGACGCCGAGCGGCAACGCGCTCTGGTCCACCCAATAGACGTCATTGCGGAGATGGAACGTCCAGGTGTTCGTCGCAGCATCGAAGTCCCAGGTCGTCGCCAGGTCGGGCAACACGTTCATCGTCACGTCGTCGAACTGCAACAGGCTGACGAACGTGCTCTTGATGATCTGGTGGGACGTCGTGTCCGTCGCAAGGCTCGGGTCTAGGGATGGAGGTTCGGAAGCAAGATTCCATCGGAGTGTTTTGGCTTCGCCGGCGAGCGCCAGCCCAACGAGCAAAGCCACAGCGAGAACGAACAGCATCATTCTCTTCACTGCTCTTCCTCCTTGATCGTGACCTACCTCGCGCGGCCAGGTACTGCGCTGGCCGCGCCTCGCACCGCTTCCCTCGCATGGCCTCCTCAAAGAGGCCATACGTTGTTACGATCTACCGTTCCCATCTAGTGAAGAGGCTATGAGCAGTATAGGGACCTGCTGAAGGATGTCAACCGTTGCGGCTTCCCAAGCGGGAGAGAGAACGGGACGTCTCACCTGCCTGACCGGTTCACCGCGTCCCGCCCGGCCTCTTTGGCCCCTCAGACTGACGGCTTCCGGCGAGCGGACGCCGTCGGGCCGTCGAGGCGACGGAGCGCCTCGACGGCCCGCGCCGCGCCACGTACAAGCCCCGTCCGCTGAGACCCTCTTCGTCGTAGGCGACCGTCCACCCAGGGGCTCGCAGGGCGGCCTGCATCTCCGCCGTGGTGTACAGGCCCATTTCGTGACGTTCGAGGAGATGCTCCGTCCCGTCCGGCGTGCCGATCAGATAATGAAGATCGAGAATCGACGCCCGACCCACAGCGAAACTCGTGTTCACCCGAGCGATCTTCAGCTCAGGCTCGTCCACGAAAACTGCGTGGACTGTCCGCGATTGCCACGCGTCGGGCGTAAACCAGGGCTCGATGGCGAGCGCGCCGCCGGGCTTGACGTGCGCTCGCATGCACTCGATGGCGTCCTGCATCTCGCGGAGCGTCTTTGCGTAGCCGATGGAGCTGAACAAACAGGTGACGACGTCGAACGTCCTCCCGAGAGAGAAATGCCGCATGTCGGCCTCATGAAGCGGCACGCCGGGGATCCGCTGTCGAGCAATCGCCAGCTGCTCGCTCGACAGGTCGAGCCCTTCGACATCGAAACGCTCGCGGAGGTGCTCCAGATGCCGGCCGGTTCCGCACGCCACGTCGAGAAGCGTGCCTCGGCCGTCGCCCCCCACGATCTCGATCAGGCGGCCCGCCTCTGCGGCGTAGTCCTTCCATGCATACAGCTTGTCGTAGTACGCGGCCAGAACTCCATACTCCCCTGTCATGCGTCGACCCTTCTCCGTTCTTCCTTCTGCGCCGCACACCATACTCCGAAAAGCGCCGCCGGACGGCGCGGCGGTTGACCCGACGCCATGCGGCCACTAGAGTGCAGCCGGCACGCCTGCGCGCGCAGGGGATCGCACCGTGTCGGCCGGCTGTCGGCAGAGACCCAGCGCCCGCCGGCCCAAGGAGTCATCGTCATGGGAAGAGTCGGTCGGCACGCCATCTTGTGGTTGCCTCTCCTCGCCACACTGCTTGCGAGCCCGGCGTGGCCGGCCTCCGGCGCGCTCACCTGGGCTCCCGCGATCGGGCTGGGCGGGCACCTGGTGCCGGGGCGCGTCACGTCCGTCGGCGGCGCGCTCGGCGATCCAGGCGAAGATGCGTACGTCATCCGCGTCGTTCAAGAGGTCGGCAATGCGTGGCGGGGCTCCGGCACGATCTCGTTCGAGTTGCCCGCCGTTCCCGACGACGATGGCGCCTTGGAGGCGGCGTTCCCGGTGTACGGCGAGGCGACGCAGTTGCGCGTGGAGCTCGCAACCCGGGACGGGAGGACGCTCGCTTCGCGCGACTTCGCGATCCGCGAGCTGGCGGAGGACGAGCCTTTCCCCGTTGCTGTGGGCGCCTTTCCGGCGACGCCGTCGGCGCGGGCCGTTCACCTCGGCCCGTCGGATCTTCCGCACAACGGCGCCGCGTACGGATCCGCCTCCAGCGTCTGGATCGGCCGCGCCGCCGCGGGGCTCGATGCTGCGCGCTGGGATGCGCTCGCGCGCTGGGTTCTCGACGGCGGGTGCCTCGTCCTCTTCACTGGGTCCGAGTATCTCCTGCTCGACGCGCCGCGCTTCCGCGATCTTCTGCCGCTGGACGAACCTGCGCTGACCACGCATCGGGACGGCACTCCGTACCTGACCGGCCGTCTCCGCGAGGGCGCCCGGGTTGCCCGCGAGCGCGACGGGTACGCCGACATCGTGGTCGGGAGGTACGGCGCGGGCACGGTGGTCTTGGTCGCGAGGGATGCATTCCGGTACGGCCCAAGCGAGTTCGCCGAGATCGCCGGACTCGTACCGACACCTGGATCCCTGTCGCTCGCCGACGTCGCATCGCAGATCCTCGCCGAGCAGCCGATCCTGCACCCCAGCCCATGGTACGCCGCGCTGCTGCTCGCCGCGGGCGTCTTCGCCCTGGCGGCCGTCGTCCTCGTCCAGCGGTCGCCGGTGGCTCTCCCTTCTCGTTCAAGGACCCCGTGGCTTGCGGTGTCGTTCCTCCTCCTTGCGGGAGTGTCGTGGCTTCTGACGGGACCGACGCGCGTGCGGGAAGACGTCTACCAGACGCAGGTGTCCGTCTCCGTGAGCTCGTCGCGCAGCCCGCTCGCCGTGACGAGTTCGTGCACGGCGGTCGCGTCGGCGTCGCGTCGCGCGGAGTCGGTCCGGCTCGATCTAGATGCCGCTCCTCTAGAGCCGCTACCGGCGCGCTTCTCCGAGGGAACGTACGATGTGGCCTACGCTGCGGGCGTCGCCGGCGTCACAGTGACCTCGGGCGCGCGTCGCACGTTCGGCACGCAGGCCGATGCGCCGCCCGCCCTGCAGGCGTGGCGAACCGGGGACGAGGGCGTGCGTCTTCGCAACGGGACGGGACGGCGGCTGGCGGATGCTCTTCTCTTGCACGACGGCGAGGCGCTCGCGCTGGACGCCATCGAAACGGACGAGTCGATGATCTACGCCGGAACGAGCGTCCTGGGTCTCGGTGCGCCGGGCGCCCCCCTCGACGTCCTCTTCGCCGCCGTGTCGCGCGCGCTCCACCTCGGCCGAGGGGACTGGCTCATTGCCGGCGACGTGAGAGAGACGGGCGCGGGCCGCCGCCAGGTGACGCTGTGGGTCGCGGAGGTGGGTCGTGGGTAGGGCGTACGCGCTGATCGACCGAGAGAACTGGCGGCCGTATCTGATCCCGGTCCTCCTCTGCGGAACGAGTCTCTTGCTCGCGACTCCCGCTGCTCGCGTCGTGCAAGACCTCGCCGGTGGGCCGCTCTTCGCTCGCATGCCCTTCTACCTCTCCGCGTACGCGGTGTCGATGGGGTTGCTCGGCCTGGGACTTGGGGCGACGAGCGCCGAGCGCGACGAGCGCGGGGCGCGCCTCCTGCTGTCGCTCGCTGTGCGCGTCGTACTGGCCCAGCTCCTCTGCTTGCCGTACACGGTGTTTGCCTACTCCCTCTCGCCCGGCCACGGCGGTCACTTCCTGCTCCTCGGCCTCCTTACGACGTTGACGGCCTTTGTCCTTGCCTTGATCAGCCGCCTCGTCGAGGGCTTCGCCCGGTTGCGGCCGTCCCTCGCGTTCTTGGCCAAGTACTCCGCCTTCGCGGCCTACCATGTCCTCCCGCTCCTCTGGCTCCCTGTTGCGTCGCCCATCGGCGCGGCCAACCGCCTGTTCGACGAAATCACGCCGCTGGAGACGGCCCTGGCGTTTGCGATCCCCATCGGCCTCGCGCTTGCTCTCATCTCGTGTGCGGCCGGGTATCTGGGAGTTCGGCGTGCTTGACGTGGGGCGGATGGAGAAAGCCGTGAGTCGCCGCGCTCGGGCTCTGCGCGGCTTCCGAGTGGCCGGGATCGCCCTCGCGGGTGCCGCGCTCGTCACCCTGGCCGGCGCCTGTGCCGCCCGTGGCCTCGGCGCACGGCCGGGCGCCGCGGCCTTCACGGCGGCGGCGACGGTCTGCGTCGGGGCCTCGGCCGTCGGCTACGCACTCGGCCGTCTGCGCGAGCCCTGCGTGCCGGACCTCTTCTTGTCCCTTGACCTCGCGCTCGGAACGGGCGAACTCCTCTGTTCTCTCCACGAGGTCCGCGCCCGGCGTGGCGACGACCCGTTCCGCGAGAGGATCTCCCAGAAGCTTGAAAGCGCGCCGCTTCCGTGGCGCAGAGTCATGCGCCCACGCGCGCGCGACCTGGCGCCGTGGCTCGTCGCGCTCTTCGTCTTGGGGGCTGCGGCCGCCGTCGTGTTCGCGCTTCCGGGCGGGACACGGGCGACCCGCGTGGAGGAAGAGAGACAGACGCGCGCTGCGGCTTCCGACTCCGGCCCAGTGGTGCGTTCCGACGGCCAATCGACGAGGGAAGGGGACGTCGCCGTCCGAGCGGACTCGCAACCGGGCGCAGCCCCCGAGCCGCTGGTCGACACGCTTGCCGAGATCCTGCCGGCTCCTCCCTCGCGCGGGCTCCTCGCCGGCGCCTTGGCGAGCGAGGACGCGGGAGCGGAGTCCCTCTTGTCCCGGGACGCGGGCGGTTCGGTCTCCGAGTTTCTGTCGCAGATCGCGCGCCGCGCGCAGGCAGACGCGCGATCTACGCTCACGCTGACCGAGGAAGAGAAGGAGGCCCTGCGCGCCCTGCTTGCGGAGATGCCGCGCTCCCCCCTGCGGGACTCCTTGTCCGCGGTGCTGGAGTCCGAGCCGGGGGACGCGCTCAAGGACCGCCTCGCGGAGTCGCAGCGCCTGCTCGACTCAGCCGGCGCGAGCGAGGACCACCCCGGCAACGCGGGGATCGCCAGCGCGCCGCCGGAGAGCGGGGAGCGTGCGCAGGGCGACGAGCCCGACTCGATCGGGTGGGCTCCAGTGAAGACGTCGCCCCAAGGACGGACGGGCACGGGGGCGGGAGAGAGGACCCCGGCCGAGCTGGGGAACGCGCCTCCTTCGGGCGCCGACTCCGCGCCGGCCACCGACGAGGGCGGCGCCGCTGCAGGTCGGACCGAGCCAAGCGGCGCCGCCGCCGCGCTCGGAACGGCGGGCCTGACGCCCGAGGTTCTGTTGGGGAGCCTCGGCAGAGAAGGCTCGGTGAAGCAGTTCCTCACGAAGGGCGTTCCGTTTGAGCCGCCGGCCGCTGCGGGCCCTGACGCGATGGCGACTTCCTACAGCTACGTGAGACTGCAGGCGCTCTTGGAGTCGCGGTCCGTCGCGGCACAGGTGCGCGACCTCGTGCGCGAGTACTTCGAGGGCGTGACGGAGGTCGGTCCATGACGACGCACGCCGACATCGATCGAGCTCGCGCCTTGGTCCAGTGCCTACGTGGAGCCGTGGCCGAAACCATTGTCGGACAGGACGAGCCGATCGACGCGGCTCTCGTCGCCCTCTTGTGCCGCGGCCATCTTCTCCTCGAAGGCGCGCCCGGGCTCGGCAAGACGCTCCTCGTGCGCGCGCTCGCCGGCGCGCTGGGACTTCGATTTCAGAGAGTGCAGTGCACGCCCGACCTCATGCCCGCCGACATCCTCGGCACGCACGTCCTCATCGACGACCTGGCGGGACGCCGGTTCCGTTTCTCGCCGGGCCCCATCTTCGCGCAGGTCCTGCTCGTAGACGAGGTGAACCGCGCTACACCCAAGACGCAATCGGCGCTCCTTCAAGCGATGGAAGAAGGCGAGGTCACGGTGGGGCGAACGACGATTCGGCTGGACGCGCCGTTCCTCGTCCTCGCGACGCAGAACCCGATCGAGATGGAGGGCACGTATCCGCTGCCGGAGGCACAGATCGACCGCTTCCAGCTCAAGGTGCTGGTCGGCAGGCCGGACCAGGCCAGCCTGGTCGAGATCACGCGAAGGGCCACGGAAGAGAACGGGCTGCCCTTGCCGCGCCCCATCGCCTCCCTGGGAGACATCCAGGCGGCGCAGGCCGTCGTGCGGGAACTCCCCATCGCGGAGCCTCTGAGGCGATACGCGGCACGCCTCGTCCTGGCCACGCGGCCCGACGGCGCGGGCGCGCCTGAGGCTGTCAGGTCCTACGTCGAGGTGGGAGCGAGCCCACGCGGCGCGTCGGCGCTCATCCTTGCAGCGAAAGCGCGCGCTCTCTTCGCGGGCGCGCCGAACGTCCGACGAGCCGACCTCCAGGCCGCCTTCCGCCCTGCGCTCCAACACCGCGTTCTCCTGAACTTCCGGGGAGAGGCGGACGGCGTGACCGTTTCGTCGCTCCTGGACGAGGTGTGGAAGGAGACTCCGCTTCTGTGATGCGCACGGTTTGGGCTTACGTGGAGCGAGCCGGTCTGACGCCGGCCGTGAGGTGGTGCGCGTGATCCTCTCGAGCCCCGCCCAGCTGGGCATCCTTCTCCTCTCCCTGCTCATCCTCTTCCTGCACTTCCTCCACTCCCAGCGGAAGCGCCGTGAGGTGGCGGCTCTCGTTCTCTGGGAGAAGTTGCCGACTCTTCCTGAAACAAGGGCTGCGCGGCTCCGAGCGCGTTTCGATCTTCTCCTGCTCCTCCAGCTTCTCGTCCTCGCCTTCGTCGCCGTCGCACTCGCCGATCCGTGCCTGCGGACGGCGCGACCGCGCCTCGCGAGCCTGGCTATCGTGCTCGACGGGAGCGCGAGTCTCCGCGCGCAGACCGCGGAAGGAGAGGACATCGCAGCGCTCGTGCGTGCGGAAGCTCTCGCTTTGTTCGACCGCTACCCGACGACCCCCGTGGCGGTCCTCGAGATCTCGAGGTCCCCGCGCGTCCTGGCTCCCCTTGCGGAGCGACACGATGCCGCGCGCCGGGCGGTGGCCGCCTGGGAGCCCACGTGGTATGGTGACGGCGCCGACGAGGCGCTCGCCGCGCTCCTCGCGAGCCAGGACTCGTTCTTCGAGCGGGTCGTCGTTCTGACCGACGCCCAGGCGCAGTTCGCTCTCCCTGGCCTTGAGGTCGTCGCCTTCGCCGCAGGAGAGAACGTGGCGATCTCGGCGTTCTCCGTCCGCGAGAGCCTTGATGGGACGGGGCCCGTCGCGTTCGTCCGCGTCCGAAACGACACGTCGGCGTACCGCGAGGTCTCGGTGCGCGTGAGCGACGGAACCCGCCGCCTGTCCTACGACGCGCTCGTCGAACCCGGGGGCGAGCAGGCACTCGTCCTGCCGTTCCCCGCCTCGATCGGTGGGACGTTCACCGCGACCCTCGACGGCCGGGACGCTTTCTCGGTTGACGATGTCAGGCTATCCAGCCTCGCCCGCCGTGCCGGCGTCCGCGCACGCGTCATCGGCACGATGGACCGCTACCTGAAGACCGCGCTCACCGTCGCGGGGGTAGAACTCGTCGCTCAGGACGACCCCGGCAGAGCTGACCTGGTCGTCTGTTCGAGCGCGACCCTTCCCGCCGGCCTTCGTGAGGAGCGCGTCTTGCTGGTCCACGCCACGCTCGCAGGCATCCTCGATGTCGGAGAGGATGTCCGTGACGTCCGGGGGCCGCTCACCGTCGAGGTGCCGGGCGACCCTCTGCTGTTGGAGGTTGATCCGCTCAACTTCGTGCTCAAGACCTCGCCCGCCGTCCGCCCGATCGAGTCCGGAGTGACCGTTCTCTCCGCCGACGGCGTTCCCATCTTGTGGCACGGCGAACCGGCCGGTCGGCGAGTCGTTTCTCTCTTCCCCGATCCGCTGGAGTCCAATCTGCCCCTCACGGTCGACTTTCCGATCCTCGTCCTGAACGCTGTTCGTTGGCTCCTGCGCACCGGCGGCTCCGCGCCCGAGGCATCCGCGATCGTCGGAGCCCCCGTCCCTGTCGCGCCGTACGGGGCTCCCGAACGCCTGAAGGACCCTACGGGGCACGAGATCGGGTTGCCCGCCGATTCCATCGGCTTCATCGCCAAGGCGCCCGGCATCTACGAACTCACCACGTCATCCGGTACGTACGCCGTCGCGGCCAACGTCGATCCCGAGGAGTCGCCCCGCCCGCCGGCAGTTGCCGCGGAGCCAGCCGCCCAGGCTTCAGGAGAGGAAGCCCGCCGCAAGACGGCGTACATCGACCTGTGGCCCGTGGCCGCCGCCCTGGCCTTGTGCTGCCTCGCGCTCGAGTCCATCGAGCGCGAGCGAAGCGGTTCTCTGAGGAGGCGACGGAGGTGATCCGGTTCGCGACTCCGCTTCTCCTGCTCCTCGCGCTCGTGCCGGCGGCCGCCCTCGTGCTCTTCCGTGCCCGGCTCCGCGCCCTCCTCCTGCCGTGCCTGGCCGCCCTGGCCTTCATCGCGGCGCTTGCCGGGCCCGAGATCCGCAGGGCCGAAGGCGGGGAGAACGTGTTCCTCCTCGTTGACCGCTCTTCCAGCGTGACAGCTTCGGCGACGGCAGACGAGGTGGATGGGCTGGCCGCCGCAGTGCAGAAGGCCAATCCCGGCGTATCGTTCGGCACGATCGACTTCGCGTCGCGCGCCGTCCTTGCGGTCCCGCTCGCCGCGCACCCGACGCCCGCCTCCCTCCCTCCCGTGGCCGCGAGCCTCGGATCGGGCACCGATCTCGGCGCGGCGGTCAGGCTAGGCCTTGGCGCCCTCCCGCGCGGGGAGGCCAACCAGCTGGTGCTCTTGAGCGACGGCAGGGTCACGGGCGGCCTGCTCGACGCGCTGAGCGCGGCGCGCGAGCAGGGAGTGCCCATCTCGGTTGTCCCCCTCGGGCGCTCTGCGCCGGCAGATGTCGCGCTCGTCGGGCTAGAGACGCCTGCTTTGGTTGATCCGTCGCGGCCTTTTCTGGTCACGGCGACCGTTCGATCCGATGAGCCCGGCGAGGCCCTGCTCGCCCTGTACCGAAACGGTGAGATGGTTTCGTCGTCTTCGATCACGCTCGCGGCCGGGCTCTCGCGCTTCGAGGTTCGCCAGATCCTCGAGGTCGCAGGAACCTACTCCTACCGAGCGTCTGTGAAGAAGGTCGGCGATCCCTTAGCTGACAACGACTCGCTCTCCGCCTTCACGGAGGTCGGGGCCAGTTCTCCGCTGCTCGTCGTCTCGCAGTCGCCGGCCGACGCCTTGCTCGCCGCCCTGGCAGCCCCCGGGCGGCTCCTCGCCACCCGACCCTCCGTGCCTTCGCTCGAGGAACTGGCGGGCCGCCGCCAGGTGGTGTTGACCGGGCTCCCTCTCGGTGGGCTGGGGCCAACCGACATCGCGACTCTGCGCTCGTTCGTCTCGGAGATGGGCGGCAGCCTGTTGGTCGCAGAGGGCGAGGCGGAGCTGCGCGGCCTGCGCGAGGCCGCCATCGAGGACCTGCTGCCTGTCTCCTACACGCTCCCGCAGCGGGCCGAACAGGCAAGTCTCGCCGTCGTCTACCTTCTGGATCGCTCCGCCAGCATGCTCGGGTCCGCCGCCGGCGCGATGAAGATCGACATCGTGAGGGAGGCCGCGGCCGCCAGCGTCGGGCTCCTCGGCCCCGACGCGGCGGCGGGCGTCATTGCGTTCGACCGGGATCTGCGCTGGCTCAGCCCGGTCGGGTCGGTGGGCGACGGAAGCGCGATCTACGCGTCGCTCCGAACCCTCGAGGCGAGCGGAGGGACGGACATCTTCGGTCCCGTGACGGCCGCCCTCGACGCGCTCGAGGCGGTCTCGGCGCGCGTCAAGCATGTTCTTCTCTTGTCCGACGGCAAGACCGTCGACGAGCCGAGGGACTGGGAGGGGCTGTTGGCCCGTCTCGCGGCCCAGTCGGACATCCACGTGTCTGCCATTGCTGTGGGTCCCCAACCGAATCGGGAGCTCCTCGCGCGGCTCGTGGAAGCGGGCCGCGGGACGCTCTACACCGCAACGGACGTGGCCACGCTGCCGCAGGTGTCGATCGAGGCGACGCAACGCCTGTCGCGGAGCCGCTTCGTGACCGAAGAGTCGCCGGTCGCCGGCACCCTCGTGATCGGCGACCTCGCGACCCTTCCGCCCGTGCAGGGATACGCGCTGACGTATCCACGGCCGACGGCCGACGTCCTCCTGTCCGTCGCGAACGATCCGATCTTCGCCCGCTGGAGGCTGGGACTTGGCTGGGTGGGCGTCCTCAACGTCGACCTCTCCGGCGTTTGGTCGCGCGACTGGTTGGCTTGGGAAAGGGCGTCTCTCTTGCTGGACACCCTGCTCTTGGCGGTCGAGCCCGACGCCTGGGCCGCCCAAGGCCTCGAGCTTTGGGTGGACGTGGAAAGCCGGCCGGGAAGGCTCCGCGTCGAGGCAAGAGAGCCGGACGGGAGTTACGCCGACTTCCTCGCCCTCACGGCGACCGTCGTTCCCGGGGGAGACCGGCTCATCCTAGAGCAGACGGCCCCCGGGCTGTACGAGACCGACCTTCCGGACCTCAAAGAGGGAGCCTACATCGCGCGCGTCACCGACGCGGCAAGGGATCGCGTTGCCACGCTTCCCTTCTCCGTTCCGTACCCAGCAGAGGCGCGCGAACTCGGAGTTGACGCGGAGACCCTTTCACTGATCGCGCGCGCGACCGGCGGCGAGGTTCTGAGAGGCAACATGCGGCTCGCGGAGAGGACCGCGTCCGGCGCCGCTTCGTATTTCCCGGCGCACCGGCCGTTCCTACTCGGCGGACTTCTTCTCTTCCTGCTGGAACTCGGCTGCCGGAAGATCCCGCGGGCTGCCCGTCGTGGCGCGTCCTAGTTTCTCCGGCGGACGACGCGCCCGAAGAGCCACAGCAAGAGGGAGAGCAACAGACAGAGCGCCGCGCACGCCCACGTCCACCACGGGAGCCCGAGCGGACCCAGGCGCGCGTCGCCCCACGCCCAGAAGTCGTTCGCCGCGACGAAGAGCCCCAGGAACGCTGCGCTCCACAGGATCTTCGACCTCCTCGACATCCCAACCACAAGGTGGACAGGAGGCCTGCCTCTGCCGCGCAGGAGGACGCAGCCGAGGACGAGCACGCACGTCGCTCCGACGACGACAGGGACGACGGGCAATGTACCGAAGGTCGGAAGCCACTTCTCGTGGTACGCGAGCACGAGAGCCTCGCCGACGACGATCGATGCGACCGCCGCGCGCGCATCAAAGCGCCGCCAGTACAGGGCGGCGACCACGGTGGGGAAGAGGACGGCCAGTCCGGTGAACGTCTCCGTGGTGATCTCGACGAACGTTCCCGGCGGTCGGCACGCGATACCCAGACCGGCGAGCGCGAGCGCGATCACGAATCCTCTCCCAACCCAAGCCGAGGGGGGCGCGACCGAAGGCGAGCGGCTGATCCGCGCGCGCAGCGGCTCCCACACGTCGCGCACCGCCATCGATGACAGGGTAAGGAGTTGCGAGTCGAGCGTCGTCACGAGAGCCGCCAGCCCGGCACATACGACCAGGGTCTCAACCCACGCGGGAGCCACTGCGTGGAGGACAAGCGGCAGGATCCGATCGGCCGCGACGCCAGCAGGCAAGGTCGGGAAGGCCAACCTCGCGATCACGCCGATCGAGACCGGCAGGAGGAAGAGGAAGCCCGTCAGCAAGGGATAGAGCGCCGCGGTCACAGCAAGCGAACGCGGATCGCGCGCGGCGTAGTACCGCTGAAACAGCTGGGGAAACATCGGATCACACAGGAACCACAGGCACATGTAGCCGAACCAGACGCCGGGCGTCAGCGACGAGCCAAGTCCCGGGCGGCCGAAGAGCTCCGGCCAGGTTGCCGCGACGGCGCGGTTCGCCTCGCTGATCCCGCCGAACTCGCCTGCGACGACGACGAGCGCGAGCGCCATGATCGAGATCATCATGAGTCCCTGGAACGCGTCTGTCCAGACCTCGCCGCGGAAGCCGCCGAGGACGACGTAGGCCACGACGACGGCTGTTGTGATCGCTGCCCCGGCATAGTACGGGATGCCCAGGAGCGCCTCGAGGGCGTACCCCGCAGCCATCGGCTGCAGGGCGAGGTACGGCAGCGTGAACGCCGTCATCACCACGAGGAACGTCACGCGGAGGGTCCGACTTGCCGAACGTTGGTAGGCGAACTCCGGCGGCGTGACCAGACCATGCTCCTTGCCCAGACGCCAGACGGGCACGCCGATGAGGAGGAAGGCCAGCGCCATGAACCCGGTGCCGAACGCCATGATGGGGTAGAAACCATAGCCCATCTGCCAACCCGCCCCTGAGAAGCCGTAGACGGTGAACGCGCTGAAGTTCGTCGCGGCCATGGTCAGGAACAGGACCCAACCTGGTAGGGAGCGCGAAGCGAGGAAGTACTCCTCCTGATGGTGGCGTGCCCGCGGCCGTGCGATGATCCCGATCACCAGAAGGAGCGAAGCATAGAAAGCCATGAAGGCCAATCGCAGGACCACGAGCCCACCTCCGTTTGAGAGACCGCGAGGCGGGATGGCGCCAGGCGCCTAGCATACCTCGGCGATAGTGTACGCGTTCCACAACGCGGATGAAGTACGATGGGCGGATGGCGGACGCGCAGCTGGCACGCGTACAGGGGGAGATGCGGCGCTGCCGGCGGTGTCCGGACGCTGGGTTCCCCGTCCAGGCGGGAGCCGTGTTCTCCGGCCGAGCCGGGGCCGACTGGATGCTCGTCGGACAGGCGCCCGGCCAGACGGAGTCCGATCTCGGAGTTCCCTTCTGCGGTCCCTCCGGCCGCCGCCTCTTCCGCTGGCTTGCCGAATGCGGATGGGACGAAGACGAGTTCCGCGCAAGCTCGTACATCACGGCCATCACGAAGTGCTTCCCGGGGAGGGCGACAAGCGGTCGCGGGGATCGCGCCCCGTCGCGCCGCGAGCGTCTGCTCTGTCGCCCGCACCTCGAGTGCGAGCTGCGCCTTGTGCGACCGCGCGCGATTCTGGCGGTCGGAGGAGCTGCCATCGAGCACTTCCTCGGGCCGGGAACGCTCGACGAGCGCGTCGGCCGCACGTTCGTCGCCGACGGGCGCGTCGTCGTCCCGCTGCCACATCCGTCCGGCGCGAATCTCTGGCTCAATCGGCCGCGCAGCCGCGTCCTCTTGCGCGAGGCCCTCGCAGCCATCCGCGCGGTGCGCGACGAGGAGCGACCCTAGACGCTTGCTCGGGAGAGCGCGATCCGCTATCACTACGCGAACTGCGACGCGAACAGATGGGGGTGGCGATGTCGTGGAGATCGAGGCAGGGGCGAGAGCGGAAGCCCGCACTCCTCGTTCGGTTCGTCGAGCGATGCGGCGGCCGTCCCGACCGCGGTGTGACGGAGCTGCTCGAGTGGGTCGAGGTTCTCGCCGTCGCTGCCGTGCTGGCTACCTTCATCATGGTCTTCGTCACCGTCCGCATGCACGTTCCCACCGGCTCGATGGAGCCGACGATCGGGAAGAGCGACTCATTTTTCGTCGATCGGATCACGTACTTCTTCCGCGATCCTAAGCCGGGAGACATCATCGTGTTCCGCCACACCGAGGAGGTCTACGTTCGCTCGGTCGCGAAGGACTCCGCGGCGGGCAGGGCCGGCGTCCCCGTTGGGGTCCGCCTGGCGACCCTGACCGCTTTGACGAGCACGGCCTCGAAGCAGGAGTCCGTCTACACGACGGCGTTCATCGACGGGCAAATCTCGAAGTGGCCCAACGGGGCGACCATCACCCTCATCGCGTCAGACGGCAAGCGCTACGACCTCGGGAAGAAGACTTCGGAGACGAAGTCGCTCGCCGACCTCGGGATCCGCACGCGCGAAGCGCGGATGCGCTACGTGAAGCGGCTCGTCGCAGTGGGCGGGCAGACGGTGCAGATTCGCGACGGCGACATCTACGTGGACGGCTCGAAACTGCAGGGGCCGCGCTTCGCACGGTTCTATTACTCGAACGACGCGCGCTTCCGCTTCGGCGTAGAGCCGACGCTGGTCCCCCAGGGCATGTACTTCGTCCTCGGCGACAACTCCGTAGACTCCTTTGACTCCCGCTTCTGGGGCTTCGTCAGCGACAAGGACATCCTCGGAGTGCCCTTCCTGCGGGTATGGCCGCTGTCGCGATTCGGCGCCATGTAGCACGAGACGCCGCCGCATCACGAGATGCCGCCGCGGTATCGCTCCTCTTTCCACGGATCGCCGCGGTCGTGGTAGCCGCGTGCCTCCCAGAACCCGCGCACGGGCGCGCGCAGGAACTCCAGTTCATCCAGGTACTTAGCGCTCTTCCAGGCGTACAAAGACGGCACGACGAGGCGAAGCGGGTACCCGTGCTCCGGAAGGAGCGGGGCGTCGGCCATGCGGTACGCGACGAGGCTATCCGACGCAGCGAAGGCGTCGAGCGGCACGAGAGTGGAGTAGCCGTCGCGCCCGCGCGCGAGGACCCAGTTCGCGTCGCTGTCGGGTTCCACTCGTCCAACGAGCTCGGCGGTCAAGACCCCTTCCCACAGAATGGCGCGCACGCTCCAGGCAGTCACGCAATGGAAGTCCCGGGCCACGCGGGTGCGGGGCAGCGCTTGGAGATCGGTCCACGAGAACTCGAGGGGGCGTCTGACGGCGCCGTGGAGGCGCAGCCGAAAGCTTGCCAGATCCACCGGCCCGGCGGGCGCCACATCGTAGACGATTGGGCGATCGACCCACCGTTGCCCGGGAGGCAGCTGAGAGGAGATCATGGGGAGAGCGTACGCGCGCGCATCGGTCCAGCCAACAGCGCGGTTGCGATCGCGGCACTCTGGCGACATGCTCTGCTCATGACTCAGAGCGCTGAACGCGACAAGCTCAGCATCTTCTGCGCGCGGTGCGGCTCGACGCTCGCGCCGTTGGCGCAGTCGTGTCCCCGCTGCCCGGACGCCCTTCCTTGCGCCGTCTATGCCGAGCGGCGCTTCCGCCCCCTCGAACGTGGCGGCATCTTTCGCTTCGCCGCCTGGCTCCCTCCCACCTCCGTGTTCGACACGGAGATCGGCCCCGTGATCGTGCGACACGAGGGACTTGCTGCGGCGCTGGGGCTCACGGATCTGGCGGTCGCGTTCAGTGGGTACGCGCCCGAACTCGGCGCACGCAACGCCACAGGCACGTTCAAGGACTTCGAGGCCCTGCCGACGCTTCTCTACCTGCGAGAACACGGGGTGGATGCCGTCGTCCTGGCTTCGGCGGGGAACACGGCGCGCGCGTTCGCGCACGCTGCGAGCCTCTTGGACTTCGCCGCCTACATCGTCGTGCCGGAATCCGCCTCCGCCCGGCTGCGGATCCCGGCGCGCCCGTCGGAGTCCGTCCGGCCGATCGTCGTCTCGGGATCGAACGACTACGCGGCCGCGATCCGCCTCGCCGCCGCGGTGGCCGAGCACAGCGGCATGGCGTCCGAGGGCGGAGCGAGGAACGTCGCCCGCCGCGACGGGATGGGGACGGTGGTGCTCGAATACGCGCGCACACAGGGCCGTCTGCCAGACCACTATGTTCAGGCGGTTGGAAGCGGCACAGGGGCCATTGCAGCTTGGGAGGCCGCGATGCGACTCGTCGAGAGCGGCGCGGTCTCCGGGGCGCCGCCGCGCCTCCACCTCGCCCAGAATGCGCCGTTCACTCCGGTGCACGATGCCTGGACCCGCGGAGGGGGGATCGAGGCGCCGGGCGACCGCGCCCTGCAGCTCCGCCGAATCGGCGGCCTGTCCGCACCGACCCTCGCCAATCGAACGCCCCCGTTCTCTGTCGTCGGCGGGGTTCGCGACGCGCTCGCCGCGACCTCTGGGCGGACGTACGCTGTGACGAACGCGGAGATCGCCGCATGCCAAGCTCTGTTCAAGCGTCGGGTGGGCGCGGAGATCGCGCCCGAGGGCGGCGCGGCGTTGGCGGCGCTCGCCCAGGGCGTCGCCCGAGGCTGGATCCACCGCGCGGACGCCGTTCTCCTGCACATCACCGGATCGAGCGACGCGAGGCTCGAACGGGAAGCCGCCCTGCGGCCGGTTCCCGTCTGGCGTCGCGTCCCCGCCGATCTCCGCGGGGCCCTCCGCGCGCTTGCGCCGGACCTCGAGCGGCGCCGGGGCTGACGGAGGCCGCTTCCCACACGGGCGCCCGTGTCGGCGGGACACCCGCCCAACCTCCGGCCTCGCGCTCCGCTAGGATCTCGGCCGTGGCCTGCGGCGGGCCGGGCAGCAGGTGCCCCTGGCACCCGCGAGCGGCCCGGGGAACGATCGCGGCCCTGCACTTCAGGAGGACTAGGCATGAATGAGGGACGCGGCTTCGAGTGGAAGGACGACACGGACCAGCTGTGGGGCGCCCTGTCGAGCGGCGGCGCCTTCCTCGTGTCGGTTGATGCGGCGGGAAGGCCCAACCCGATGACGATCGGCTGGGGGCAGATCGGCATCGTCTGGAGCCGGCCAATCTTCACCGTGCTCGTCCGGCAGAATCGCTATACGTACGAGTGCTTGTCCGCCTCTCCCGCCTTCGTCGTCAGCGTGCCGGCGCCGGGAAGGCTCAAGGACGCGCTCGCGCTGTGCGGCACCAAGTCGGGCAGGCTCATGGACAAGTTCGCCGCGGCGGGCATCACGCCGCATCGGGCCCGGTGCGTGGAGCCCCCCATCGTGGCAGAGTGTTCGGTCCACTACGAGTGCCGCATCCTGGCGCGCACTCTCGTCGCGCTCCCGGACATCGCGGATGCAGAGCTGGTCGAGCGTTTCTCGTATGTCCCAGGCAGCACCCACGCGGCGTTCTTCGGAGAGATCCTTGCCGCGTACAGGACGAGCCGGGCCTAGCTCGCTTCCGGACTCGCTCTTGCGATCCGCCCCTCGACCTCGACGTGGAGCGGCGACTCCGCCTTCAGGTACTCGGCGAACGCGTCCGACACAAGCCAGCCTGTGTCGTATCTCTCGGCTCCGCCAGCGAGAGCCGAGTACCCGTCGCCTCCCCCCGCGAGAAAGTCGTTCGTCGCCACGACCACCTCGTCGTCGGCGCGGAGCGCCCGGTACTGGCCAGTCCCCGGGTCGCGCAGCTCGATGGTCGAGACTCGAGTCCCGTCTGCCGCAGCCGCGCCGTAGCGAAAACGCACTCCGGCGACCTGCGGGAAACGCCCGCCGCCCGTCTCGACCTGGCTCACGCCGTTCTCGAGCGCCGCACGCAAGTCGCTTCCAGACAGTGTGACGACGGTGACCTCGTTGCCGAACGGTAGAACCTCGAGGACCTGTCCCATCGTCACGGGTCCCGCGGGGATAGAGGCTCGGATCCCGCCTCCGTTTTGAATCGACACGGACGCTCCGAGCGGCGCCGCCTTTCGCAGTATCGCGTCGGCGATGGCGTTGCCCAGGTTCGTCTCCTCGCTGCGGGTGCGGCTGCGGTCTCCGTCGAGGTCCACATCGCTGACTCCGACGGGCTGCCCCAGGAGGGCGTCCGCGAGCGCGGCGTACGGCGCGACGAGGGCGTCGACCTCCGCCACGCTCGGCACGTCGTCCGTAATGGGCACAGGTCCGCCGGTTGCGCCGACGATCCGGCCCGCCGCGTCGAACACGATGTCGAGACGCCCGAGCGTCTTCCCCCACTCGCCGTCTGTCACCACGAGGACGGGCTCGCCATCCGAGGAGGTCGCCCACGTCGGGTAGGGCGTCGCGACGTCGTCTCCGAGCGCCGTATGGCTGTGTCCGCCGACGATGACGTCGATCCCGGCCACGGCCGCGGCGAGGGCGAGGTCCTGCGCGTAGCCCAGGTGGGTCAACGCGATGATCTTGTTGACGCCCTGGCGCTCCAACACGCGAACGAGAATCTGCGCCCGATGCACAATCGGCTCGAAGACGACGTCCGGCCCAGGGCTTGACGCCGTCGCGGCCGTTTCGGTTGTCAGCCCGAACACCGCCACGATCTCTCCGTCAAACAGGAAGACGTCGAACGGCCGAATGTCGCCGTCGAGCGACGCGTCGGCCGACGCGTCCACGTTGGCGCCCAGGATGGGGAACTCGGCCCGCTCGAGAAAGTCGGCCAGACTCGCCGGCCCGAGGTCGAACTCGTGGTTTCCTAGAGCCATCGCGTCGTACCCCATGGCGTTCATCACGTCGGCCACCACAGACGGACCGCCGACGGTGAACAGGAGAGTCCCCTGGAACTGGTCGCCCGCATCCAGGAGGAGAGAGTGGGGCGCCGTCAACCGCGTGGCGGCGATCAGATGGGCCATGCGGCCCGCGCCTCCCAGCCCATCATCCCCCGCCTCGTAGTGGCTGTGAACGTCGTTCGTGTGGAGAAGCGTGAGCTCGAAACCCGCCTCACGCGACGGGCCTCCGGCCATCCACAACGCCGCAGCGAGCACCAAACCCACGACGACGAGCTTCCAGATCATCCTGTCTCCCTCTTCGCGAGCGGCCGGGCGTCCTCCGGCCTCACTCCCCGAAGCTCCCGGGCACGTAGATCGGAACGGTCAGAGATGCGTTCTCCCCCCCCGCGTCCTTGACGGTCAGCGTGACCTCGAGGTCGATTCCCGACTCCGGGCTGAAGTTGGTGATGCCGCGCATGATGGCCGGACCGTCCTGCTCGAACCCATCGCTCCAGGCCCACGCGTACGAGACGATGGGACGCCCATCGGGATCGTACGACAGGAAACCGTTCAGGTTCACGCGAATTGTCATGAGCGGGTAGAGGCTGGCGGAGTCGATCGAGCCGACGACGCGGATGACCGGGCTGTGCACGTCGATCGCTGCGACCAGGTTTGAGCCGTCAATCCACTCCGCCTTCGTGATCTGCGGACCGCTTGACGGCCACTGGATGTTGACCATGCCGCCGTGCGGGATGCTTCCGGAGATGGTCACGACGCCGCCCGAGTTCTGCGTCACGCGCACGTCGGCGTAGAAGCCAAACGCAATGGGCGAGCCGACCGACGAAGCGAAGGTCACGCGCAACCCCGTGACGACCTTATCCACGATCAGGTTCGTGAACAAGGCTCCGTTGGGCTCTCCGAGGAATCGTTGGTAGGCCAGCACCGCATCGCCGCTGTCGATGAACAGACCGGGTCCCGGGGACTCATCTCCCGCCAGAGCCGCCAGCGGACACATCAAGAGAAGCGCCGTCATGACGAGCGCAGTTCGCACGTCCCACCTCCGTCGGCGCGAGCCCCAGCCGGCCCGACTGCCGCGCGACCAGTCTAGCCCTCTCGGAGGTTCGGTCAAGCGTTGGGCGTTTGTCGTGCGGGGGGCTCACCGAATCCAGGCGAGGTGCTTGCGTCGAATCTCGGCTGCGGTCTTCCCAAGCCGGGCCTCGTTGGAGGCGAGTAGCTCGCCGACGACGAGCACGGGGTGGGCTACGCGCGGCGCGATGCCGCCCATGACCCTCCCGATGTCTCCCGCGAAGGACTCGCACATCTCGACATTGCCCGCCGGCGACGGGACGAGCTGGAACGCCCGCTGCACGCGGCCGCGCTCGTCCTCGGGGACGTAGAGCTTGAGGCCTCGCGCCCGGTCTTCGCCCGTCAGGAGGTCGGCCGCGTACTCGCCCCCCACCGTGACGTGATCCAGGTCCATCTCCTCTTCGGCCGATTCGATCATCGCGGTGAGATTCGACCGACCCGCAGCCCGGTACCGGCCCAGCGTGATCTTCGGCTGCAGAGTGTCCGCGTACGCGCGAACCCACATGTCGAGAAGTCGGACGCCGTGAACGATCTCGTACGTGCCGCGACTTCGCCGTTCCAGGATGCCATCCTTGACCCACTCCGACACCAGTTTGGAGATCATCCCAAGCGATACGCCCGTGCTCTCCTCGACGTCGCGGTACGTCGCTTCGACGAGCGGCCCGCAAGCGAGCAGCTCGTAGAGGACCTTCGCGCCCTGCTCGCTCATCCAGTGCGCCTTTCCCGCCCGCGCCGCCGGCCGTCTTCCTACCACGTAGACGAGCAACGAGCCCGGAACCTCGACGTACGCGTTGCCCGCGGCGTCCGCAAACCATATGCGGCGCTTCCGCAACTTGGCCGCGAGAGACTCCGAGACGTACTCCGACGCGAGGAGGACGGCCTCGCATTCGGCGTCTTCCCTCCAGCGCTCGATCTCCGTCTCTACCGTCGCGAGAAGCGAAGGGCGGAGCGTCGGCCACGCCGACACGAGGAGCTGGATCTCCTCCCGCGCGGGCAGCGTCAGAGCGTAGGCAGCGTCCGGCCCATTGGCGCCCAACTTGCGCCCGACCTTCCGCAACGAGGCGGATCGCCCCAGCGCGCCGCGCAGGAGCTGCATGCTCACGTTGACTAGATCCTCGTGTCTATCGATGTTCACCATGTCGCGCCGTTCACGTAACGTGAACAAAGCCTACTCGTGAACAAAGGTGTTGTCAATGCCGATCTGAACGGGAGGCCGATGCGGCGAGAAACAGCTGTTTTGCGCCCCTTCGAGTCGCGCAGCTAGTTCGCCGCCTGGAGCTTTGACTCCGCTTGCGCGAAGTCTCGAGCGGAAAGCGTGTACCGAGCCATCTCCATGCTGAAGTACTCCCGCAGGCAGTCGAACCCCATGCCTAGCTTCTCCATGACGCGGCGCGACGCGACGTTCTCGGGGTGCGCGAGCGCGATCACCCTCTCGAGGCCGAGATGGCGGAATCCGAAGCGGAGCGTGATGCGTGACGCTTCGGTCGTCAATCCCTGCCTCCACAGGGCGTGCTCCAGCAGGTAACCGATCTCCGTCTCCTTCGTGTCAGGGAGGTACTGCAGGCCGTTCCAGCCCACGAGCCGGCCCGACGTCTTGAGTTCGACGGCCCACCACGCGTATCCGATGCTCTGCCATTGCTCGATCTGGCGCGCCACGAGCCGTTCCACACGATCGAGAGGTGGACCGCCCGGACGCGGGAAGTACTTGAGCATGTCCGGCTCTGTGAGGATCCTGTGCAACTCGGGGGCATCTTCCGGGCGAAAAGGGCGCAGGCGCAGGCGCTCCGTCTCGAAGGTAGGCACGCGGGCCTCTGCGCTCTTCGGCATGATGCTCGCATCTTCGCCCAGCCGCCGCGCCACGGCAACCTCGTGGGACGCGCAACGGCCGGGAACGAGCCGATCCCCGCGCCCGAGCGTTCGATCGTCGCGCGCGGACGGCCCCGGCGGTCCGCAGAGGCGGTTGCGGACGTCTCCATGCGGAAGCCTCGCCTGGACGGCTCGCGCCGCGGTAGTATCCTTCACGCGGCCTGTTGCGCGAGTCGTTTCAGGCAAGCGCAGGCCGGCAAAACGGAACGATGCGTCGGAGGGCAGATAGATGAGCACTTCACGATGGCGCAGGCGGATGGCCGTCGCACTCGCCTGTGCGCTCTGTTTCGGGCTCGCCGCGTGCGACCCGGAAGACTTGGCGAGCGCACGCTTCACAGCCACACGCGTTGACAGCGCGGCCTTTCCTGCCGCCGGAATACCCATCCTGGAGATCGAGAGCTCGAACGGAGCGGTCGACGTACGAGGAGTTCCGGGGCAGACGGAGGTTCGTGTCACGGCCACCGTCACGTCGAGGGGGAGCACGCAGGCGCAGGCAAACGAGCGGGCTGCCGCGGTCTCGCTCCACATGGCCCAACAGGGAGGGCGGATCCTCCTTGCGTACCGCGCCAACGAGCAGACGGACGATGTCCGCCGCTATACCGGCGTGGCGTTCGAAGTCACTGCGCCGCCGGGTTTGGATGTCCGGGCCGTGACATCGAACGGCGCCGTTTCGGCAGCGGCGGTCCAGGGGCGGCTCCACCTCACGACATCGAACGGAGCGGTCGACATCTCCGATGCAGTCGGGCAGTTGCGCGCGGTAACAAGCAACGGCAGGATCGGCGCCGCGCGTTGCCAAGGCGTCCTCGATCTCGAGACATCGAATGGCGAGATCGCGGTGGAGGACGTGAGCGCTACCGTAGACGCGCACACGTCCAATGGGCCGATTGTGTTCTCTGGCACGCTCATCGGGCCCGCGAACAGCCTTGGCACAAGCAACGGCCGCATTCGGTTCGCGACGCCGGCGACCGCGTCACTCGAGATCACGGCCAAGACATCCTCCGCGTCGATCTCCTCCGCCCTGCCCCTCGTCGGCGACACGCAAGGGAAGGAGTGGCTGGCCACGCTCAATCCGCCAGCGGCAGCCGGCGTGTCCCTGGTGACGAGCAACGGGGCGATTGAGATACTCCCCCGCCCATAGGCCCGGCGCTCGGTGATGTGGGTGACAGACGAAACCAGTAGGATTGTGCAGAATGGAGTTGCTGGGTAGCCTCTGAGAAGAGGGTGGCGGCCGCGGGACTCACGAAACGCGGCCGCATCGTTTCAGGAAACTCTGACGCCTACCCTCCCCACCATGGACCTGGCTGGAGTTCCCATCGAAGTCGGCGAGCGGATCAGCGTCGTCGGCACGTGCGGATCGGGGAAGACGACGACCGCGCGTGCGCTGGCAACTCGCCTTGCGCTGCCGTGCGTCGAGCTCGATGCGCTGTCGTGGGGACCGAACTGGACGCAGCGGCCCGACGACGTGTTCCGCGCCTCCCTCGTCAGGGCCGTCGCCGGCCAACGCTGGGTCATCGACGGCAACTACAGCAAGACGCGCGACCTCGTCTGGGCGCGGGCCGACACGGTGGTGTGGCTTGACTACGCGTTCCCGCGCGTCTTCGCTCAGCTTGTCCGCCGGACGTTTCGCCGTGCTCTCCGCCGCGAGGTGTTGTGGCAGGGGAACCGCGAGCAGCTCGGTCGCCAGTTCTTCTCTCGCGACTCGATCCTCCTCTGGGCATTCAAGACCCACTGGCGGCGGCAGCGGGAGTACCCCGACCTCCTCGCCAGGCCCGAGAACGGACGTCTACTCGTTGTGCGGCTGCGGACACCTCGCCAGACCCGCGCATGGCTCGCCGAGGTTCGGCGGCGGTGACCGCGGCAGCGCGGATCCACCCGTCAGATCCGGACTCGCGCCCACCGCTCGGCGTCCGGTTGTTGACTCGCGCTCTCGTTTGCCGCTAGGTTGTCTCAGCAAGGAGGTGCAGCAGAATGAAGAAGCTTCTCCTAGTACTGAGTCTCCTGGCGCTCGTGGGCGTCGGGGGCGTGGTGGCCCTCGCCGAGAAGTACACGGTGGCGTCGGACACGACGTGGCCGCCGTTCGAGTGGCAGGCCGGCGATGGGCAATTGGTGGGCTTCGACCTCGACGTCATGAGGCTCATCGCGATCCTCGAAGGGTACGATGTTGAGATCGTGAGTTACAGCTGGGACATCATCTTCGTCGATGTCGGCGGCGGCAGCGTCGACATCGGCGCGTCCGGCGCCACGATCACGGCGGAGCGCGAAGCCGTCGTGGACTTCTCAGCGCCGTATTGGACGTCGAACCAGGCGGTCATCGTGATGGCGGACTCCGGCCTGAACATCGCCTCCGCGTTGTCCCCCGGGGCGAAGATCGGCGCCCAGATCGGCACGACCGGCGCTAAGTGGGTGCAGGAGCAACTCATCGATAAGGGCGTGGACGTTACGCTGGTGGAGTTCAACCTCTACCCGCTTGCCGTGCTCGACCTGGTGAACGGGAATGTCGACGCAGTCGTCCAGGATGAGCCCGCGTCGCGCGCCAGCGTTGCAGCCGACGCTCGGCTCCTGATCGCCGGCGTCATCGAGACCGGCGAGCAGTTCGGCTTCTTCGTCGCGAACGGAGATCCCAAGGGCATCCTACCCAAGATCAATGACGGCCTGCAGCAGCTCAAGGCGTCGACCGCATGGTCTGATTTGATCACGGCCTACATGGGCGGCGCCGAGCTGACCAAGATCGAGGCGGCGTGGGTCGCGGCCGCACCCTACCTGGCGGCGAAGGACGTCGTGGGATTCGCGCACGCGTTGGCCGCCGGCGCCACCGCACCGTAGCAGGAGACGTTACCCAGAACTGAACCGGGGCGCGGGGCATCTGCTTTCGCGCCCCGGGCGGGCATTCGCAAGGAGGTGCGGTGAGCGCCGCCGAGATCCTTTGGCAGAACGTTCGGCCGTTGTTCGGTGCGCTGCCGGTCACGCTGGAAGTCCTCGGCCTCTTGCTCGTGATTGGGCTCACCTTGGGCACGGTCCTCGCGTTCGCACAGGCCTACGGCCGTCGGCCCCTCCGCTACCTCTGCATCGGCTACGAACAGCTCTTCCGCGGCATTCCCCCGCTCGTCGTCCTCCTCTTCTACTGGGGCGTGCTGCAGTCGTTCGACACGCCGCGCGTCCTCGTGGCGGCGCTGGCACTGGGGATGCGGTCTGCAGCGTACCAGTCGCAGATCTTCCGCGGCGCGATCCAGGCGGTGCCGCCCGGACAGATGATGGCGGCTCGCTCTCTCGGTATGAGCAGGCTGCAAGCGATTCGGAGCGTCATCGTGCCGCAGGCTTTCCGACTCGCCATTCCACCCTGGACCAACGAGTACTCCAGCGTCGTCAAGGATACCGCGTTCATCTGCGTCATCGGCGGACTGATCGACCTGACGCGGCAGGCGCTGATGAAGGTGGCTCCCCTCTCGATGCGTCGCCCCGTCGGCACCCAACTCATCCTCCCGTACCTCATCATCCTGGGGCTGTTCTACTTGGCGCTCACGTACGGAGGGAACGGGCTCCTCGCGATGCTCGAGCGACGCATGCGCATCCCTGGCTTCGAAATGAAAGGCAAGGTGGAACGCTGATGTCGGCCGCCACCAAACACGATCTGGGCGACGTGATCCTCCGCGTCGAGGATCTCCACAAGAGGTACGGCAAGGATGAGATCCTTCGCGGCGTGACGTTCGAACTTCGGCGCGGCGAGACGAAAGTCGTGATCGGTCCTTCCGGGACAGGCAAGAGCACGCTCCTGCGCTGCATCAACCAGCTCTCGGTCCCTGATAAGGGACGGGTCTGGCTGGAAGACGTGGAGATCACCCACGCCCGAACGAACATCAATCGCGTCCGCGCTCAGATCGGCTTCGTCTTCCAGGATTTCAACCTGTTCAACCACCTGACCGCGCTACACAACGTTAGCCTGGGCCTGATCAAGGTCAAGAAGATGCCGAAGGGCGCTGCGCTCCGCCGGGCTCGCGAGGAGCTGGCGCGCGTCGGCCTCGCCGCCAAGGAGAACTCCTATCCCGCCGAGCTTTCCGGCGGGCAGAAACAGCGCGTCTCGATCGCTCGGGCGCTCGCCATGGACCCGAAGCTCATCCTGTTCGACGAGCCGACGTCGGCGCTCGATCCCGAACTCATTGGAGAGGTGCTCGAGGTCATGATCCAGCTGGCGCGGGGCGGAATGACCATGATTGTCGTGTCGCACGAGATGGGATTCGCCCGCGCCGTTGCGGACAGGATCATCTTCATGGAGGGCGGCGGCATCCTCGAGGAGGGAACGCCCAGCGACCTGTTCACGTGCCCTCGCTGTGAACGCACGGGGCAATTCCTCCGCAAGATCACGGAGCTCTACGGGGAGACCGACGGACAATGAACTTCTTCGAGTTCGCGGGGTCGGTGCTGCCGCGCTTTCTCGGCGCCGTCGGCATCACGCTCGAGCTGACGGCCGTCGGCATCGGCGCCGGGCTCGTGCTCGGGCTACTCCTGGCGCTGACGCGCGTCTACGCGAACCGCGTCGTGAGCGGAATCGCGAACGTCTACATCCAGTTCATGCGGGGAACGCCCCTCGTCATCCAGGTCCTCGTCATCTACTTCGGTCTCCCGCCGTACTTCAAGGCCATCGGCCTCAAGCCACTGAGCTCGCTGGCGGCAGGCTGCCTGGCGATGGCCCTGAACAGCGCCGCCTACCAGGCGGAGTACATTCGCGGCGCCATCCAGGCGATCAGTTCGGGGCAGATGCAGGCCGCAAGGTCCATGGGAATGACGAAGACCCAAGCCGTAAGGCACGTCATCCTTCCGCAAGCGCTGCGCATCGTTCTGCCGTCGTGGTCCAACGAGCTGATCTACACGCTGCTCTACTCGTCGACCGTCTACTTCATCGGCCTGGAGGAGTTGTCGTACGCCAGCATGAAGATCGCGGCCAAGAGCGGGCGCGTCCTCGACTCCTACATTGTCGCCGGGGTCATGTACCTCATTCTGGTCGTCTTCCTGTCGAGGGTTCTCGCCTACGCGGAGGCGCGACTCCGAATCCCCGGGCTCGCCATCGAGGAGCGCGCGAGATAGCGCAGCGGACCGGCGCCGTCGCGTCCGCGACCGAACGCCCCTGGGTGACCGCGGACGGACGAGCCGGGGCGCACCTCTTCACGTCTCCAGAACAGGGAACCGCCGCGGTCCCATGCCGGCCCTTCAGAGAAGTGCGGCACGTCTCGCGCACCACTAGGCGACCAGCCGCTCGATGGTCGCGGGCAGTTCGGCGAAACTATGGATGCGTGCGTCGGCCGCCGCGAGTTCGCCGTCACGCGCGTACCCGTAGGCGGCGCCGATCACCCGGCAGCCGTTGTGGCGCGCCGCTTCGATGTCGTGGTGGCGGTCGCCGACGACGATGCCCGCCCGTTCGGGGTAGGCACGCAACAGATCGCCCACCCGCTCGGCCTTCGATCGCCCATCCTCCTCGAACGTGCTCAACTGCGAGAACAAGCGAGCGATCCCGCCGCGCCCGAGCACGGCGTCCACGTAGCGACGGTCGCCGTTCGTGCACAACGTCAGAATCGACCCCGCTCGACGCAGGTCGCGGAGCGTCTCGGGCACCCGTTCGTAGAGAGCCCCATGCTCGCGGATCGCTGCGAGCTCGATGCGGCTGATCTCGTCTCGCAGGTCCTGCGGCGACCCGGTGAAGCCCTGCTCCACGAGCCAGTCCACAAAGGCGGCGAACGTCTCGCCCACGGTGCCCAGGATCGCCGCGTCGCCGGGATACGAGATCCCGTGGACCTCGTAGACGCGGCGCATGGTGCGCGCGAACGACGACTCGGTTCGGTAGAGAGTTCCATCAAGATCGAAGATGAGAAGCGCGGAAGTCATGGGCGGAAACGGTACCGCGGACGGAGGCGCGACTCAACCGGCCTCTCCTAGCGTCTCACCGCTCTGCCATCGCGGGAGGCCGATTGGCCGCGTCGTTGCCGGAAGAGCTCGGCCGCTCGCGCGAGCGGGAGCGGCCTGCCGAGAAGCTCGCATCCTCGACTGCGTTCGCGGCCACGCTGAACCAACTCGCCTTCTTCTGCCACCTATTCGCGATGGGCGTGGATAGGGCACCCTTGGAGAAGCCGGGAGAGGAGAGGCCATGGGAGATCTACAGCGAGGTGCGGAGTCTGTCACGGTCGAGCGCGCGGTGTCCGAGTTCGAGCGCGTTCGCCTCGATGGGGTAGGCTACGTTCGAGTCACGCTCGGGGACAACGAGGGCGTCACAGTGGAGGCGCCGGGCGAGTGGGTCGATGACATCGTGACCCGCGTCCGCGGGGGGGTCCTCGAACTCGGCCTGCGCGGGAACCACTACCACCTTCGCCGTAATGGCAAGATCCGCTTCCACGTGGCGGCGCGCGCCCTGCGAGGCCTCGCAATCGACGGAAGTGGCACGATCGAGGCCCCACGCTTGGCGGCGGATTCCGTTGCGGCCGCCATCGACGGGGCCGGACGAATCCAGATTGACTCGATCGAGGCCGAACGCGTTCGCCTGGCGATCGACGGAGCGGGACGATTCGCTGTGGGGACGGCGAAGGCGCAAGAGGTCCAGTTCTCGATCGATGGGACCGGAACCATCGACGTCGAGCGTTTGGATAGCGAGCGGATCGCCGTGGCGGTCGATGGGATGGGGCGCGTCGTCGCGACGGGTACGGCGGACAGCGTGGAGATCCACGTCGACGGCACGGGGGAAGTCGACACGAGGCAGCTCATCGCACGCCATGTCGAGGTCGAGATCGACGGCGTTGGCAAGGTGTTCACGCGCGCCGAGGAGACGCTCGACGTCCGAGTCGACGGGTTCGGCCGGGTCGAGTACGCGGGAAGCCCCCGCGTGCGCGAGCGCGCGGACGGTGCCTGCCGCGTGGTCCGGCTGGATGCTCCGGATGAGCCCGCGCGCATCTGAGCGCGGAGTCGGTGTAGGCGTCCAGGTCTATAATGGCCGGGGAGGTGGATGATGATCCGACGTGCCGTCACGCTGGCTCTTGTGGGATTGGCTTTGGCATCCGCCGCGGCCACGGCGTCGCTCAAGGAGGTTCGGACGAGATCCGACCTCGCGGTCGACCCGAAGACCGGGAGTCCGGCCGTCTACTTCAGCGCGATTCTCGAGTACGACCCGCGACCCGAAAACGCCGACCTCGTCATCTCGTGGACCACCTACGTCTTGGAGAGCGGCAGGGAGCAAGTGGTCGAGGCGACGTCGAGAACGTCGCACCAGGATCCGGCTCCCGGCAAACTCTACCTCATGTCCCCCGCCGTCCTCGTCGAGCCGGGCAAGACGTACGGCGCGCATCTCGTACTCGAGGACTCGGCGAACCGGCTGACGTACCGCAAAGACTTCCGTTACCTCGCGCCGCTCGTTGTCCCGATCGGACTCCGTCTCCAGGGCTGGGACGGCTCCGGAGCCGTGGATCTGACGGGCGTCCCCGATGAGGAACTCGAGGACCTCGTCACGATCTACAACCACGTCAAGACGTACGTCCAAACCGCTTCCGAAGTGGAACTCAAGGTCTTCTTGTCGACCGCCATGGCGCCAGTGCAGACTTTCCCGGCTGTCGTCATGGTGATTCCGAACGCCGGTCTGTCCGAGACGTACGGGGTGACGAAGGGCGTGACGATCACGGTGGGTCAGTTCTCCGTGATGCACGTCCTGCCGTCGGCGAACGAGCTAGCCGCCCTGCGAACGCAGGTTGCCGCCTTCGAGCGCGACGACATCCGCGGGCGCGTCTACCTGGGCAACGGCGACTTGGGGACGCTCACCGCGACCTGCGCCTACATCGACGAGATTGCCTGGACCGTGTTGCAGGCCGCATCGGCGGAGTGGACGAAGCGGACGAAGTAGCGTCAAGCCGCCGTGAGCGTCACCTGTTCGGTGCGTTCTTCGTCCCGGTGCGGAGGAGCCAGATCGGCAGCAGCGGGTCGCCGCCGTCCGGGATCCGCTGCCAGGTCATGGCATCGTCGTAGTCGTCCTGGAACGGCCCGACTTCCTCGAGCACCGCGCCGGCGGCATCGAGGAGGCGCAGGAGAAACGACTCCTCGTTGCGCAGCCGCAGCCCGGAGTAGACGAACACGGTTCGCTGCCCCGGCCGCAGGACGAGCGACTCCGGGGCGATGACGACCGCTCCCTCCTCCGGATAGTTGTAGGTCAGGGACCAGCCCGCGAGGTCGACGGACGCCGTGCCGACGTTGAGGATCTCCACCCACTCGGCATCGCGGTCGAACCCGTTCGGGTTCAGCTCCACCTCATTGATGACCACGGTTCGCGTCTCCGCCGCCCAACCGGCAAGGCCCATCGCGAGGCAGACGACGAGGGCCGACGCCGAAATGCGTCTCGCGCTGCGCATGCTCCTGCTCCTTTTCTTACCTGACGGGGTTCCTCAACACGCCAACACCGTCGATCTCGACCTCGACGACGTCGCCAGGCGACAGCCGTCCGACTCCCGCCGGAGTTCCTGTAGCGATGACGTCGCCCGCTTCGAGCGTCATGAACGACGTGATCTCCTCGATCAGTGCCGGGATCGGGAAGATGAACGAGCTCGTCCACCCATCCTGTCGCAGCTCACCGTTCAAGCGCAGGCGAACGTGAAGGGGCTCCGCGACCTCGTCCGGCGTCACCAACACAGGGCCGAGAGGCGCCGAGCCATCGAACGCCTTCGCGCGAACCCAGCTCTTCTCCCACTTTTGGGCCACGCGGTCCGACACGTCGTTGAGGCACGTGTACCCGAGCACGACTTCCATCGCACGCGAGGCCGGAACGCCGCGGCAGCGGCGGGCGATCACGACGGCCAGCTCGCCCTCGTAGTGCACCTCCTCGCTCGCCGGGAGGACGATGGGCTCGTCCGGACCGATCACCGCGGAGGGGGGCTTCAAGAAAAGCAGCGGCCGTTCTGGAACTTCATTTCCCAGCTCGGCCGCGTGGGCCGCGTAGTTGCGCCCGACGCAGACGATCTTCGTGGGCGCGCACGGCGCCGCCAGCCGGACCTCGTCGAGCGGCAGCTTGAGCGCGCCGGAGCGCACGAACCGACCCTCCAACACCCCATCTCGCACATCCTCGGACCGCGCCACCCGAAACCTGACCCGCCTCATGACGCCTCCTTTCCCCACAACGTACCTTCCCTGCGTCCGCCCGTCAACGCGCGAGCCCGTTCCTGTCTTGACGAGCCCGCGGCGCTCGGATACGCTCGCGCCACCATGCTGCAGGCTCTCTTCGTCGTTCTCGCGGGCCTCCTCCTCGTCGCGGATCGCGTGACAAAAGCTTGGGCCGTCCACGCTCTCGCGCTGGGCGACCCGCAGCCGCTCCTTGGGAACGTCGTTCGGCTCACACGCGTCCACAACGCAGGCGGCGCCTTCGGAGTGCTCGCGGGTCGGCCGACGCTGTTCATCGCCGTCTCGCTCGTCATCGCCGCGATCGCCGTCGCGGCGTTCGTCGTCTTGCGTCGCCAGAGTCCCTGGCTGCGCCTCGCCCTCGTCCTCGTGTTCGTCGGAGCGGTGGGCAACGTGATCGATCGACTGAGCGTTGGGTACGTCGTGGACTTCTTTGAGATCGTCGGGTTCCCGGTGTTCAACGTGGCGGACTCATGCGTCACCGTCGGCGCGGTACTGCTAGTCCTCTACGCGTTCTTGGGAGGTAGACGACCATCGACCTCAAGGGAAAGCTGATCGTCTTTGAGGGACTCGATTTCACCGGGAAGTCGACGCACGCCGCCCTGATCGCCGACCGCCTGAGGCGGATCGGACAGGACGTCGTCCTCACGGGGGAGCCCGGCGGGACCGAGATCGGCTCGCGGATTCGCGAGATCCTGCTCTCGCCCGCCCATCGCGAGACGTTGACCCCGCTGTCTGAGCTGCTCCTATTCATGACGAGCCGCTCCCAGCACGTCCGAGAAGTCCTGTTGCCTTCCCTCGCCGCGGGCAAGACCGTGGTTTCGAGTCGCTACCGGCTCTCCAGCCTGGCCTACCAGGGCTACGGCCGCGGCCTCGATCTCGCGCTCATCCGCCGCCTGAACGAGGAGGCCACCTGCGGGCGCGCGGCTGACGTGACGGTGTTCATCGACGCTCCGGTCGCCACGGCTCTGGGACGCCGCCGCGGGCGCGGAGACCGCATCGAGGCCGAGGCGGCCGATTTCTACGAGCGCGTCCGCCGCGGGTTCCTCGAGCTGACCGCCGGCGACCCGAGCGTGGTTCGCATCGACGGAACAGGCTCGGTCGACGCCGTCGGGGGCGCCGTGCTCGACCGCCTCGGGCTCGGCGACGGACCGTGAAGGCGCCGCGAGGCGCTTCCTGCCTGTAGGTTTTGTCCCACTCCGGAGCGATCGAGTATCATGCCTAGCCGTCGGTAGGCAACAAGGGAGGTCAGGGATGGACTTCGTGTGCGCGAAGAGCGACTTCGTGTTTGGCGTCCGGCTGGCGAGCCACGCCTTGGGAACTCGGAGCAGCATGCCCATCTTGGCGGGCCTGAAGATGGAGATCAGCGGATCGCATCTCTCTCTCCAGGCGACCGACCTCGAGCGCGCCGTCCGTTGCGAGATCCCGATCGAGAACAAGGGAGGAGCGGAAGCCGTCGTCCTGAATGGCGCCGTCCTCAACCAGATCGCCTCCCACCTCCCTGCCGACGACAAGATCACGCTGAAGAGCGACGCCAAGGGCGGGACGAGCGTTGCGCTCCGCTGCGGCGAAGCATCGTTCGACCTTCCGACCCTCCCCGTCGACGACTACCCGGAGATCGCCCCGCTGCCCGCGGCGAAGATTGCCGTGATCCGAGCGGCCGACTTCCACCACGGGCTCGAGCACACGGCGTTCGCCGCGCTCAAGGCCGGCGAGACGACGCGGATGAGCCTGACGGGAGTGGACCTCGTCCTGAAGGACGATCAGCTGCGCATGGTTGCGACGAACGGGTACCGCCTCGCGGTGAAGACCCTGGCCGTGGAGGAGTGCGCCGAGGAGGGCGAGTACTTGATCGAGGCGAGCGTCCTGACGGACCTCGACCGCGTCCTCGCGCAAGTCGACTCGCCGACGCTCGACATTCGCCGCGGCGAGGGCCAGCTCTTCTTCCATGCCGGCTCGGTGACGTTCACGGCCCGAACGATCGGCGAGGAGTTCCCCGACTTCGAGCGCGTGATCCCGCGCGACAATCCGGTCGGCCTCACGTTCGAGCGGCGCGCCCTGCTCGAGGCCCTGCAGCGCATCCAGATCACCGCAGCCGAGGACTCCGGAGCCATCACGATCCACGCCGACGCGGAAGACGGTTCTGTTCGAATCCATTCTTCGTCCAAAGATAAGGGCGAGGCCGAAGAGCGCGTCCGTCTCAAGAAGGCGCCGTCGAAGCAGATCGAGATCTCGTTCCGAGCCGAGTACGTGATCGACGTCTTGCGCCGCCTCGCGTCGGACACGGTCACCGTGTGGTTGGCCGACACGCGCAAGGCCGGGCTCTTGGAGCCGGGCGATCCGATCGCCGCGCCGGACCAGGGCTTCCTCTACGTCTGCATGCCCGTGCTGCTCTCGACGTAGCCTTCCGGCTACGCGGAGCCGCGCAGCGACTCGGAGGCCATCACCTGCCGCGTGGCCACGTTGACCAGCTTGTGCGACATCGACCAGCCGCCCGAATAGCTGACCAGCTCGCGGTCGG
>JAKLFO010000040.1 GCA_022711155.1 Candidatus Bipolaricaulota bacterium
ATCGGGATCGGCCGGCTCCTGCCGTCGGGGTCCGCCGGTCCGAGGCGATTGCGGATGCAGTCGACGGCCACGAGGCGGTCGCCGTTCGACACCGCGGCGGTCGCCGAAGTCAATTCGAGCAACGTGCCGCCCTCGGAGAGGAAGTCGGCCACCTCCTGGGGATCTGCCGGCATCTCGGCGCGCGTGCGCCGGTAGAGCACGGCGACCGACGAAGCCAGACGAAGGGCCGTGCGCGCCGCGTCGAGGGCCGTGTTCCCGCCGCCGACGACCAGCACGCGAGGGCCGACTTCCGGGGCCGCCCCGTCGGCGACGCGGCGCAGGAAGTCGAGCGCGCCGAGGACGCCGCGCGCGTCGAGCCCCGTCACGCCTTCGAGCGTTGCGTCGAGTGGGTATCCGCACGCGACGTAGACGGCATCGAAGCCGTTGGCGCGGAGCTCGTGCGGCGAGGGAGCCTGGCGACCGGCCCGGATTTCGACGCCGAGGGCGGCGACGTGCGCGACGTCCGCGTCGACGATCGAGGCGGGGATTCGGAAGGCGGGCGCGATGGCCGGCATGCCGCCGGCGCGCGCTCGCTCTTCGAAGACCACCACGCGCACGCCCGACCGAGCGAGGAAGGCGGCGGCTGCGAGGCCGGACGGCCCGGCGCCGATCACGGCGACGCGAGGGCCCAGAGCGGGAGGCGCGACGTGCTCCGCTCGGCCTCGCTCGGCCGCGAACCGCTTCAGGTCGCGGATGCGAACCGGCCGATCGACGTTGGCCCGCGTGCAGCGTGACTCACAGCGCGCGGTGCAGATGTGACCCGTGATGCCGGGCAGCGGGTTGCGGACGAGGACCGCGGCCAGCGCCGAGTCCACATGGCCGCCCGCGAGGTGGGCGACGTACGTCGGCACGTCTTGGCATGCCGGGCAGGTCGCGACGCAGGGGGCGACGACGCAGTCCATGAGCGGGAGCGGACTCGCCAGCTTCGGCAGCTCGCGCGCCGTGTAGCTCCGGCGGTAGCGGGGACTGGCGATCGCGTCGTTGGCGGCGCGCGCCAGCGCCGTGTCCGCGTCCGCCGCGAACGCGTCGAGCGAAGGCGCGCGCGCTTCGTCCATCGCGCGGCCGAGCCGCTCGAGGTACTGGTGCAGACGCCCGTACCCGCCCGGTTTGAGGAAGTCGGTTGCCGCGGTGACCGGGCAGGCGCCAGCGGCGAGCAGCGATACGGCGTTGACCGAGTCCGCGCCGGCCGAGTACGACACGGCAAGGTCCGGCCCCACGGCGCGCCGGAGCTCGCGGAACAGCGTCACCGTGAGCGGGTAGAGGGCCCGCCCCGACATGTAGACCATGTCTCCCGCCAGCCCGCCGCGCGGGTTTCTCATCGCGAGCGTGTTCGAGAGCTTGACCGCGAAGCGCCGGCCGCAGCGGTCGGCCGTCGAGCGAAGAGCCGCGATGAGGTCGAGGCACGCGTCGAAGCGGAGATCGTGCGCGAAGGCGTCGTCCGGGACGTCGAGGTCGACGAAGCCGAGTCGGCCGTGAAGGATCTCGTCGACGCGCTCTCTGCCCAACAAGGTCGGGTTCAGCTTCACGACCACGTGGAGCCCGCGGTCCACGAGGAGGTGGCGGGCGATCCGCTCGATCTCTTCGGGAGGACAGCCGTGCATGGTGGAGAGCGTGACGCTGTCGGAGACCCGATCGGGGATGTCGATGTCGCTGAGAGCCGAGAAGCGCGCGGCGAGCGTGCGGCGCACGGGGTCGAGCAGCGCGCGGGCGTCCTCCATCCGGTCGAGGAAGCGCTGCACGGCGGGACTGCGCACTCCGTCGAGCGTGTAGCCGACGCTCAGGTTGAACAGGGTGGGGTCCGCGCAGGCGGGAAAGCCCAGCGCGCGAGGGAGGACGTGGACGAGCGCCCAAGCGTGCGCGTACTCGCTTGCCGACTGGTCAAGCGAGAGTTCCTGCGACCACTCCACGTTGTATCCCTCATCCGCGGCCAAGATGCACGGGCGCGGGATCTCGAGCCGGTCCAGGACCTGAACGGTCTTGAGCTCGATGAACCTGCCGCCGCACAGCCACGCCGAGACAATGTTCTGCGCGAGCTGGGTGTGCGGACCCGCCGCGGGGCCGAATGGAGTCGCGACCGGCGTCCCGAACGGGCGGCGGGTCAGGAAGCGGCCGTCAAGGCGTGGAAGGTAGAAGAGCGACGCGGGGACGCCGTAAACCGACTGGGCGGACGCGCGTTCGGCCAGCGCCCACGTCAGGAGCCGCTCGAAGGAAAGGGGGCGCATGTCGGCCGTCATCGCCCGCCCCCCTTTGAGACGCGCTTCCACAGCTCGGCGGCCTGCTCGCGGGCCTTCGCCAGTTCCGCCTTCTCGTCCACGCCGACGAACGCGCCGTTGCGGATCACGTCCCTGCCGGCCACGAGGAGGTCCGACACGCGGAGCGCGTGGGCGGCGACTCCGAACAGGAGGTGGCCGAGGATGGTCGAGCCGTCGAGCGGCGTCGGCGCGGCGTAGTCGAGGATGGCGATGTCGGCGGCGCATCCGGGAGCGATGCGCCCGCACCGTACGCCGAACGCGCGCTCCACGATCTTCGGGTTGTTGACGAAGAGGAGCTTGGCGAGGTCGCCGAATCCGGCCGCGAGGCTGTCGTGCCGCGCGTGCTTCTGCAGAAGTCCCGCGGTGAAAAGCTCCGTCAGGAGGTTCGCGCCCAAACCGTCGGTCCCGAGACCGGTCACGACGCTGCGCCGCAAGTACCCGTCGAGGTCGAAGGTGCCGACCGCGTTGTTCATGTTCGAACGGGGGTTGTGAACCACGGCGACGCCGCGCTCGGCCACGCGGTCCTTCTCCTTCTCGTCGAGATGGAGGACGTGGGCGAGAATCGACGGCGGTCGCAAGAGGCCGAACTGGTCGAGGCGCTCGATCACGCGCATCCCGTGGCGCTCGAGGCTCTGCTCCTCGTCCTCCGGGCCTTCGGCGACGTGGATGTGGATGCCCGCCCCGTCTGGGATCCTCGCGGCGACGCGGGCAAGCGTTTCGTCGCTGAGCGTGAACGCCGCGTGCAGTCCCATATGTGCGCGGGCCAGGCCGTCGGCCGGCGCGGCGAGCGCGCGCAGGTTCTCCTCGATTCCGTCCAGGGCCTTCGCCTGCCCGTCGCGGTCGGACACCTCGTAGGCGACCGATGCCCGGAGGCCGACGTCGTCGCAGAACGCGCGGCGCACGAGGTCGAGGGAACCAGCGATGCAGGACGGGCTCGCGTGATGATCCAGCACGGTCGTCACGCCGCAGCGCGCGGCGTCCATCGCGGCGACGACCGCGCTCGCGTACACCGACGCCGGGTCGAGGGCGCGGTCGAGCCGCCACCACAACTGCTCGAGGATCTGGCCGAACGAACGGGGCGCGTAGCCGGGAATGGCCAGGCCGCGGGCGAGCGAGCTGTAGGCGTGCCCGTGGGCGTTGATCAGCCCGGGAATGGCGAGCCGACCCTCCGCGTCGAGGCAGGACGCCCCGGGCGGCGGGCTGTCGACGACCGCGGAGACGGTCTGCCCCTCGATGACGATGCAGCCTCGGCGCACGATGTCGGCGCCGTCCCACACCTGGGCGTTCACGATTGCACGGGCCAAGGTTCCTCCTCTTGAGTCGGCTCGAACCGAGGATACGGCCTGTCAGACGGTCCGGCAATCAGGCCGCTCGACCGCCTGTCCCTTGCCTCCTCTAGTGGGCGCGGCCATAATCGGGAACCGCAGAAAGGAGGCTGCTTGTCCCTTCGACAGGTTCAGAGAATCGCCCGGCCGACGACCGTGGAAGAGGCGTGGGCGATTCGACGGGCGGCTCCCGATGCCTCGCGCTTCCTCGCGGGCGGCGTGGACCTCGTGCTGTACGCGCCTCCTTCCGTGACGACGTTAATCGACCTCTCGCGGTTGGGCCTGGACGGGATCCGAGAAGAAGGGGACGACCTCGTCCTCGGCGCCATGGCCACGCTGTCGCAGGCCCTGGAGTCTCCGCTCGTCGCGGGGAGCGCGGGAGGCTTCCTGCGCGACGTCTTGCGTCGCGTCGCGTCGCCCCCGCAGCGGAACCTGGCGACGATCGGCGGCGCCGCGGTGCGCGGGCATCCCTGGTCGGACGTCGTGACGGCACTCCTCGTCTTGGACGCACAGCTTGAGACCTACGATGGGCGGGAGGCGCGCCTGTCGCTTGCAGCGGCTGGCGCGGGCGAAGGGCCTTCTCCGCTCGTCCGGGCGATCAGGATCCCGGGAGCCTGGCGCGGAAGTCGGGCGGCGTTCGAGAAGTTCTCGCGCGCGGCCGTCGACGTCGCCATGCTCAACTGCGCCTGCTCGGCGCTCGTCGAGCGCGGGACGTGCCGCGAGGCCCGCGTTGCGGTCGGAGGCACGCCGGCCCTCGCGCGACGGCTCCTGGACGTGGAACGGAGCCTCGCGGGCACGAAACTGACGGCCGTCGAGACGCGCGCCGCGGCAGAGGAGGCAGCTCGCGGGATCGAAGCGCGCGACGATCTGCGTGCGAGCGCTGCGTATCGGCGGCGGCTCGCGCGGGTTGGCGTCGAGCGTTGCCTCGAGTCCATCGCCGGGCGGGGAGAGGAGACAGGATGATCCACCTCACGGTGAACGGGAAAGAGCGCGACTGGGATGCGCTTCCCGGGGACACCCTGCTCGACGTTCTGCGGCGCGAGGGGATCACTGGAGTGAAAAAGGGTTGCGGCTCCGGCGACTGCGGCGCCTGCACCGTGCTCCTGGGGGGCCGGGCGGTGAACGCCTGCCTCGTGCTTGCAGCGAAGGCGGACGGCGCGGAGGTCGTGACGATCGAGGGCGTCTCGTCCGACGGCGCGCTCCATCCCGTCCAAGAGTCGTTCCTCGAAGCGGGCGCGGTGCAGTGCGGCTACTGCACGCCGGGGATGGTGCTGTCCGCGATCGCGCTCTTGGCGCGCAACGCGAGCCCGACCGAGCACGAGATCCGCGAGGCGATCTCGGGCAACCTGTGCCGCTGCACGGGCTACGTCAAGCAGGTCGAGGCAATCGAGCGCGCGGCGGCCCGTCTGCGGGGAGAGCGATGAGAGAGCCAGAGCGGCGGGCATTCGCGGTCGTCGGCAAGAACGCGCGCAAGGTCGATGGGCGTGGACTCGTGACGGGCGGGCCGCTGTTCGTCGCGGACGTCGACCTCTCCCAGGCGCTGATCGTCAAGATGCTGTGGAGCCCTCTCGCGCACGCGCGCATCGTCTCCATCGAGACGAGCGAGGCGGAGCGGGTGCCGGGCGTGGCGCTCGTGATGACGCACGCGAACACGCCGCCGACCAGGCACACGACGGCTGGGCAGGGGTTCCCGGAGCCGTCGCCGTACGACGCGCGCATGTTCGACACGAAGGTCCGCTACGTCGGGGACCGCGTGGCGGCGGTCGCCGCGGAGACGGAGGAGGCCGCGGAGGCGGCCCTGACGGCCCTCCGCGTCGAGTACGAGGAGCTGCCGGCCATCCTCGCCATCGACGACGCGCGCCGCCCGGGAGCGCCGATCATCCATGACGAGGCGGACGCGACGGGCATCTATGACGCGAGGAGGAACATCGTCGCGGACGTCGACATCGACGTCGGCGACGTAGCGGCGGGCTTCGCGCAGTCGGACTTGGTTGTGGAGACGACGTGCGAAACGCAGTATGCGCAGCACACGCCGATCGAGCCGCACGTCACCTTGGCGTCGCTCGATGCGGAAGGGCGGCTGATCCTGCGAACGAGCACGCAGGTCCCGTTCCACGTGCGGCGGATCGTGGCGCAGGCCTTGGGCATCCCGGTCTCCCGCGTCCGCGTCATCAAGCCGCGGATCGGCGGAGGGTTCGGAGCCAAGCAGGAGGTCCTGCTCGAGGACGTCGCCGGATGGGTCGCGCTCCGGACGGGGCGGCCGGCGCTTTTCGCGCTGTCGCGCGCGGAGGAGTTCGTGTCGTCGCGGACGCGCCACCCGATGCGCGTGAGGGTCAAGTTGGGAGCCACGAAGGACGGCCTGCTCCAAGCGATCGACATGGAAGCCGTCTCGAACACGGGCGCGTACGGCGCGCACGGGCTCACCGTCCTGGCGAACACGGGGTCGAAGACCCTCCCGCTCTACAACAAGGCGAAGAACGCGCGATTCACTGGGCAGGCCGTGTACACGAACCTGCCCGTGGGTGGGGCGTACCGCGGGTACGGGGCCACGCAGGGCTACTTCGCACTCGAAACGGCGATGGACGAGGCCGCCGAGGCGCTCGGACTGGACCCGATCGCGTTCCGGCGCCTGAACGCCATTCGGGCGGGCGAGGGGTCGCCGATCTTCGAGAAGCTGGGGGAGGGCCGCGAGGGCGTGCCGCAGACGGTCAAGAGCTGCGAGCTTGAGCAGTGCCTGGCGATCGGCGCCGAGAAGATCGGTTGGAGCGCGTGGCGCGGAAAGCGGGAGCGCTCGGGGTCTTGGGTCCAGGGAGTCGGCATGTCGATCATGATGCAGGGCTCGGGAATACCGCAGATCGACATGGGGGCTGCGACGATCAAGATGAACGAAGACGGCTCGTTCAACCTCTTGATCGGCGCAACGGACCTCGGGACGGGCTCGGACACGATCCTCGGCCAGATCGCTGCCGAGGTGCTCGGCGTCCCGCTCGAGAAGATCCTCGTCACGTCGTCGGACACCGACGTGACGCCGTTCGACGTGGGCGCCTACGCTTCCTCGACGACCTACGTGTCGGGAATGGCCGTGCAACGTGCCGCCGAGCAGGTGCGGGAGCAGATCTTCGCCGTCGCTGCGCCGCTCCTAGGCGGCGATCGACAAGACCTCCGGTTGCGCGGTGGGGAAGTCGTCGGGCGAGCGGGCGCCGTGTCGTTGGCGCGCGTCTGCGAGCGGGCGATGTACGAGACCGACCAGTTCCAGATCGGGGCGACGGCGTCGTGTGTCCCGACCGAATCGCCGCCGCCGTTCCTGGCGAACTTCGCGCGCGTGGCTGTGGACACAGAGACGGGGTTCGTGCGCGTCCTCCACTATGTTGCCGTGGCAGACTGCGGCGTAGCGATCCATCCCCGCCTCGCCGAGGGTCAGCTGGAAGGTGCAATCGTGAACGGTATCGGGTACGCGCTCACCGAGGAGATGCAGTTCAGCTCCCGCGGGCGTGTCCGGAACCCGAGCCTCTTTGACTACAAAGTCCCCGGCGCTCTGGATGCGCTGCGCCTCGACGTCGCCCTCGTCGATTCCTACGAGCCGACGGGCCCGATGGGCGCGAAGTCCGTGGGCGAGATCGGGATCAACGGGCCGATTCCCACGATCGCGAACGCGATCTACGACGCAGTGGGCGTGCGGCTGCGCCAGACGCCGTTCACGCCGGAGCGCGTGCTTGCAGCGTTGGATCGCGCCGGCGTCGGCGCCGAATAGAGAAAGGAGCGAGATGAAGGTTCTCGTGGTCACGTGCAGCCCCAACGAAGACGGGCTCACGGCCGCGTGCGGCGAAGCCGCGCGACAAGGGATCGTCGATGGGCACAGCCGCGCACGCGTCATCAACCTCAACGGATTCCACCTGGAGCGGTGCGCTGTCTGCGGCAACGGGTGGGGCACGTGTCGTACCCAGCACCAGTGCTGCCTTGAGGATGACTTCGCCGACCTGCAGGGCATGTTCGGCGAGGCGGAAGGCTACGTCCTCGTCACTCCCGTCTACTACGGCGAGCCGAGCGAGGCGTTCAAGGCCGCGGCGGACAGACTGCGCCGCTGTGAGTGCACGAAGCCCGAGGACGCGCCGAGCGTGCTCTCGGGAAAGCCGACGATCGCCATCGCCGCGGCGGGGGGGAGCGGCGGCGGCGCCGTGCACTGCCTCGGCGTGCTCGAGCGCTGGCTCCGCCAGCTCGGCGCGGTGCCGTTCGACCTCATTCCCGTAGCGCAGCGCTCGCGCGAGTACCAGCTCGAGACGATTCACGATGCGCTCGCGGCGATGTGCGCGGCGCCAGCCGCGCCTGTCCGGGCCGCGGCGACCGAAGCGCGTTCGGACCGGCGCCCTCCTCGCCGAGGCCACTCCGGACGTCGGAACACGACGAGGGACAAGTAGCGCGGCTCCGCGCCGCGGTCTACAGCGCGTAGACGTCGCTGTACTTCTCCCGCACGTAGCGCACGAAGTGCTCGGGGTTGAGGGGCTCTCCGGAGATCCGCTGGATGAGTTCGTCCGGCTCGTACGCCGCACCGTGGCAGTGCACGTTCTCGCGCAGCCACCCGACGAGCGGTTTCAGGTCCCCGCGTTCGAGCGACGCGTCGAGTGTCGGCAGACTGCGGCGAATGGCCGGCAGCATCTGGGCGGCGTAGAGGTTCCCGAGCATGTAGGACGGGAAGTAGCCCATGTAGCCAAACGACCAGTGCACGTCCTGGAGGACGCCCGCGCTGTCGGTCGGAGGCACGATGCCGAGGTAGTCCTTCATCGCCTGGTTCCAGCGGTTCGGAAGATCGGCGACGGCGATGGAGCCCTCCATGAGTCCGGCCTCGATCTCGAACCGGAGCATGATGTGGAAGTTGTACGTCACCTCGTCGGCCTCGACGCGGATGAACGAAGGGGCGACCACGTTGCAGGCGCGGTACAGAGCCTCGGGAGACACGGTGGCGAACTTCGGGAAGTGCTCGGCGAGGACGTCGCGGAAGTACTTCCAGAACGCGCGGCTCCTGCCGACCTGGTTCTCGATCATCCGGGACTGAGATTCGTGGATCCCGTTGGACGCGCCCCCGGCGAGATTGAGCGCGTACAGCTCCTCGGTGAAGGCCTGGTTGTACAGCGCGTGCCCGCCTTCGTGGAGCGCGCCGAATAGGCTGGGGAGCGGCGACTCCGTCGGGTAGCGGTTGGTCACCCGGACGTCGTTCGGCCCGATGGTCGAGGTGAAGGGGTGCGCGACATCGTCGAGCGCGCCGGCGGCGAAGTCGTATCCGATGATGTCGAGGGCATGGCGCGCCAGGCGGCGAAGCTCGTCCGGGTCGTAGTCGCCAGCGAGGACGCTCGCGTCAGGCGGAGTCCCCTTCGTCAGGAGTTGCCGCAGGAAGGGAACGAGGCCTTCCTTGAGAGGCTCGATGATCGAGCGAAGTTGGCGACACGTGAGTCCGGGCTCGAAGTCCTCGAGGAGCGCGTCGTAGGGGTGTTCCTCGTAGCCGTAGTAGTCGGCGAGCTGCCGGGCGTAGCCGACCATCTTCTCGAGGTGAGGCTGGAACAGGGAGAAGTCGTTCGTCCGGCGCGCCTCGACCCACGCTCCTTGCGATTCCGATTGCGCGATCTGGCGTTCCTCGACGAACGCGGCGGGTACGGAACGAGCGCGATCGTAGGCCTTCCCGTTCACCCGGACGCTCGCCTTCTCGAGAAGGGTGAGCGAAGCATCCTTGCGCAGCTCGGCCAGGTAGGCGCCGAGCGCGTCGTCGGTCGAAAGCTCGAAGGCCATGCGCGCGAGCTTGCCCTGCACTTGGGCGCGGTAGGGCGCGGCCTTCGGCGGCATGTGAGTCTGCAAGTCCCAGCCGAGCAGCGCGGCGGCAGAGGTCAGCTTCCCGATCTCGGCGAGGTGGTCGCGGTAACTGGCGAGCGTGGTCACGTCCGTCTCCCTTCGCTTGGCGCGACGCAACACTGTGCTGCGTCGATCGGCAGTATACCGCAACCGAGAGCGCGTCGCGAATCTAGAGGAGTGGCTCGACCGTGCTCGGCTTGAGGTAGGCGGGGTGGTCGTTGAAGCGGACGATCCCCTCGCGGTCGATGACCAAGGTGCGAGGGATCCCTCCGACGCCGTACCGCACTCTCACGGCGTCGGCCGCGGCGAGAGAGCCCCAGAGGGCGATCATGTCGTTGTACCCGTTGTTCTCGAGAAACGTCGTCGCCGCCGCGGCCGTCCGGTCGAGGCTCACGCCGAGAAGGACCGCGCCGCGGTCCTCGACGTCGCGCCACAGCGCGTGGAGGGCCGGCATCGAGGAGCGACAGGGAACGCACCAGCTCGCCCAGAAGTCGAGAATGACGACCTTCCCGCGGAACTGCGACAGCGATACGGTCTCCCCCTGGAGCGAGGCCAGCGTGAAGTCCGGGGCGAGCTGTCCGACGCGCGGCCCGACGGTCAGCGCGGAAGTGGCGGGTGCGGTCTGCGCTGACGACGTGGCGGAGAGGGGCGTTGGCGCGGTCGACGCGATGGGTTCCTTCGCCGGCGAGGAGAGCGATGGGTCGGAGTCGGCCGTCCCGCGACCGGAGATCCAAGCGGAGAGGGTGGGGTAGGCGAAATAGAGCCCCCCTGCGATCAAGAGGGCGAGGCCGAGCAGGGTGACGGCCAAGCGAACTCGTCGGCGCTGCGTGCGTTGGTTCTCGGGCACGTGGACCTCCCTCTCGTGGCTGCAGTATAGTGCCGCGAGCCGCGTTCCGCAGGACGCGCGTCCCGTGCGGGGCTCGCGCGGAGGTAGTTCAAGGGAGGGGCAATGAGTCGCAACTCGTGGTTCGCTCTGGGCATTGCCGTCGCCATCGTCGCGCTGGTGGTCGTCTTCGCGTGGCCTCCCGCCGACCCGTTTGCAGGGGCGCGGACGGTCGCTCTGCGCGAGAGCGCGGATGCGTCTCCGTCGGCCGTGGACCCGTCGGCCGAACTGCGAGTCGTGCTCAACGACCGCGATCTCATCATCGTGGGCGACGAACGGCTGGCGGACGTCGTCGTGTCCGTGACGGACGCGCAGCTCGACCTCGGGAACGCGCAACTCGTCGTGAGCGGCCAGGGCCTCTCGGGCCGAGCCACCGCGACTTGCCGTATCGTCAACGCCAAGACTGGGCGCGTCTACATCATGGATCTCATCCTGACGCTGAAGGACGGCAAGATCACGGCAGACCTCGTCGGCCGGCGCTTCTGGGAACTCTGGAAGGCTCGCCCGAGCTTCTAGTCGCGCTCGCCGCGCCCACGGAGGTTCCGGAACAGGATGCCGAGGCCGAGGAGGATGACGAGAATCGGCCAGTAGCGGGCGAGGTCGTCCCAGATCCTCCACGGCAGCACGTCGAGCGTGCTCAGGAGCAAGAGGGTGCCGACCGCTACGACGGCGATGGGCCCCGCGATGCCTGCAAGGGTTCGCTTCACGACGTACCGCCTCCCGTGCTCGAACTCCGAGGCGACCGGCCGCCTCGGAGGACGCGTTCTGAGAGCCTAGAGTAGGGCATCCATCCCCAGAACGCGAACTCCCGAGCGGCGGAACGCCTCGCGCAGGATGGCCCACGTCGTGAGGCAGTCGGCAAGGGCGTCGTGGGCGCCGTGGGCCCCCACGCGGAAGAACTCCGCCGCCTTGGCGAGCGACTGCCACACGTACGCCGCACGCTCCGCGTCCCACTGGCCGTAGATGCGAGCGAACCACTGCATGGCACACCAGGGCTCGAACTCGGGCAGTGCGAGCCCGTACCGGCGGTGGGTGTTCTCGAGCACGGCCAAGTCGTACGCGGCGTTGAAGATCACGACGCACTTGCCGCGGACGGCCTCCGCGACGGCCGGCGCGATCGCGGGGAAAGCCGGCCGCTGGACGAGATCCTCGGCGCGGAAGCCGGTGACCCGCGTCGCTCCCGGCTCGATGGGCTTTGCGGGCCGGACGATCTCGTGCAGGATCGGTCTGCCTTGGTCGTCCACGATGGCGATGCTCACGACCTCCGGCGCCGTGAGCCCGGTGGTTTCGGTGTCGAGGATGACGAACGGTCTCGCGGCCAGTGACCGCAACTCGTCCCAGGCGTCCGCCTCCGCCCCCGACATCCGTGGCCTCATGGGCAAGCTAGTCCCACTTCCACCAACGCCGAGCCGACGGCCCGACGGCGACGCCGGCCCAGGCAAACAGGATGATGGACAAGAACCAGAGCGCGGCAGCCTGCCAGTAGTTCACCTTGACGGCGATCAAGCCCAGCTGATCGACCAGGATGCTGTTCCACAGGAGCTGGATGACCCAGCTGAAGAAGAAGAACGCGCCGACTCCCCCGCCACGTATCGCGGTACGAAGAACCCTCATGTCGAACCCCCTTTGAACTGCGAACGGTGGATGATAGGTGAGTGGCCCCCGCCGGGCCAAGGGTTCACGCGACCGGGCGCGCGGTGAGCTAGTAGTCCCAGTCGGAGCCGGGCGGCGGGAGCCGCAGGGCGCGGTCGAGCGACGCGAGGAGGTCGTCGGACGCGCAGAGGTCGTCGGTCCAGGAGAGGCTCGTGGCGGAGCGAACGCCGAGCCAAAGGCGCGAGAACGCGCCGACCGAGGCGCGCAGCGTCGGCAGGCGGGGGGCGCGCCCGGCGCGGCACGCGCACTCGCGCCCGAGGTCGATGACGTACTCGCCCGCGATGCCGCGCCAAGCTGCGTCCGCGGGCAAGTGGTCAGCGATCGGGTCGCTGAGTTCGAGCTGGAAGCGCACGTTGTCCGCGTCGAGGTGCGTCTGGGCGAGGGCCCTCCCGAGGTCGAGAATGCGTATCTGCCAGTACGCGCTCGACGTCATCCTCTGGGCGTGCGGCGAGTTCTCGGTCATCCGGCGACCCTTGAAGGGGCGGACGAGGAAGTCCTGCAGCTGGAGGCCGGGAGGTTCGTGCATCTCGATCGTGTGGATCTGATCGGCAAGGCCGTGGAGGACTCCGAGGAGCTCGAGCAGTTCGTCGCGCGTGCGATAGGACATCCATTCGACGGAGTAGGGGCCGCGCCGCGGCTTCTCGGCCGAGCACCAGATGTGGTGCGTGAGTTGCCCGTCAGGCGCGTAGTAGCCGAGGCCGAATCCCTTGTCGCTCCACAGCATGTCGGCATGCGTGAGTCGCGGCGCGCGGTTCTGTGCCGCGCCGTGCCACCGTCTCGCCCTCGCGCGGCTCTCGTAGACGGCCTCGTAGTCGGCGGCCGTGAGGCGGGCGGGTGGCCGGGCCGGGGTGTCGACGGCCAGCTGCGCGGGATCGAACGTGCACCAGGTTTCGTAGGGGCCGTTGCCGAACCCCAGGCGGTTGTAGAAGCCCTGCTCGAACACGCCGAGCGTCGCCACTGCGGCGCCGTCGCGAGCCTCCTCGGCGAGCGCCTGGGCCGTCGCGCGCGCTGCCAGGCCGAGTCTCCTCGCAACGCGGCTCGTCGCGACGCCCGTGACGCACGCCAGCGGGATCTCCTCCTCGAGGTAGCGCAGCGAGCCGGGGTGGACGTTCACGAGGCACTCGGCGGCGCCGTCGTGGACTCCAACGACCGCGCGCCCGCTCTCGACGAAGTCGGTGAACGCTTCCTCGTTCTTGGCTCCCTCGACCCAGCCGGCTTCAGTCCAGGTGCGGCGGCATGCCGCTGCATCCTCGCTCGGGCGATAGGCTCGTATCTCCATGTCGTGCGGCCCCCTGCGCCTACTGCATGTAGATGCCGCCGTTCTGGTTGATCGTCTGCCCCGTGATGTACCCGGCGTCCTCGCTTGCGAGGAACGCGACGAGACGGGCGATCTCGCGCGGCTCCGCGACGCGGCGCGCCGGAATGCGCGACGCGATCTTCTCCTCCTCCCGCTCGAGGGAGGCGCGCGTCATGTCCGTGCGCGTGTATCCCGGCGACACCGCGTTCACGGTGATGGCCGGGGCCAGTTCGAGCGCGAGGGACTTCGTGAGCCCGAGGAGCCCGGCTTTCGCCGCCGCGTACTGCACTCCGTGATCCGATCCGATCATCGCCCGCAGGGACGCGATGTTGATGATCCGCGCCCACGGCTCGCGCCGCAGGTACGGCAGCGCCGCCTTCGCGGCGTAGAAGGCGGAGGAGAGGTTGCTCGCGATCGCGTTGTTCCAGTCTGCGGGAGACAGCGCGTCGAGCGTGGCGTGCGCCGACGTCCCGACGTTGTTCACCAGGACACGGAGGCCGCCGAACGCCTCGGCCGCGTCGGCGACCATCTCTCGCACGGCGGCATCGTCGCGTACGTCGGCCCGCACGGCGATCGCCCGCCCTCCCTCGCGTTCGATCGATGCCACGACCCGTTCCGCCGCGGCGCCCGACGAGAGGTAGTTGACGCATACGCCGTACCCTGAACGCGCCAGCTCCGCCGCGATGGCGGCGCCGATGCCGCGCGACGCGCCCGTGACGACGGCTCCTGAGACGAGGGGGCTGTGGCTCATACGCGGATTATACGGACGCAGGCGGCCCGTCGCCTTGGGCTAGAGGTAGCGCAGCGCCTCTCGGGCGACCTTGGCTCGCGCCTCGTCCTCGAGCCAACGCTCGACCTCCGGCCGCACGACGTCTGGGCGTCGTCGCCCGAGTTGCCACGTGGCCGTCGCGGTCGCGCGCCACACCGCGTGCCTCTCGTCGAGGGCGAGCTTGCGCAGGACGATGAGCGCCCGCTTGGCGAGGCCCGCGGCGGGCTCCGCCGCGAACGCCGCGGCGACGTTGCGCAGGACGTTCGGATCGCTCGACGTGGACCAGCCGATCAGCGCCTCGAACGCCGGCTCCGGGTACGCCCCGAGCAGGGTGCCGAGAGAGGAGCCCACGGCGCGACGGACGACGGGGTCCGAGTCGCCCAGCAGGGGAGCGATGAACCGGAGGAGGTGCGGCGCGCGCTCCAGGCGGTGCGGCTCGGCGGCGCGGCCGCACGCCAGCGCGGCCGCGCGGCGCACGTGCGGCGACGCGTGGTCTCGCCACGCCAAGATCTCGGCCAGGACGCGCTCGAAGTGGTCGCCGGCGAGGCGGGCGCAGGCGGCCGCCGCGGCCGCGCGAACGGGCGACTCGTGATCCGCGGCGAGTTCGGCCAGCGCCGCCAGGGCGCTCGGAGGATCTTCGTCAAACGTCGTGGGCAAGAGCTCGCAAGCGACGCGGCGCGACTCGGGGGCCGACGAGGCGGCGAGGTCGAGCGCGCGCTGGAGAATCGGGGATCCCGCCTCCTCGAGTTGCCGAACGAGACGGCGCGCCTCTTCCTGTGCCCTGCGGGCAGCTCCTGATCGACCGCCGCCGGACTTTCCCGCCGGCAGGCGCTTGCTGGTGTTCGATGGCGGCATGTCCCTCCGAT
>JAKLFO010000041.1 GCA_022711155.1 Candidatus Bipolaricaulota bacterium
TAAGCGACACGCTGGACGAGTTCCTCTTGCAGGTCGCCGGGTATCGGCGTGACGTTGCGGGTGGCGGTGGCGGAGTGACCGGCGACCTGGGAAGCTACCCGGTTGGCGCGGCGGTTCCTTTGTCGTACGCGCTCATGGCTCCGTTCAGTGAGGAGCCGGCGTCGGGCGCCATCGTCTCGTACACGCTGGTGCGGATGATCGAGCGGCCGGGTGCGGGCTCGTTGCCGATTCCGGAGCTGATCCGGCTGGGCGTGTTGGCGTACGACGCGGACCTCGAGGTGTTTGCCGCCACGCTGGACACGACCGGGCTTGAGCCGGGTTCGTACCAGGTGTGGATTGGCGCGGATGACGGGTGGAGCACGAAGTACGCGCTCACCCTCACGGAGTAGAGCGGGAGCCTTCGCAGATGCGGCGGGCGGACCTCCGGGGACGCCCGCCGCCCTCCAGTACGACAGAAGAGGCAGCGTGTCGAAGCACGGGCGGATGCTGGCGGTCCTCGCCTCGCTCGGCCTCTCCTTGGGAGCCGCGGGAGCGGCCTTCCAGGGAGGAACTCTAGACCTCTCTTGGACGAGCGACGACGCCTTGTCGTTGCGCGTCGAGGTGGATGCAGACCTCGCCGTGGCGGCCGGCGCGAGCCCGACGTGGGTTGTCACGGTCGACGCGAGGCGGTTCGCCGACGGCATCTACTCGTGGCAGATCCACGTCAGTCCGACCCACCAAAGCATCGTGGTCGTTCCGAATGACTTCCTCACCGTGCGACGGTTCGGGCTGGACCAACTCGGAGTCGAGGTTGTGACGCTCGAACCCGGGCGGCGGCTCGAGTTGCGCATCCCCCGTTCGGGACCGTTGTCGGAGCTGGTGGCGCCCGGGGACGCGCTCGAGGTGCACGCGCTCTGGGTTCGGCAGGCGCCTCTCGTCGCCGTGATCGTGCCCGCGCCCGCGAGCGCGGGAGCGGGCGGGGCAGCGGAGGCGGGCACTCCGGGCATGGCGCCGGGCGAGACGGTCTACGTTCAGGGGACCGCGATCCGCGGCGCGTTCCCGCTCGTCGACGCTGGCACGGGGAAGCCCATCGAGGGGGCCTTCGCGCGCATCGCCCTCCTCCGGAAAGGCGCCGGATCGGCCGACGGTCTCGCCGCGTACCAGTATCAGGAGCCCGACGCGGAAACGGGCGTTCTCGCGTACGAAATCCCCACCGCCGATCTCGAACCGGGCGCCTACGAGCTCGTCGTCTGGGTCAGTCCTCCCGGCCAGGCGGTGCGGCAATCCCTCGAGATCCTCGCGTCTCCCTGACCCCGGCCGGCGCGCCGGCCTCTTGTCTCAACCACGCCGTCCGGGACAATAGCCAGAACATGAGCGAGACACTCGGGAAGACGCTCGGCGCGGCCGCCGCCGCGGCGCGCGAGGCCGAGCTCTTCTACAAGGGCTGGGCGCAGCGGGTGGAAGACGACTCCCTCCAGGTGCTGCTCGGCGCGTTGGGCGCCGCCGAGAACGAGCACTGGGAGATGCTCCAGCACGTCACGCCGGCCGACGTGCTCGGCCGTGCGTTTCGCGACGGAGGGGCTGGCGAGCTTCCGACGAGCGTCCGCGGGATCGCCGCGGGGAAGAGGGCGTCGCTCTCCGATGCACTGGCCGCGGCCATCGATCGGGAGGCGGAGCTTGGGCGCCTGTTCGAGGGGCTCGGCCGCCTCGGCGGGGAGGCCGCCGAGCTCTTCCGGGCCTTGGCGCGGGAAGAAGAGGCCCACGCCCAGAAGCTTCGTGCGGCGCAAGGGACGCTGGCCGGCGGCGCCTCGGGCGGCGACACTCCCGGCCTAGGCGCGGGGTAAGTCTTTCGGGCGGCCGAGCGGCCGCTCGAAGTGTGGCGTGAATCTGCGGAGGTGGGGACATGCGGCGAGTTGGATGGCTCTTGGTTCTGGCGGTTCTTTCTCTAGGCGTTGCGGCTTCGGCCGATTGCGGCTGCTCTCAGGGCGTCGAACCCGACTGCTACGTCACGTTTGAGACGAACGAGCACATCTCGTTCTCGGCCGTATTTCCGCTCGACTACTTCACCCTGCACGCGATCACCGAGACGCCGTTCGTCCTCGGGTGGACGATCCTCGCGGCGGATGGGACCGTAGTTCGTAGCGTGGCGTTCCCCGATGTAGTGGGCTGGGGCACGACCTTCTTGTGGGATCTCGACGACGCGGCCGGACAGGCGGTCGCGCCCGGCTTCTACCAGATCCTCGTGTCGACGACGGCCGGCGCCCTTGCAGCTGACGTGCGGATCGTGTCCTGTTGCACGCCGTGCACGAGCTGCTGGTCTTGCTGCGTCTGCAGCGCGTGCCCGACGGCCGGCGGGCGATGCCCGACGCCGTGCGGCGAGCCGTACATCGCGCTGGACGTCTACGAAACGACGCACTGCTGCGGGCTCACGTTCCAGTTCTGGATTGACATCGACAATCCCTAGAGGCCGAGCGTCCCAACGCGCGGTGCCCGATGTCTCCGAGGTTGGAGACGCGTTCCCTGGGTAAAGGCCCGCTCGAGCGTAGACTCCACGTGATCGCTTGAGATGTAACGACGCCTCCTTGACTCCGGGAGGGGGGAAGCGAGACGAGAGCCGCTTCTCCCCTCCTCTCTTCTTGGTCGCCCGCGCGGCGCCGCCGTACACTCGCGCCATGCTCGCCCGTGCCAGACTCCGGCCGCTCCTCGCGCTCGTCATCGCCGTCGCCCTCTTCGTGGCGGCCGGGCCCTCGACTGCCGAGCGCCACGTCCGCTTCGCCGACCCGCGCCTCGAGGCGGCCGTTCGAGCAGCGCTCGGGGCGCCCACGGGAGCGCTCGGGCCCGACCTCCTGGCGCAGCTCACGGAGCTTCACGTCACGGGAAGCGAGATCGCGCTCCTCGGCGGCATCGAGGCCTGCCCGAACCTTCGGACCCTCGACCTCGCGAACAACCACATCTCCGACCTCGCGCCGTTAGCCGGGCTGGAGGAGCTTGAGACCCTCGTCCTCCGCAGCAACCAGGTCGAGGACGTCGGGCCGCTCGCGGGATTGCGGGAGCTACGCAAGCTTGACCTCGACTGGAACACGGTCGAAGACGTGTCGCCGCTCGCCGAGCTCCGCCGTCTCGAGTTCCTCGGGCTCTGGGGAAGCCGCGTGCGCGACCTGTCTCCGCTCGCCGGACTCGCCGCGCTGACCGAGCTCGGGCTGAGCGCGTGCCCAATCGAGGACCCGGCGCCCATCTCCCGCTTGACGAACCTCCGTTGGCTTGGCATCCCGAACACGGGCGTGCGCGATCTCGCGTTCCTTCGGCCGCTCGTGAAGCTCGAACGGTTGAGCCTTGGGGAGAACGGGATCGAGGACGTATCGCCCTTGGCCTCCCTCACCGGTCTCCAGTTTCTCGGGCTGAGCGAGAACCGCGTTCGGGACATCTCGCCGCTCGCCGGGCTCGTCCACCTGCGCCGCCTCAGCCTCTGGCAGAACGAGGTCGAGGACGTGGAGCCGCTGCGCGGGATGCTCGCGCTCGAGCGGCTGTGGCTCGACCGGAACCCGGTTTCGGACGTCTCGGTCGTCGCGCGGATGACGAACCTCGAAGTGCTCGGTCTGTCGGAGACGCAGGTCGGTGACCTCTCGCCGCTCGTCGCGAACCCGGGCCTCGGCGAAGGGGACCAAGTTGGACTTGAGAGCCTGCAACTCGGTCCCACGGCCGCCACCGCGGTGGAGACGCTCAGAGCGCGCGGCGTGGACGCGCACACCGGCGGGGTCGAGGCATCGCTCCCGCCGTCCGGCGCGCCGTAGGCCTCCTAGCTGCGAGCCGTCTCGTCTCTCTGCGTGCGATCGTCCACGTATTGGTTGTGGTAGATGAACAACTGCGCTGAATCGAAGTTCGTGAACACGAGCTTGTACAGGTTCGCGAAGATGTACGCCCAGAGCATGACGATCGGCAGCGGGTCCGTGCGGCTCGTGATGTCGTCCGGGACGGCTCGGTCGGCCCACCACGCCTTGCGCAGCGCGCGTTCGCCACGCCAATCCTTGAAGCTGCCGAGGTAGCTCTCGAGCAGCCACACGAAGTCGCCGAACCCGAGCTTCGTGCGAACGCCGTCCCTCGTCGGGGGCAGCTTGGCGACCGTCTCCCCCGCCACCATGCGCAGCCAGGCCTCGATCATGTCGCACCCGCCGTGGAAGGCCATGGCGACCGCCGGCGTGATGCGGCAGTTGCCGTCGACGAGGTAGGCTTTACCGGTCCCTTCCTGCATCACGAAGTCGAAGCCGCAGAATCCGTGGAACCCGAGGCGGCGGATGACCTTGGCCGCGGCCGCCTGACAGGCCGGATCCGGCCGACTCTCGCGGCAGACGGTGGTCCCGCCCGTTCGCGGCATGGTTCGGACGCCTTGGTACATGACCTCGCCGAGGACTGTGCCGTGGTCGCAGAGGTGAAGCGTGCACGTGGTCGGCCCGACGATCATCTCCTGAATCATCGGGAGATCAGTCTCGGGCAGCGAGTTGGCGGCGATGACGTCCGCGTACTGCTTGACGAGCTCTTCGCGGGTCGCCACCTTGCGGAAGCCGGCCGCCCCGGAAGTCTGGCGCATCTTGATCACGGCGGGAAGCGGAACCGTCGCCAGGAACTCGTCTGCCTCCGCCTTGTTCTTGGGAGCGTACGTCTTCGGCGTGTCGACCCCCAGCTCGCGCGCGAGGAGGTCGAGCCGCGCCTTGTCGTGGAGCGTGAGGAGCGTGTCGGGAGGAAGCATGGCCGTCTTCGTGGCGGCGAGCACGCGGTCGCGCCAGCGGCTCAAGAGGATGATCTCTTCGTAGGACGGGAAGTACGCGTCGTAACCGCCCGTCTCGAGCTCGCGCAAGACGGCCTCGGCGTAGCGCTGAGGCTCGTGGCGCATGTTGGGGACGCGGACGCGCCGGGCCACGTACTTCGAGAAGCCGGCGTAGGCGAGGCGGTGGCCTTCGGCGGCGACGACGGTGTGGCCGAGTTCGCCCATCCTCCGGATGGCGAACAAGGCCGCAGGTTCAAACAGCCCGGTGACGAGCACCTTCATGGAGTACTCCTTGCTATCCCCGCTCCCGCCGTCGGCGGGCCCCTCGGAACCGCCCACCCGGCAGGCTCCCACGACTTGGTCCGGATTGTAGCGGTCCCACGGTGAGAGACAAAGCCGCTCCGCGCTTGGGGGGCGGGGTAAGAAAAGAAGAAGGGGCGTGTTGCGCCCCTTGCGTCTTCTCGTAGTCCGGGTGGGGGACCGCGTCCTACGGACAGCGGTCCGTGGGCTCAGTCCCCCCTTCCGCGTCTAGTTCTGCGTGCGATCGCTGAGCAGCGTCTTCAGCTCGCGCGCGACCGTGCTCTCGTCGAGCCCGTTGCGCTGCGCGAGCCGGATGGCGCGATGAAGCTGCGTCTGCGCCCGCGAACGAAGGTGCGCGCGATGAGCCTGGCTCACCTTCTCCGCCTGCGCGAGTCGCTCTTCAGCGATCGACTGCGCTGCCGTGAACAAGAAATACGTGTCGTACATTCGAGCCTCCCTGGTCATCGAACCCTCACGCTTTGCATCCTTCGCATCTCTGTCTCGGCCTCGCCACCCGCGGCTCCGCCCGCCGCACCGCTGCGAGAGCTACAGACATGAGTCGTTCATGCGCGCCTCTGGGTTCGAGGGAGGCGCAGACGGACTCGCCCGCCTCTCGAGCGTGCGTACCTATGCGGACTCAAGTGATACGGAGTGACGGCCGCGACTGCCTACCGAGTCGACAGGCCTCGGAGGCCCGCGTCGACGCGATCGTTCCACACCATGCTCATGGTCAAGCCTCCTTCTCTTGAAGAGTGAACCTCCGGCAGAGCCGAAGGGGATAGGGAAGCCTACCCGAGCCGCGCGGCGGCCGCAAGGGACACGCGACCCCCACGGACGGCGGCTGTGACCGCAGGGTGGGCGCCCGCGCGGCGCGTGGCGGCGGGCTTTGCAGCCAGCGTGCGCGCGCATAGACTTGTCGGCAGTCGCCGGGAGGTGGTGGGGTGAAAGGTCTCGCGCTCGGGTTCGTGGGTTCGCTCGTCTTGTGTCTCGCCGGGAGCGCGGCGCCGCTGTGCAGCATGGCTCCGTCGGATTCCGCGGCCGCCGATGCGCACCTGACGTTCGCTTACCGCTACTACGACGACGCGTCGACCGCCGTGATCGATGCGAACTCCGGCCGCCTCGCGGCCGACTACCGTCTCGCCTCGGACTCCCCCCACTTCGGGCTGTCGGTGGCCGCAAGCGCCGAGTTTGCCTTAGCCGGGTTCGTGCCCGCCGCGTGGCTCGGTCGCGCCGGCGGAGCCGCGCGCCTGTACCCGTGGGAAGGCGGGTTGGTTTTCCTCTCCGCCGGCCTCGAAGGCGCCGCGGCGAGCGGACCCGGCCGGCCGGGACTCGACGCGCGCATCGGCGTGGGCCTTGGGCGCATCGCGGACGTCACCGCGGCGGCGAAGGCCGTGCGCCTCCATCGTGCGCTCGTCGAGCTCGGCGCGGTTCCGAGGGGCCTTGCCGACGACATCGTGGCGACCGTGGCGGAGATGATCGAGCGCGAGGACGAGTACGCCTCGACGCGCGACCTCCTCGCGGACATCGAGGCGGTCGTCGAGTTCGGGGCCGGCGTGCCGCTCGACGCGCGGGCCGTCATGACCATGGAAGAAGTCGTCTGCGCGAGCCGCAAAGAGCGGTCCTGCGGCTATGCGATCGCGCTCGGCGTCGGGTACGAGATCCTCGACCCGTTCGACGGCATCCAGGATGCCGTGTACGCCGCGACAGCCGACGGGGCCTTCGTGTCCGGGCCGGACGACGAGCTCGTGGTGCACGTAAGCTTCTCCGGCCCGTTCGATGCGCTCGACGAGAACTCGCTTCTCGGGGCGGCGACGTACACGCTCGACTTCGGCAGGGGCGGGACGCTCGCCGCCTCCTACACGCTCTTGCGCGTGCAGCCGGCGGCCCAGACGGCGCGAACGACGCACGAGGCGAGTCTGGGACTCGCGTTCGACCTGGGCATCGGCAGCCTCGGGCTTCAGGTCTCGGCGACGAGGCGAAGCGGCGAGCCTGGATGGTCCATCGACCTGTCGATGTCGGCGTCGCTGGAGATTCTGTAGGGCGGGCGAGGAGATCCGGACGCGATCCGGACGCCTCGGCCGGGCCGCGGCCCGGCGTAGGGAGGAAGAGATGGCGGAGTCTCGAGTTCGGGCATCGGCATACCGTTTCGTCGTCCTCACGGCGTTCATGCTCGCCGTGGCGGCCAACCAGCTCTTGTGGATCAGCTTCGCGCCGATCACGCGCGTGGCGGCGACCTTCTACGGCGTGTCGGATCTCGCGATCGGGCTCCTTTCGCTCGTCTTCATGGTCGTGTTCCTCTTCGTCTCGATCCCCGCGTCGTGGGTCCTCGACACGTACGGGATCCGAGTCGGCGTCGGGATCGGCGTCGTGCTGACCGCCGTCTTTGGCATGGCACGCGGGCTCCTCGCCGACCACTACGCGTGGGTTCTCGCGGCGCAGATCGGTATCGCGGTGGGCCAGCCGTTCATCCTCAACGCCATCGCCAAGGTCGTCGGCCGCTGGTTCCCGTTGCGCGAGCGCGCCACGGCCGCCGGGCTCGGCTCGCTCGCCATGTACGCCGGCATCTTCCTCGGCCTCGTGCTGACGCCGCTCCTCGTTGGGACAAGCCGGCCCGAGCTGACTCTGCCGCGCGCCCTCCTCGGGTACGGCATTGCGTCCGCCGTCGTCGGCGTCGTCTTCTTCGCGCTCGTGCGCGAGCGCCCGGCGACGTCGGTCGGCCCGGAGGAGCGGTCGCTCGTGCTCGACGGGCTCAAGTCGATGATGCGGAATCGCGACTTCTTGCTCTTGCTCGTCCTCTTCTTCATCGGCCTCGGCCTGTTCAACGCCGTCACGACCTGGATCGAGGACATCGTGCGGCCGCGCGGCTTCACGATCGATCAGGCCGGCCTCGCGGGCGGGATGATGGTGGTCGGTGGGATCGTCGGGGCGCTCGTGCTGCCCGTCCTGTCCGACCGAGCGCGGCGCCGCGTGCCGTTCATGGTCCTCGCGCTCGCCGGCGCGATCCCCGGACTCCTCGGCGTCGCCTTCGCCACGAGCTACGCGCTCTTGCTCGTCTCGAGCTTCGCGCTTGGCGCGTTCCTCTTGTCGTCCGGGCCGCTCGGCTTCCAGTACGGCGCCGAGATCACACATCCCGCTCCGGAGGGCACGTCGAACGGGCTCCTGCTTCTGGCAGGCCAGGTCTCGGGCATTGCGTTCATCGTCGGAATGGACGCGCTCAAAGCGCCGTCCGGCTCGATGAGCCTGTCGCTCGCGATCCTCGCCGGCCTCTTGGTCGTCGCCCTCGCCCTGGCCACGCGCCTGCGCGAGTCGCCAGCGCTTCGGCCGACCGAACGGATGTAGCGTCGCAGCAAGCCCTCGGATCGGGCCGAGGGAGTCTGCGCCGTTACAGGTAACCGGCCGACCGCAGGGACAGGTACCCGTCCTTCGTGACGATCAGGTGGTCGAGCAGGCGAATCCCGAGCAGCTCGCCGGCCTTCACCAGGCGCGAGGTGAGCGCGATGTCCTCCGGACTCGCGGCCAGCGTGCCCGAGGGATGGTTGTGCGCGACGAGGATCGACGCCGCGCGGTCGGCGATCGGGTCGGCGAACACCTCGCGCGGGTGGACTTGGTTCTGATCGAGCAGGCCGACGGTCACCACGCGGGAAGCGAGGACCTCGTTCGCGCCGTTGAGCGAGATGCAGACGAAGTGCTCCTGCTTCTGCGCGCGAACCGACGCGAGGTACGGGAGGGCGTCGGCCGCGTGCTCGACCACCGCGCGCGGCTGCGCGAGCTCGCGGCGCGCGAGCTCCATCGCCGCAACGATCTGGCATGCCTTCGCCTTGCCCAGCCCGGGCATCGCGTCCAGCTCCGACGGCGTGGCGGTGCCGAAACGGCCTCCGAAGCGCTCCACGACGCGCGCCGCGAGATCGAGGATTCCCTGGCCGCGGGTGCCGCTGCCGAGGAGGACGGCGAGCAGATCGGCGTCCGAGAGCGCGCTCGGGCCTCGAGCGAGGAGCCTCTCGCGGGGGCGGTCGATTCGCGGCAACAGGCGGAGCTGGCGCACCCCGTCGGGGTCCCAGCGCGATAGGCTCGGCTCTTCCACGGTACGCGGCGGTCTCGCTGTAGGCATGAGGAGATCATATCTGTACCGCAAGAGAGCGACAAGGGGTGAGAAAGACGGAGGAGAGAAGGGCGGGAAGCGAGAGGGCGCAGCCTGGCTGCGCCCTCACCTATCCGGAATTCCGAAGAGATCTAGCGAACGTCCACCGAGAGAGAGACCGTCATGATCGGGTCGACCGACTCCCACGGCCGCTCGTACTCGAAACGGAAGGCTTGATCGCCTACGTCGACGGCCCAGTAGCGGAAGAGAAAGTAGCCGCCCGCGCCCATGAGCGCCGAATTGGAGCGGTACTCGACCTCCTCCGACTCGCGGAGCGACGCGTACTCGTAGACGAGCGCGTTCGACCACGAGTATCCGGTCGTCGGGTTCCCCGCGAGGAGCACCATCAATCGATCGCCCTGGCGCAGCGTGACGCGGGCGCCGTCGTCGAGCTCCGAGATGAGCCGATAGGCGCGAAGCGCCACGTTGCACGCCGGGACGCCGGCGACGAATCGCTCGAGGCTCGCGAACTGCCCGGCCGGGACCACCGAGATCCCCGCGGCGAACGTTCCGCCCGACGTCACGACGCGGATCTCGTAGGCGCCCGGGGGCAGGTCCGAGCCGTCCGACGCGCGAAGCATCACGACGCCGAGCCAGTCCTTCGCGTCGGCGAGCGTGTCGTAGGCCACGACCGTGATCAAGTGGCCGAGCGCGTCGGCGAGCTCGAGTTGTTCAATGAGGAGATCGCCGCCGAAGCACGCGCCGCCCTCCGCCGAGACGAGCTCGAGGGCCACGGCGGATCCCGGCTCGAACACCAATCCGTCGACCCGTACGTCGACGCGGTCGGCGACCGCGAGGCCGGGAAGCGCGAATCCGCCGGCCGCCGCCAACAAGAGGCCAAAAGACACCAGGACAATCCGAGGGAGTCTCTTCATCACAGGTTCCTCCTCGCAAAGACGTACCCCGCGCAGGGCGTTCCGTTCCCTCCCGAGCGATCGCAGACCGCCATCTAGAACCCTATTCCGAAGTTGCTCGTGAAGCGCGTCGACAACATCCAGCCGCTGCCGATCGGCAGAATCGGCCGCACGGCGAGTGACGGAATGCGGTGGAACGTCACGGTGATCGCCTCGCCGAACTCGAGCCCCGTGTCGACAATGAACCCGCCGCCCGCCGTGACGCTCGGCGAAAACGAGAACACGGCCGGAGCGCCCGCCGTGGAGGCGAACGTCCAGCTCACGGGGAACACGGCGAGCTGGTAGAAGAGGTTGTCCGCGCTGCCGGCGTAGCGCGCCCCCGCCCCCGCGACGGCGACCGGCGTCGACGCGCCGAACGTCCACTGGATCAGGAGGTCACCCTCGATTGCCAGGTGCGACCCGATCGCGCGCAACACGCCGATGCCCGCGTAGGGGCCCGCGCTCATGACGTCGAATCCGGCGGAAGCGCGCACCGCCCACCCCGCCCCGAACGCCACCAGGGCGTACATGCCGAGGTCGAAGTTCCAGTGGATGTCCTCGCCCGCGTACAGCGGCTGGAGCGTCAGATCGACGCGCATGCCGACCTCGCGCAGGTCGGCCGCCTGCGCCGCAGTGCCACAGCCGAACGCGAGGACCAGCGCCGCCACCACGATCCATCTCCGTCTCATCCGCCTTGCACCTCCGAAGGCGCGCCCGTCGGCCGCCGTCATCCACGCGCACGATCATAAGCTCCGCGCGGCCAGGAAGAGAAGCGGTCGGCTGTCGCGCCATGTGGCCGGGTGACCGCCAGCTGTCTCCGTCTCGTATCATCCCGTCGGGGGTGACCGGGTGAGACGGATCGAGGCGGTTCTGCGAAAGCACTGGGGCTACGCGACGCTCCGCCCGCTCCAGCGCGAGGCGATGGAGAGCGTCCTCTCCGGGCGCGACTCGCTTGTCGTCCTGCCAACCGGCGGCGGCAAGTCGCTCTGCTTTCAGGCCCCGGCGCTCGTCCTTCCCGGACTCGCGGTCGTCGTCTCGCCGCTCCTCTCGCTCATGAAGGACCAAGTGGATGCACTGCGCGAGTGCGGCGTCGCCGCGGCGCGGCTCGACAGCTCGCAGACGCCCGACGAGCAGGACGACGTGATCGACGCCGTGACGCGCCGCGACCTCAAGATCCTCTACGTCTCGCCCGAGCGGCTCATGATGAACGGCTTCGCGCGCTTCCTCAGGCAGCAGGCCGTGTCGCTCGTCGCCGTCGACGAGGCCCACTGCGTCAGCATGTGGGGCCACGACTTCCGGCCCGAGTACCGTCAGCTCGGCCTCCTTCGCGACGCCTTCCCTGGTGTCGCGCTGCACGCCTACACGGCCACCGCCACCCAACAGGTGCGCGACGACATCGTCGCCCAGCTCAAGCTGGCCCAGCCGCGCGTCCTCGTCGGCTCGTTCGACCGTTCGAATCTCATCTACTCGGTCGAGCGCCGCACCGACGTCGTCGAGCAGGTTCGCGAGGTGCTCGACCGGCACCAGGGCGAGTCGGCGATCGTCTACTGCATCCGCCGCGCCGACGTCGACTCGCTCGCTGACAAGCTCGTCGCCGCCGGATACAAGGCCGCCGCCTACCACGCCGGCCTGCCCGACGAGGCGCGCAAGCGTGCGCAGGACGCGTTCATCCGCGAGGAGGTCGAGGTCATCGTCGCGACCGTCGCCTTCGGGATGGGGATCGACAAGTCGAACGTGCGCGCCGTCATCCACGCCGGCATGCCGAAGTCGCTCGAGCACTACCAGCAAGAGAGCGGCCGCGCCGGCCGCGACGGGCTCGACGCCGAGTGCGTCCTCCTCTTCGGCTCCGGCGACGTGTCCGTGTGGCGCTACATCATCGAGCAGTCGGAGTCGGAAGAAGGCAAGGCGATCGCGCACCAGAAGCTGGCCGACGTCGCCGCCTACGCGTCCGGCGTCGTCTGTCGCCACCGCGCGATCCTCAAGTACTTCGGCCAGGAGCTCGCGGGCGAGAGCTGCAACGCATGCGACGTCTGCTTCGGCGACCTCGAACTCGTCGACGACGCGCTCGTCCTGGCGCAGAAGATCGTGTCGTGCGTCTACCGCCTCGAGGAGCGCTACGGAGGCGACTACACGGCGAGCGTGCTCACCGGGTCGCGCGACGAACGCGTGCTCGGGAACGGGCACGAGCGCCTCTCGACGTACGGCCTGCTCGAGGACTACTCGAAGAAGCTCGTCCGCGACTGGATCGAGCAGCTTGCTGGCCAAGGCGTCCTCGGCAAGGACGGCGAGTACGCCGTGCTCAAGATCACCGAGAAGGGGCGGCGCGTCTTGCGCGGGAAAGAGACTCCGCGCTTGCTCAAGCCGGCCGCGCCGCGCGACAAAGCGGACGCGCGCGGGGTGGCAGCCGACTCCTGGGACGGCGTCGATCGCGGCCTGTTCGACACCTTGCGCGTGCTGCGACGGCGCATCGCCGACGAGAAGAAGGTGCCGACGTACATCGTGTTCCACGACGCCGCCCTGCGGGACATGGCGCGACGCCGGCCGTCATCGCCCGAAGGATTCCGGGAGGTGACGGGCGTCGGAGAAGCCAAGGCCCGCCAGTACGCCGATGTCTTCGTCGCCGCGATCGTCGAAGCCTGCGAGACCCGCGGGCTCGAGCGAGACGTCGACCCGACCCTCAAGCCCGCGCCCAAGCCGCAGACTGCGCGCGGGCGCAAGGCCCAGAAGCCCACCGTCGATCTCGCGCGGCAGATGGCCTACGGCCGTTTCGACCGCGGCGAGTCTGTCGCCCAGGTTGCCGACGCCGTCGGGAAGCCCGTCGACCGCGTGCTCGAGTACCTGCTCGCCTACCTGCGCGAGAAGAAGCTCGCCACCCCCGAGCCGTGGGTCGAAGCCTCACTTTTCGAGCGGATCCGCGAGATCGTCGCGCGCGTGGGGATGGCGCGCCCCATCTCGATCCTGCGTGAACTGGACGGCGCCGCGACCTTCGACGAGATCCAGATCGCGATCGCGTGCATCCAGAGCGGGGAGTGAGGGCGAGGAAAAAGTGAGCCTGTCCCCTTGGCGACGTGACGTGCGTCCAGTATACTCGGAGAGAAGCGGAACAAAGAGTTCAAGGTCGGTGCGGGGGATCGTCTCTTCAGGAGGGTCCTATGACCGAGTTCGTTCCGACGAGGTCTGTCGGACACCGGATTGTCGAGATCCGTGGCGTCAAGGTCATCCTAGACAGCGACTTGGCTCCCCTCTATGGCGTTGAGACGAAGAGGCTGAACGAGCAGATGAAGCGGAACCGCGAGCGATTCCCGAGCGATTTCGCCTTTCAGCTCAGCTCTGAGGAGTGTGCGCACTTGAGGTCGCAATCTGCGACCTCAACCGCCGGGCACGGGGGACGACGAAGCCTCCCATTTGCCTACACGGAACACGGCGCTCTTATGGTCGCCAGTATCCTCAACTCCCGGCAAGCGATCGAAATGGGTGTCTTCATCGTCCGAGCCTTCGTCCGCCTTCGCAGTGTCTACGCGTCGCATGCAGAACTCACGAGGCGGCTTGATGAACTCGACGCCAAGGTCAGCAGGCACGACGCCGAGCTGCGCGCGATTCTCGATGCGATCCGACGATTGGCTCTTCCGCAGGGGCCGAGGTCGCGCCCCATTGGGTTCGCGCCCACGGACCATCCCCCAGTGTGAGCTTCGCCCCTGCCAGGCATGGGGCCGCGTTCGCGCTACGGCCCGTCTTCTCCGACGATCCGGAACACGTAGAGCCCGCCGGCCTGGTCCGCGACGAAGGCGAGGTCGCCCTGCACGATGACGTCCGTCGCGCGATCGGCCGTGTCGAGGAGCGCGACCTCCTGGGGGTTCGTCCGGTCGCCGAGCGAGACGAGCGAGAGACCGCGCCAGTCATGCGCCACCACCGCGACCTCGCCAACGATGTCGACGCGCGTCGGCAGACCGGCCTGAAACGCGCCGACCTCCGCCGGCTGCGTCGGGTCGTCGATCGAGACGATGGAGATCCAGCTCTGCTCGCTCACGTAGGCGAAGGATCCGGCTAGAGTCACCGACCGCGCTGCGCCGGAGGTCTCTAGCGAGCCGATCTCCAGGGGGTGCGCCGGGTCGTCGAGGGCGACGATGCGTAGCCCGCCGCTCCACGCCGCCACGTAGGCGATTCCCTCCCACACATCCACTCCGTAGGCGTATCCGGACAGCGCCAACGAGCCGACGAGCGTCGGAGCGCTCGGGTCGGCCACCGACACGATGTCGATCCCCGCGCTGTCGACGGCCGCGACGACGTAGTCGCCGACGACGCAGAGCCCGCGCACGCGGCCGGAGAGGTCGAGACGCGCGACTCCGGTCGGAACGGATGGGTCGGTCGCATCGATGACCACGAGCGTCGAGTCGGCTCCGAGAAAGACGTGCGCGTTCGATCGATCGAGGCAGAGCGCGCCGGCCGCCGGGAAGAGGGCGAGCTCAGACGGTGCGGCGGGATCCGCGACCGAGATCACGTGCACGCCGCGCCCGGGGTCGAGGAGGTAGATGACGCCTTCCCGAGCGCTCACGGCGTAGCCGTAGCTTGCGGCGTCGAAGGTGGCGACTTCGGCGAGCGTGCCGTCTTCCGCCGCGCGTGCG
>JAKLFO010000042.1 GCA_022711155.1 Candidatus Bipolaricaulota bacterium
CGCCTCACGGGCGCCCATCGCGTGCCACGCCTTGCGCAGCTCGCTCTCCGCCATGCCTGTGCCAGCTCCTCTCGTCTGCCCGCGCCGCCGCACGCCCGCCTCGCCCTCGCCTACGGCGCTGTCAGGACGATCTCGCCCGACGCGCGTCGGGAGTGGCGATCGCCCAACGCGTCGCTCGTCGCGTGGTAGGCGACGATCACCTTCACCGTCTGGCCCACCGTGAGCGGCCGGTCCGCCGCATCGCCCGAGTTGAGCGGGATGGCGAATTCGAACGTCGTCATGCCGTCTGCCTCTCGCCCCGCCGCGGCGAGGAGGTTGTCCTGTCCGCCCCGACTCGTGTCGGCGTCGTGGCTGAACGGGCCCGTTCCTACGTCATCGCGCGCGACGATGCTTCCGTTCACGACCGCGCCGACGATGATGTTCGCCTTGTCCATCATGGACGTTGGATCGAACCCCACGGCCACCCATCCCGTTCCCGGACTCACGACCCCGACGCGGAGCGCGTTCCGCTCGACGGCCCAACTCACGTCCACGTCGCCGATCGTCGTCTTCGAGTCGTACTCGCCGCTCTTGATCGCCCCATCGACCGACGGCAGCGAGGCCGACGCCCGCACGACCGTCGTGGTGGGAGTCGTCGCGACCGGCGTCCCGGGCAGGAAGAGGAAGACGGCCGCGCCGACCGCCGCCAGGAGCCCCAACAGCCAGAGCATCGTCTTGTCCATGGCATGCCCTCCCGTTGTGTGGTACGGAGTGTACTCCACGCGTCGGCCGTCGGCGGCCGCGCCGGCTGCTACGGCGTGCCGGCGATCTCGAGCTCGCCGGCGCAGTGATCGAGCAGCTGCGGCGTCTCGATCTCGCCCACCGACAGGGCGAGCAGGAGAACGCGCGGCGACAAGTAGGCGTAGCACTCCTCGGCCGACGTCAGGCCGTCCGCGTCTCCGCTCGCGTCGGCGCGCCCGTCGAGCGCCTCGAGCAGGGCATAGGTGAAGATGCCGTGCTGGAGAGTCGCAAGCTCCCACGAGTACTGGTCCGCGCTGCTCGCCGTCACGGCGACGAGCTGCTTCGCCACGCGGTCGAGGTCCTTCGTGCCGCGCTTCCCGACGCGCGCCAGATCCTCGAGGAAGTCGCCGTCGCGGGCGTCCGGGCCGCCTGGCGCCACCCCGCTGGCGGCCATGCCGCCAGTCGACTGCGAGTCGAGCTGCCCGCCGGAGAAGCACGAGTCGATGAACACGGCCACGTGGGACATGGGGACATCTTCCAGCCACAGGGCGAGCGTGTCGTCGAGGAGGGGCACATCAGCGTCGTAGAAGAGGAGGGCCTCGTCGTAGCCGTCCGCTTCATCGCCGTTCATGTCCAGGTAGTAGGAGCCGTGTCCGGAGAAGAAGACGAGCAGCATGTCATCCGCGCTGCGCGAGCCGAGGATGTTGAGCGCAGCGCGGAATGCCGTCGACGTAGCTTGTCCGTTCGTCAGGAGGATGATGTGGTCCGCATCCCACCCCGGGAGCGAAAGCAGGCGCTCGCGAAGCGCGTACGCATCGTCGTCGGTGTACGTGAGGGACGGCTGAGCCGGAGGGTACGTGGCGATTCCCACGAGGATCGCGTACTTCTCTCCTGACGTCGCCGTGATCTCGCTCCTCCACGTAGACGACGCGCCATACGCGTCGCGGACGGTCAACTCGACAGGGTAGGTCCCCGGGCTCGCGAACACGTGCGTCGCGAGGGCGCCCGCACCGCTGGACCCGTCGCCGAACGACCAGGAGTACGACTCGATCGACCCGTCCGGATCGTACGAGTCCCTCGCGTCGAACGAAACGGAGAGCGGCGCGCTCCCGCTCCACGGCGTCGCGTCGAATGACGCGACCGGCGCCTCGTTCTCGAACAGGAAACACCCGGAAAGGAGAAAGAGGACCGCCGCAGCGCCCAGCGCTACAAGAACGCTCCGCTTCTTCGTCTCGTGCGTCATCATCGCCTCCCGAAGAGGTCTACCCTGGCGCCCATCCTAGCATCTGCCGGCCCGCGTCGCCACGCCGCCGGCGCGGCGCGCACTACTTACCCGCGCGAAGCGGCGTCGTTCGGCGCCTCCGCGCTTCACGCCTCTTCCCCTCTCGGTTGTTCTCCTGTATCCTGTCTTGTCACCCTACGCGATCGTACGCCCAAGGAGGCGACCATGGATCGACAGGAGAGGATCGTCTGCACGTCAGCAGGAACCGTCGGAACGGGGTGGCTTCCCCCGTGGCCCGATCTGCGGGACTACACGACCGACCGGCCGGAGATCGCCGGCATGGTCAAGACGCTCGGTCTGGCCGGCGGCGCCAAGTCCAAACCGAAACTGCCACCCAACGTGGACCTTCGCCCGTGGTGCTCGCGCGTCGAGAACCAGAAGCGGCTCGGATCGTGCACGGCGCACGCCGCGGTCGGCATCGTCGAGTACTTCCAGGAGCGCGCGTTCGGCAAGCACGTCGAGGGCTCGCGCCTGTTCGTCTACAAGGCGACGCGCAACCTCATGCGCACGACGGGCGACACGGGAGCGTGGCTGCGCAACGCGATGGGAGCCCTCGTCTTGTGCGGCGTCCCGGACGAGCAGTACTGGCCGTACACCGACGACGAGGACGAGTTCGACCTCGAGCCCGAGAGCTTCGTCTACGCCGTCGCCGACAACTACAAGGCGGTCCGCTACTACTGCCACGATCCGATCGGCGGCAAGGTGGCGCCGGCGGACGCTCTCGCAGCCGTCAAGCAGCATCTCGCAGCGGGGGTTCCGTCCATGTTCGGCTTCTGGGGCTTCCCGTCGTTCGAGTCGTCCGACGTGAAGGGCGGCATTCCCTGCCCGTGCCCCGGCGAGAGGGCCGAGTGGGGACACGCCGTCGTCGCCGTGGGGTATGACGACGAGAAGGCCATCCGGAACACGGCGTGCGCCGCGTCGACGACGGGCGCCCTTCTCATCCGGAACTCGTGGGGCGCCTCGTGGGGAGACAGGGGATACGGTTGGCTGCCCTACGAGTACGTGACACGCGAACTCGCTCTAGATTTCTGGTCGCTCCTCAGCATGGATTGGGTCGACACGAATCAGTTCGGCCTCTAGGGCGCCGGCGCCGCACCAGCGGACTTCCGTCTCGATCCTGTCTAGACTCTTGCCTGCGTGGACAAGCCGGCCTGAGGATCGGTACACTGATGCCCGGCTGTCTGCGCCCAAGCGCGAGGTCTGCCGCCTGGGCGCGAGAGGAGTTGGTGGGGCTGGGGCGGGATCGTCCTGGAGACCCCATGAGCGTGAGGAATCAAGAGGCGCGCGGCGATGCCGGCGCTTCGAACAAGAGAAGGGGAGATACACGATGATGCGACGGATTGGCGTTATCCTCTGCGTCCTGGGACTCGTAGCGGCGGTCGTCGCCTGCTCCGGGCCCGACAAGACCCTGACGACGAAGGTCACCGACCTCGAGACCAAAGTGGCCGCCCTGCAGGCGAAGGTCGACACCTCCGCGACGACGGAGTCGAGCCTCAAGACGGACCTGGCGAGCGCGCAGACGACGATCAAGGGATTGACCGCGCGCGTGACGCAGCTTGAGACTTCGCTCCAGAACCACATCAACCCGCCTCTCGTCCTCGAGGTCAAGAGCCTGACTTCGCCGGTCGTTCAGGGCAACAACGTGACCCTCGTGGTCAAGGCCGATCCCGGCGCCCGCGTCTCGGTCAAGATGACTGTTCCCGCCGGCCAGACCGCTCCCTCGATCGGCGACAAGACCGCCGGACGCAACGGAGAGGCCTCCTTCTCGTGGAAGGTCGCGAAGACCCTGCCCGCCGGCTCGTACGCGATCCAGATCACGTCGGCGTACCAGGGCAAGACGGCGTCGCAGAACTCGAACCTCGTCGTGACCGCTCCCGCGGCCCCGGCGAAGGCTCCGGCGACCAAGTAAGAGGTCCTAGAGACTAAGGTGCAGGCCCGGGAGCCAGGCTCCCGGGCCTCTTTCTTTTCTCCCGCGGGCGTTCGCCAGACCGCCTACGGCGCCGGGTCGAGCGTGATCGTGCCGGCCCCCCTCCTACTGTGCCACGCCCCGAAGTCGTCGTCCGTCCGGTGGTAGGCGATGAGGATCTTGTACGTCTTGCCCGGAACGAGCGCCCGGTCCGTCGGATCTCCCGAGTCGAGCGGGATCGCGAACTCGAAGTAGGTCTTGTCGTTCGCCTCGAGCCCGGCGGCGCCGAGGACGTCGTCTCGTCCTCCGTTCGCCGTGTCTGCCCCGTGGGCGACGGGACCTGTCCCGAAATCGTCTCGGACAACCGTGCGGCCTCCTGAGACGGCGCCCAAGATGTAGTTCGCGCCTTCCATGCGGTTCACCGGGTCGAAGCCGATCGCCAGGTAGCCGAGGCCAGGACTGATGAGCCCGATTCGGAGCGTCTGCGCGTCGTTCGCCCAGTAGATCTCGAACCCGGCCGCTTGGGTCGTGTGCGCGTACTCGCCCCCATAGATGACGCCGTCGATCGCCGTGACGGGACCGGCCGTTCCAGCCGGGCTCGGATGCGTCGACGGCTCGGATGCTGCCGGCGCCACGGGCTGCGCGACGGGCACGACCGCCGGCGCAGGGGGCGGCACCGCGGTCGTCTCCGGCGCCGGCGGACGGCCCGGCTGCAGGAAGAGCACGAGTCCGAGGACGCCGAGCACGACCACCACGCCAGCGATGATGAGGCCCTCCTTGCTGATGACCCACATTCCGCACCCTCCCCTTGTCGATCCCGGTCCTCAGGCTGCAGGCGCCCGCGTGACCCACACCTCGACCTTTCCGATCCCTGCCGTGAATTGGCACTCTCCGAATCCAGACCCCAGCACGGCTTCCTTCATGTCCGACCAGAGGAAACCGCGGTCGCTCAGCGCCATGCCGGCGAAGTTGTCCATCATCGCTTCCCCAATCCCGACCGACGCCGCAACGGATGCCGACGCGTCGGGCGGCAGGTGCACGCGGATCCGGCCGATCCCCGCGTGAGCCGTCATCGCGACCACCGTCTTCGTCTTGATGGCGATCTCCCCGACGCCGACAGACGCCCACACCTCCTCGGCATCCACGTCGATGAGGGCCACGTCCCCCACCCCCAAGGAAACGCGGATCTCCGGTCCCGAGTGACCGACGACGCGGACGGAACCGCTGCCGCAGGCGAGTTCCAGGCTTGTGCCCCACGGCACACGAAGCACATAGCTCACTTCCGCCTCGCCGCGCGTGCGCAGCACGGCGCCGTCCGGGCCGTTTGCAGCCTCCACCGGAACCACGTCCCCGTCCGCCTCGTACGCAGCCTGCCACTCGACGACACGGCGAGACCCGGTCTGCGATTCGCTGTACGGATACGAGGAGATCACGATCTCCCCGATCCCGCTCTCGACAGACAGCCGCGCCGAATCGGAAAGCTCGAGCGTTCCGGACGTCGTCGTCTTCCCGTCATTCGCCGCGTCGCCCATCCGGACGATGCCGCCAACCGTGACCGACACGCTGACGTACGGACCGGAGAAGTCGAGCGACGGAGCGGGGATGCCCAGATCGTCGCCGAAGTCGAGACCGAACACGGGCAACATATAGCCGATGCGCAGGCCGAGCCCGACCGGTCCGAACAGCTCGACTCCGAAGTCGACGTACGGCATGACCATGGCGAAGGCTCGGCCGACCGTTCGGGTCAGCGGCTCCGGCACGATGCCCCTCGGCTCGTCCCCTGCCGGCTCGACCCCCGAGAACGCGAAGTCGAGTACGGACGCGCCGCCGCCGAGCACGGCGCCGACCGTCAAGACCGAGCTCTCGTCGCCCCCCACCGCGAATCCGAGATCGAAGCCGCCGGCGCCCACCACCAAGTCGGCCGAGCGATCCGCATTCGCCGACTCCGCGACCACGCCGAAGCCCATCCCGCCGAACGACGGCCCGCCGACGACCCCGCCGCGGCCGCCGCCGCATCCTCCCACGAGCGGGCTTTCCATGGGACCAAGCCCATTCTCCGACAAGAACGCGTTCACGCCTTCGAGGTCGGGGAAGAGCGCGCCGACGCCGCCCCCGCCGAAACCGAACGCCAGGCCGTCCTGGGCCCAGCCGGACAGACAACATCCCGCCAGAACCAATAACCCGCAGAGCGCTAGGAGAACCTTCTTCATCGTTCCCTCCATCATGGCCGCGGACCGAGCTTCCGCCGCCGCCCGCCATCCTAGCCCGGCGCGCGTCGGCCGTTCAATTCGGAGGGCAGGGCGTTCGCACCCCGAGCGCGCCGACGCGAGCGTGGGCGATGACGTCGCGGTGGGCGACTCGAGACGCGCGTGCTATACTGGCAATACCGATACGAAACGGCAAACCCGCGCGAAAGCCGGGGGCGCAAAGTCGCGGATCTACGGGAGGTTCCCATGATGGCCGGACTGCCGAAATCGGGACGCTGGCTGATTCTCGCTGTGTCCTTCGTCGTCTTGGTGCCGTGTCTGGCGGCCACGCAGACAGTTGAGCCTCTGCCGACGATGGAAGAGCAGACTCCATCGGACACCCTGCAGCCGCTGATCGATGTCATCCAACTCAATTCCGTGGCAACGGAGACAGAGAAAGCCGACCTCCTCGGCGCCTTCTCGTCTGCCATCGCCGCCGGTACCGTCACCCTCGACCAAGCGGTCGCGATGCTCGCCCTCGCGTCGTGGGAGACGCTGGCGGATGCGGACGCCATCGCCGCGGCGACTTCCGCGATCGTGGCCGTGCTCCAAGGGCTCGCCGACGGAACACTCGTCGACGATCCGCTCGTCGCGCTGGCCGAAGCTCTGGCGCCCGCCCTGACGCCCGACGGCGTCCGCAACGCGATTTCGCGGGCTGGAGGCTCCGAAGAGCTCTTGGCGCAAGTCGACGAGCTCGTCTCCGTTGGCGTCCCACCCGGCATCCTCGTCCGGCTGACGAAGCAGTCGTTCCACGACGGGCTCGACGAGGAGGCGATCGGCCTCTTGCTCGACGACCTCGCCGCGACAGCGGACGGAGACGCCTGGGGACAGGTCGTGAACGCCGTGCTCGGAACAGGCACGGAAAGGCATCAGGACCGCGAGGCGAACGCCAACGAGAACAAGGGAAAGGACGACGGACAAGAGAAAGAAGAGGAAGAGAACCAGCACGGAAACGGCAACAAGGGCAAGAACGGCTAGCGACACGGCGCCGCAGCGTCAACGGCGGGCGGCGTTACTTCGGGCGGAGAGCGGCGACGCCGCTCTCTTCATCTCCTGCACTTCGAGGAGGCCTAGGTCGCGCCGTGGCGTGCTTCATCCGACGCTGTGGCGCGCCGCACCATCCAGCGCGCGGGTTTCTCGATCGCGTGGAAGCCGCCGTAGCCCTCGTAGAGCCCGTGGGCGTCGCGCGTCGCGAGCACCATCATCCGCAGGCGGCCCAGGGTCGGGTGCGCTGTGACCGCCTCCACGAGGAGCTTTCCGACGCCGCGCCCGCGATGCTCCTCGTCGACGAACACGTCGCACAGCCAGCCGAACGTCACCTCGTCCGTCACGACGCGGGCGAAGCCGACCTGCTCGCCGCCGCAGTAGACGCCGAACGAGACCGACCGCGCCAGCGAACGCTCCACCTCGTCGCGCGTCCGCCCCTGCGCCCAGTACGACTGCTCGCTCAGCCAGCGGTGGACGCGCTCCACGTCCAGACGCGTCGCATCGGTCGACACTTCGTACTCCGTTCTCTCTGCGATCATCTCTCCTCCGTGACGCGGTCGATTGTCCGCGGTCCGCCGCGCGCGGCCAGTACCCGGAGCGGTCCGTCCCCTTCACGATTCCTCCATCGCCACGTCCTACACTGCCGATCCGTAGCGGAGGTGGACCATGCAGCGCACTCTTGCAGCGGCCGCCCTTCTCGTCGCCCTCAGCGGCGCGGCCGCCATCGCCTGCTCGGGAGTTGCCCTCGTCGGGGAGGCCGGAGTCGTTGTCGGCGCGAACGAAGACAACCTGAAGACCGACGCCTCGATGTGGGCGACGGCAGCGACCGACTCGCGCTACGGCGCCGTGTACTTCGGCTTCCACTTCGTCAACCTCGGCGGCCGGACGCCCGGCTGGTACGAGATGCAGGGCGTGAATGACCGGGGCCTGTTCTACGACCTGTTCAGCATCCCGTGCGGCCCGAACGACACGGCGATCGACCCGCTGGCGGGCGGACCCCAGCGCCGCGCGCCGGAGGCCGTCGAGCGGACGATGATGGAAACCTGCTCCACCGTAGAGGAGGCCCTTGCCTTCCTCGAAACCCATGATTACGCGCGCCTCATCCCCTGCGTGCAGACCCTCCTCGTCGATCGCGCGGGAGACGCCGCCGTCTACACCGGCGAAGGAAACGTCTTCCGCAAGGGCCCGGCGCTCGTCGTCACCAACTTCAACCTGCTCCACCCCGAGCGCGGCGACTACCCGTGCGAACGGTACTCGGCCGCGAGTCGGCTCGCGGCCTGGGACGCAACCGCCACGCTCGACCGCGCAGGCCAGATCCTCCGCGCGGCGCGCTTCATCCCCGAGCAAGGCGAGATCGGCGGCCCGCGCTACGCCGTCGCCTGCGACCTCGTGCGCGGGATCGCCGACGTCTACACGGACGGCGACTTCACGCGCCGAGCGCGGCTCGATCTCGCCCCCTTGTGGCAGACCGGGCTCGAACGCGTGCTCCTCGCCGACCTCGAGCTGGCGACGTGCGATCTGCCGTAGCGACGGGCTCCCCAGACCCTGACTCCGCGAGCCGGGGCTCCGCGAGCCGGGGCTCTGCGAGCCTGGGAGCTGCGAGCCTGGGAGCTGCGAGCCTGGGAGCTGCGAGCCTCGGCTCGATGAGCCTCGGCTCTGTGAGCCCTTGCCAGCCCGCCATCGCCGCCGTAGGCTGCTCGCAAGACTCCCATGGCCCGCTACTCGTATTCGAAGCTGAGTGCGTATCGAACCTGCCCGCTTCAGTACCGCTTCAAGTACATCGACAAGCTGCCCATCGAAGTGGCTCCCTCGATCGAGGCCTTTCTAGGGTCGCGCGTCCACGACGCGCTCGAGTGGCTCTACCGGCAGGTCGCGGCAACGCGCGTCCCCACGATCACCGACGTCCTCGCGGCCTACGAGTCGTTCTGGGACGCCGAACGCACGAGCGACCTGCGCATCGTCGACCGCGATCTCGACGAAGCCGCGTACCGCGCCACCGGCCGTCGCTGCCTCGAGCTCTATGTCGCCCGCCACGCGCCGTTTGCCGATGGGATCGTGCTCGGGCTCGAGCGCGGCTTCCAGATCCCGCTCGGAGACGGCCTCGTGCTCCAGGGCTTCATCGACCGGCTCATGAAGACTAAGGACGGCTCGTATGAAGTGCACGATTACAAGACGAGCCAGCGCCTGCCTACGCCGGAACAGGCCCGCGCCGACGAGCAGGGCGGCTGGTACGCCCTTGCCGTCCGCCACAACTTCCCGGCGGCGCGCGACGTGCGTCTCGTGTGGCACTACCTGCGCTACGACGAGGAACTCGTCACGACGCGTACGACGAACGAGCTCGAAGCGCTCGAGGCGGACATCGTCCGCCGGGTCCGCGAGATCGAGTCGGCAAATGAGTTCCCAGCGCGAGAATCGCGCCTCTGTGACTGGTGCGACTACCTGTCCGTGTGTCCCGCCAAGGGTCACCGCCTCGCCGTCCTCGCCCTCCCACCGAACGAGTACCAGGGCGAGCCGGGCGTGGCGCTCGTCAACCGACTGGCCGAGCTGCGCCTGGCCCTCCGGGCGTTCACCGCCGAGACGGAGTCTGAGATCGCCCGCGTCGAGCAGGCGCTCCTCGCGTACGCTCGCGAGCACGGGTACTCGGTCATCGTCGGCGACGCCTACGAGGCCGCGATCTCGGAGACAGAGGTCATGTCGTTCCCGAAGAAGGAGGAGCCGAGCCGCCCGGAGCTCGAAGCCCGCGTGCGCGAGCACGGCCTGTGGGACGAAGTCTCCGACCTCAGCCTCGCCAAGCTGGAGAAAGCGCTCCAGAGGGACGAACTGCCGCCCGCGGCGCGGGCCGCGCTCGAACCCTTCGGGACGGCGCGGGCGCGTGTCTCCGTCCGCCTGCGCAAGCGACGTGACAGCGCGGATCGCTCAGCCATGGATACGGACGGGCGGCCGTCGCCGACTGAACCTTGAGCCCGCGCGCCGCTAGTCGAGCGCGATCTGCGTCATCGAGTACCGCGTATGTTCGGAAGTGAAGCTGTCGCGAGTCGCCTGGTACGCGAGGATGACGTACACCGTCTGCCCGGGCACGAGCGCCGTGTCCTGCGAGTCGCCGCTCGAGAGCGGAATGACGAACTCGAGCGTCGTCTCGCCTCGGTCCTCGCTCCCGCCGAACGACACGACCGACGGCGTCTTGTCCGCGAGGTGCAGCACGCGCGTCACACCATAGTTGTCCTGGATCGTCACCATCCCGTCGGCGACCGCTCCCAACAGGATGTTCGAGCCGGGCTTCCCGGGTCGGTTGCTGAACCCGACGCCGACCCAGCCCGTTCCGGGGCTGATGGCCGCGACGTACAGGTACGTCCCATCGTTCTCCCAGAAGAGGCTCATGCCGGTCGCCGCGTCGTAGAGGTTGTTGGCGTATTCGCCCGCGTACACGATGCCCTCCGCGTTGGGCAGGCCGGCGGCAAGCGGCGCCACTTCGCCCGCGCCCTCCACTGTTCCCGTCGTCTGCGCCGTCGCGCTCTTGCCGGCGCCCATCCACAGACCGACCGTGCCGCCCGCGACGACCGCCAGCGCGGCGACGACGCTGACGATTGCGATGACCGCGTTCTTCATGGGTCCTCCCCCAGCATCCATCCGTATCCCTTGTCCTCGCGAACCCCGCTACGCGCGAGCCACACGGTGAACGTACAGACAGGGTGTGGAGCCCCTGTGGAGACGGAGCGGCGAGGTCGTGTGCCCCATCGTCCGCCGGGTGGCGTACAATCCCGCCGGCCTGCGGGCGCCCTCGCGTCTCCCCCAGCGAGCAGCCGGCCTGGGCCGTCAGGAGAGTGATCGCGTGAAGTCCCTGCGCGTCGTGCTTCGCCACGTCGAACGTTACCGCGTACCGCTCGCGCTGACGATGGTCAGCATGTTGGCGCTCGTCGGCATCCAGCTCGTCGGCCCGTGGCTTGTCAAGCTGATGATCGCCGCGGTCACCGCGCCCGGCGCCGGCCCCGAGGTGGTCGGCCTTCTGACGAAGCTGGCGCTCATCACGCTTGGGATCTACATCCTTCGCGCGGCCATGCAATTCGTCCGCAGCTACGCAGCGCACGTCGCCGGGTGGCACGTCGTCGCCGACGTTCGCAACGAGATCTACCAGCACCTGCAGCGCTTGTCGCTCCGGTTCTACGAAGACAAGCAGACCGGCCAACTCATGTCGCGAACGGTGAACGACACCGACCTGCTCGAGCAGCTCGTGGCCCACGCGATCCCCGACGTGATCGTGAACGCCCTCATGCTCGTCGGCGTGACAGCCGTCCTCGTCAGCATGAGCTGGCAGCTCGCGCTCCTCAGCATGATCCCGATCCCGTTCGTCCTGCTCGCGATGCGCGGATTCGGCAAGTACGTGCGGCCGGCGTTTCGCCGCCGCCAGGCTCAGCTCGGTGAGCTCAACGCCGCGCTCAACGACAACATCTCGGGCATCCGCGAGATCCAGGCCTTCACGCGGGAGGAGAGCGAGGCCGAGCGCATCTCCGGACGCATCGCCCACTACCGCGACTCGCTCCTCCACGCCCTGCGGCTCATGGCCGTGTTCCACCCGTCGATCGAGTTCGCCGCCTCGCTCGGGACGGTCATTCTTATCTACTTCGGCGGCCGGCTCGTCTTGAACCAGACGCTCCCCGTCGCCGATCTCGTCGCCTACTTCCTCTACCTCGAACTCCTCTACCAGCCCGTGCGCGCGCTCGGCAACGTCTGGGAGTCGATTCAGCAATCGATGGCCGGCGCCGAACGCATCGCCGACCTCCTCGAACAGGAGACCGACGTAACCGAGCGCCGTGACGCCCTCGCCCTTCCCGGCCGCGCCGCCGGCGCCCTGCGCTTCGAGCACGTCAGCTTCAAGTACGCCGTCGGCGACATGGTGCTGCAAGACATCGACCTCGACGTCCCGGCCGGCAGCGTCGTCGCCCTCGTCGGCCCGACCGGCGTCGGCAAGACGACGCTCTCCATGCTCATCCCGCGGTTCTACGACGCCACCGAAGGCCGGATCACGCTCGACGGGCGCGACCTCCGCGACCTCACGCTCGCGAGCCTGCGCCGGCAGACGAGCCTCGTGCTGCAAGAAGTGTTCCTCTTCCACGGCAGCGTGCGCGAGAACGTCTTGTTCGGCCGGCCAGGCGCCACGGAGGCCGAAATGATCGAGGCCGCCAAGGTGGCCAACGCGCACGACTTCATCGCCGACCTTCCCGAAGGCTACGACACCCTGATCGGCGAGCGCGGCGTGAAGCTGTCCGGCGGCCAGCGCCAGCGCCTCGCCATCGCCCGCGCCGTGCTCAAGGACGCGCCCATCCTCATCCTCGATGAAGCCACATCGTCCGTCGACACCGAAACCGAGATGCTCATTCAGCAAGCGCTCGAGCGCCTCATGCGCGGCCGCACCACCGTCGTCATCGCGCACCGCCTCTCGACCATTCGGAACGCCGACCAGATCGTCGTCCTGCAGGAAGGGCGCATCGTCGAGCGCGGCAAGCACGATGACCTCATGGCGCAGGGCGGCCTCTATCATTCTCTCAACAGGATCCAGTCTGACCTCATCGCCGGCGGCGGAGACCTGCCAACAGGAAAGTAGGCTGACTCGCCAGGGAACGGCGACCCGCCACCGAGCGTCCTCTTCCGCCGTCCACTCGAGGCACGCGGCGCCGAACTCGACCGAAGGCTCTTTTCCGGGGACACACACCTCATTCCGCACGCGCCCCTCTTGGCGTATCTTGTATGCTGTGCTATGGTCATGCATGCCGCGCATCGCCCGCGTCGTCGTCCCAGGCAGTCCGCACCATGTCACTCAGCGCGGAGTGCGCAAGATGCAGGTCTTCTTCTCCGATCAGGACCGGAGCTTCTACGTGCATCTGCTGCGCGAGAAGTCGCGCCTTCACGGCCTGCGACTCGCCGCTTGGTGTCTCATGCCGAACCACGTTCATCTCGTGGCCGTCCCCGAGAGACAAGAGAGCCTCGCCGCCGCGCTCGGCGCGACCCACTCCCGCTACACGCGGGCGATCAACGAGCGCGAAGGCTGGCGCGGATACCTGTTCCAGGGGCGCTTCTACTCCTGCCCCCTGGACGGATCGCACATCATCGCCGCGATTCGTTGCGTCCTCCGCAACCCTGTACGGGCACGCTTCGTAGAGCAGCCCTGGCACTACCCGTGGTCGAGTGCGCTCTGGACGGTGGGTGATGCTCCGGTCGATCCGCTCGCAGAGCCCTGTGCCGCCATGGCAGAAGTGAGTGACTGGCGCGAGTTCCTATCCGTGGAGTCGTCCGACTGCGAGGACGTGCGCCGCCATACACGGACAGGTAGGCCGCTGGGCAGTTCCGAGTTCCTGGCGCAAGCCGAAGAAGCCACGGGCAGATCGCTTCGCCCTCTCCCGCCAGGACGGAAGCGACGTGTCGCCCTCGCGGGGGACACACACCGCATTTCCTGACCGAGACACGAAAATGCGGTGTGTGTCCCCATCAGCACCGCGACGTGCAGGAGCTGCGCGCCCGGCTCGAGCGCGTGTGAGCGCGGCTAGCCGGCGATCCAGACGTAGAGCGCGGCAAACGCCGGGGCGAGCGCCAAGGCCGGCAGGAGGTTGCCCACCTTGAGATCGCGGATGCCGAGAAGCTTGATCGACAGCGCGATGAGCACCGCGCCGCCCGTCGCATTGAACTCGACCAGCGCCGGCGTCGTCGCGAGGACTTCCCCCGAGCCGGGGGCCACGAGCCAGCGCGCCGCGAGCGTCAGCGTCCCCTGGTAGACGAGCACGCTCGCCGCCGACAGGAAGACGCCCGGGCCGAGGCCGGCGACGAACCCGATCGACGAGATCCCGTCCATCACCGACTTGAGACCGAGGATGCGCCAGTCGCCGTAGAGGCCGTCGCGGATGGCGCCGAGCACGGCCATCGGCCCGACGCAGAAGAGGAGCGTCGCCGCGACGAATCCCTGCGGGATCGTTCCGCGCATCGACGCCGGGAACCAGCGGCTGGTCTTCTCTCCGAGCGCCGCGAGGCGATCCTCGATCTTGAGCCACGTGCCGAGCGCGCCGCCGACGAGGAGCGCCATGAGGAGCACGAGCGCGTTCTCCGTCCCAATCGCCAGTTGCGTTCCGAGGACGAGCGTCACGAGCCCGACGCCGACGGTGACCGAGCGCGTGATCGCCTCAGGCACTCTCTTCCCTGCCGCGAGGCCGACGAGCGACCCCGCGAGCACCGCGCCTACGTTGATCCACGTGCCGAGCATGCCCGGATGCTATCGCGACCCGAGGAGCCGCACAACGCCCGCGCGACCTCAGGGAGCGATGTACGTGTCGCCCGTCGCGTGCGCGGTGTCGGCCCATTGCTCGGCACAGGGGACGCACAAGCGCCGTCCGCCGACCTCGATGAGGCGCGTCTCCATCACGAGCTCGCCGCACTCGTCGCACGCGACCGAGTGCGCCACGCGGGCCCGCTCCGGCTCGTCTACCTCCACCTCGCGGCACGACACGACCTCGTCCTGCGGCGCCTCGAGAATC
>JAKLFO010000043.1 GCA_022711155.1 Candidatus Bipolaricaulota bacterium
CCGCGTTCGTCACCGAGAGGAAGACGACGACGGTGAGAAGGGCAAGGCCCCAAGGGGGAACGTCGAGGACGAGCTTGCTGAAGGGCACGGCGAGCGCCGAAGACACGGCGCCGGGGAAGGCGAAGTACAGCCCAGCTGCGGCGCCCGCGGTGAGCCCGATCTTCTGCCAGCCGGAGAGGCCGAGGGAGCGCTTCTGACGGAGCTTGATGACGTCGTCGAGCGCGCCGATCGCGCCCATGCCGAAGCCTGACGCGAAGATGAAGGCTTCGGCCTCACCGAACGGCACCCAGAGCGCGAGCAGGGCGGCCGCGGCGCCCCAGACGAGGAGGAAGACGACGCCTCCCATGGTGGGGGTGCCGGCCTTCTTCTGGTGATGCGCGGGGCCCTCTTCGCGGATGTGCTGGCCGATCTCGCGGCGCCGCATCCAGCGCGCGAACCGCCACGCGACAAGGGCGGCGAGGAAGAAGGCAACGAGCGCGGTCGCGAGCCCGGGGATCACGCCTCCCCCGCGTCGCGGAGCTCGCCGTCGGTCTCGAGCAAGAGGCGCCGCAGGGCGCTCTGCGCTTTCTTGGCCTTCTCCTCCTGGGCGCGGAGGAGCATCTTGTAGAGCTGATACGAGGTGACGAGGCAGTAGCCGTGCGCCGTGCAGCCGCGCAGGACCTCGGGCGCAAACTGGGTCGGTCGGCGCTTCGGGTCGAGCTCGCGCGAGCCGCTCACGAGGACGATCCCCTTCTGCGGGTCCTCGCCTTCGGTGATGGCCCGATCCATCTCGCGGTGCAGGCGTCGGTAGGCGGAGAGCCCGATCCGCGCCTCTTCCGACGCCTCCATGGCGACCAGCGCGTCGCCTTCTTCGCTCGTCAGGCGCCAGACGTCGCCGCGCGACTCGACCTCGAACCCGATGTCGCGCAGGGCGTCGGCCGCGGCGCGCTCGAACAGCGTCCGACCCTTCCCGTAGAGCATGGTCTTGCACCGCGTCTTCTCCTCGAGCTTGGCCGAGACCTCCTCGACCTTCGCGCTGAGGGCGTCGCGGCGCTCGACCAGGCCGGCGATCTCATCCGCGAGCGCGTCTTCGCCCGGCAGGGTGTACGCGGGCAGCCAGTCAGGCTTCGCGACGAACGGCGGCCGAGCCGACGCGGCGCGAACGGCCTCGAGCAGGACGTCCGCCTCGCGCGACGGCGACACGCCCTCGATCGGCGGCAAGAGGACGAGGCGGCCTTCGTCGACCGGGATCTCGAGCGCGATCGCGTCGCCGACGCGGTTGCGCGCCAAGACGGTCGCGAAGCGCTCGAGCGGCGTCGACAAGAGATCCTGGTATACGGCCGTGTACGAGATCCGCCCTTCGAACTCGCGCAGATACCCTTCGAACGGGCTGCCGCTCGCCTCGACGTGCGCGTCTTGTCCGCGGCGTGGCGCGAACCGGCCGTTCGACGGGAACACGAGCTGATGCTGGCGATCGACAAGCGACACGTGCGGAAGCCACGAGTAGCGATCGACGCGTTCGGGCGGCGCGCCCGGCGACCCGATCTCGAGCACGTCGCCGCGGGGATGGAGGCGCAAGACGAGGACGCCACTGCGCCGCCGTAACAGGTCGTCGGTTTCCTCGCGGCGCTTCGACATCCACGCCGTGAGCGTGCGGCCGAGCCCGCGGTCGCGTTCGGGGTCGGTGCGGCGCGCGCCGTCCGGTCCGGGAGCGGTCCCGTCGGTCCAGTGCCGTGCGAGCGAGACGGGATCGACGAAGACGGCGTCGTACGCCGAGAACGACGAGCGGTCGAAGAACCCTTCGCGTTCGACGTCCGCATGGTCGAGCAGCCAATCCACCGCGAGGTATCGCTCGTTCATGGGGCGATCATAGCGCCCGCTTCCGCGGGCCGGCAAGGCAAAAGAAAAGCGGGGCCCGGAGGCCCCGCTTCCGAAGAACTCCCTATTCCTAGAGGCTTTCGAGAGCACCGATCGTCGTGGACCAGAAGACGTACTGCCGTGTCTCCGTGTACGTCCACGCCGTGCCGATGCGGAAGTTGAGCGACGGGAGGAGGTTCCCGGTCGAGCCGCTCGGCAGTCCCACCACGAACGCGTTGGCCGGCGGGCGGACCATCAACGAGCGTAGGTAGACGAAGCTCGTCGACTCCTCCAGCGTGCCGTCGCCGTTCGTGTCCATCTTGAGGCTCAGCCACATCGACGTCGCGCCCGGGATCGTGAACGTGTAGTCCACCGACCCGGTCTGAATTGCGTTCTCGAAGATGACCGTCTTGCCGCTCGTCGTCGGCGTCGGGATGATGCCCATCGGCGCGACGCCGCCCGACCAGACCGAGTTCACTCCGGTGAACGTGCCGTTCGTGCGAAGCTCGATGCGGTAGTTGCGGGGCGTCGCCCAGCCGGCGCCGGCGTTCACGGTGATGTGCCAGAGGTCCGTGCCCCAGATGAAGAACCCGGGCGTCGTGCCCATCGCCGGCGCACCGCCGGAGCCGCCGCTCGCCGCGACGACGAGGATCTGCGTGGCAGACGCCGAGAGGCCGCTGTTGTCCGTGACGGTCAGCCGCACCTGCGCGGTTCCCGGTGTGGAGTAGGTGACCTGGCCGCTGATGCCGCTCGCGTCGGTCGTGCCGTCGCCGTTCAGATCCCACTGGTACGACACGATGGTGCCGTCCGGGTCGTACGAGGACGACGCGTTGAACACCACCGGCGTCCCAACGACCGGCGAAGACGGCGAGTACGTGAACGCCGCGACCGGCGCCTGCATCGGGATGCTCACGACGACCGACTGCGTCACCGAGTTCGTCGCGCCGCCGTTGTCCGTGACGGTGAGCGTGACGGGGTACGTGCCCACGGCTGCGAAGGCGTGGTACACGACGCTGCCCGACGCGGTGTAGCCGTCGCCGAACGTCCACTGGTGCGAGGCGATCCAGCCGTCCGCGTCGGTCGACGTCGACCCGTCAAACCGCGCCGGCACCGACACCGTCACCGGGGTCGGGACCGCGAACGCGGCCGTCGGAGGCTGATTCAGCGATCCAACCTGGATAGCGCGCGTGACGCTGTTCGTCGCGCCCTGGTTATCGGTGACCGTGAGCGTGACGTTGTAGGTCCCGGCGGACGCGTAGCTCCACCAATCCACGGGCCCCGTCGTGCTCGTATGCCCGTCGCCATAGTTCCACGCGTGCGACGATGGCGCCGTCCGCGTCGCTCGACGTCGAGGCGTTGAACTGGATCCAACCGCCGGGCGTCCCGACGCTCGGGCTCGTCACGAAAGCGGCGACCGGCGCCTGGTTCGTCGGGCCGGCCTGCACGATCTGGCTGCTCGTCCCCGTGGATCCGAGGTTGTCGGTGACGGTGAGCGTCACCGTGTACGTGCCGGGCGAAGCGTATTGGTGCCACTGCGAGACGCCCGTTCCCGTCGTGCCGTCGCCGTAGTTCCAGGCGTACGACGCGATCGTGCCGTCGGCGTCCGTGGACGCCGCACCGTTGAAGCCGAACCAGCGGTCCGCGGCGGCCGAGTAGGTGAACGACGATACGGGGGCCTGATTGACCGGCGCGGTCGGGACCAAGGTCGCCGTGATATTGCGTGTGGCTGGCCCGGAGATGAAGATCCAGGACTGCCACGTCTGGTAACCGCTCTTCACGAGCGACAGCCGATAGGAGCCGTTCGAGACGTAGACCGTGCGCGGCGTGTAGCCTTGATACGCGTCATTGATGTAGATGGCCGCACCGCTCGGGGTCGAGGAGATGACCAGCTTGCCGCGCGCCGTGACCGAGCCCTCGACGATCTCGAAGCTCGTGACGTTCCACGAGACTTCCGAGGCGGGGACGATACCGAGCACCTGAACCTGGATCTGGCTCAGGAGGGCTACCGGATCCCCGGTCATGCCGTCGAAGACGCTGACGGGCGTCGTGGAGGCGAGGATCTGTAGGTACTCCGTGCCGAGCGGGGGAGTGACCGACCCGGTGAGCGTGTGGTCCCCGGCGGTCACGTAGTTGTTCGACCACCCCGGGACGGCGCTGTTCGGGAAGATCAGGCTGCATTCCCCCTCGGGCGTGATGTCCCAGATGTAGACGTAGGCCTGCTTGTTCACGTTGTAGTGGATCGTGATCGACTCGCCCACCGCGTACACGCCGCGGTCGACCCAGATGGTCGACTGCAGGGTCGTGCCCGCGGGAGGCGTCGGGATGATGCCCAGCGGCGCCACTCCCTCTCCCCATCCCGCGATCGCGAAGAGCGCGGTGAGGACGACGAGAGCCGTCCCCATTCTCCAGATTCGTGCGTTCATGATCTCCCTCCCTGAACTCTCTCCGTCTTGCTTCAACTTAGCGCCGCAAGCACCACTCGCGTCAAATCCGCCGGTTCCACTCGACTCAAGACGAGCTCCACGTCGTCCGCGGAGAACGCCGTCCCCGCGAGAAGCGTGAGCCGCGCTTCCACCTGGTTGTAGATCTTCTGCGACTCGAGCGGGCTTCCGCCGCTCTCCACGTAGTCGCCCAGTGCATCGCCGACGTTCGACAACAGGGCGTCGAAGACGGACGGCGCGAGCGCGGTCGATCCGGCGGCGACGACGGCCCCTTGCGACGCACGGAAGATGCGACAACGCCCGAACAAGTCGCTCGTCCCCTCGAGCAGGCGAAGGCGCACGTCGAGGAGATGGCCGAGCGTCGAGAGCGACACGCCGCGCGCGAGCCCCTCGAACGCCTTGTTGAGGAGGCTGTCGACGGGCAGTCCGCTCTCGATGGCTTCCACGATGACGAGGAGGATGGCCTCCTTATCGGCTGCCGCCCCGGTCACGCCGGCCACGCGCTCGAACAATCGGTACGTCTCGTCCGCGGGAAACCCATTCCTCTGCCCGAGCGCGAGCGCCGCCATGATCCGCGATTCGTTCGCGACCGGGATCGACGCGATGACGCCCCGGAACTCGTCGAGCGTGGCCGCAGCAACGCCGACCGTGCAGGCCGCGAGACTAGCGACGACTCCAATGAAGACGCGGACTCCTCTCTTCATGCGCCGCCACCTCCTCCGATGTAGCGGACGGAGCTGTACTCGCCGAAGCTCTTCACGTAGTCGTCCGCCGACGGATCCTGGCCGAACCAGCGACCGTCGATGATGAACGCGTACTCGTACCGCCCCGGAGAGAGCGGGATCTGCGCCGTCCAGATGCCGTCCCCGTCGTTGTCCGTGAGCGGCACGGGCTCCCACTCGCTGAAACTGCCGACGAGCGACACCACGCGGGCGTTCGGCGCGGGGAGGATGAATAGGACGCCGTCTTGGTCGGAAGCCTCGGCGGTCGCGGTCTTCACGGCGGGCGCCGCGGCGCGCGTCAGCGCGACGGGCTCGGGACTGCGATCGCGCGGCAGGCGGTCGCCGAGGAAGAAGCCCACGAGGAGGCAGGCGCTCGCTGTGGCGCCGACGAACGCGAGCTGCGTCCACCGGCCGGCGCGCGTCGGGGCGACCAGGGCCCTCAAGCTTCCCCACAGCCCGCGCCGCGGCGCGCGGTCGCCGAGGGTCTCGAGCACGCGCGCCTCCAATCGTGCGACCGAGTGGGAGGCTCCCGTGGCGTCTTGGCGGAGCGTCTCTCGAAGCAGCTCGTCCAACGAATCGCGCGCGTCGAGACTCATGAAGCACCACGCTCCTTGTCCAGCATCTCTTTCAGCATAGCCTTGCCTCGATGGATCCTGGTCTTCACCGTTCCTTCCGGAATGGCCAGAATGTCCCCGATCTCCTTGTACGAGAGGTCGTTGTAGAACCGCAGGACGAGCGGCGTCCTGTACGCGTAGGGGAGCGTGCCGAGCGCCTCGCGCACGTGGACCTGCTGCTCTTCGCGGGCCACGGTGCGCGCCGGATCGGCGCTCCCTTCCATCTCGAACTCCACTTCCATGACGGGGTGATTCCGTCGATAGCGAATCCGATTGCGGCACAGGTTCGCCGCGATCGTGAACACCCACGTCGAGAACTTCCGGTCGAGGTTGTAGCGACGGAGGTTCAGGTACGCCCGTACGAACGCGTCGTGCGTGACGTCCTCGGCGTCGGCGCGGTTGCGCAGAAAGCCGAGACAGAGCCCGAACACGGCGTCTTTGTAGCGCGTCACGATCTCACCCCAAGCCTCGGTCTGTCCGTCGAGCGATGCGCGCAACAGGCTCACCTCGTCTTGCGTCCGGTACACGGTTCCGTCGTCCTCCTCGGTGCCCAATATACACGGCGGACATGGGTTCGTTTCGAGTCGACATCGGTCACCTCGCCTCGGGACGAAGCCTCCGCGCGGGACGTCCTCCCGTCTGGGAGGGTGGTCCGCGATCCCGCCTAGACTGTCCTAGACTGATGGAGAGATGCATCTCGGCTCTTCCGCGCCGCGCGGAAGCCGACGCTGAAGGAGGTCTTCACGATGTCAGTGGACAAGACGAGGATCGGGCGGCGCGCCGCGAAGATCGGCGCCGTCGTCCTCCTGCTCGGCACGCTCCTGCTCGGACTCGCGGCGTGCCGTGGGTTCTTCGGGCAAGGGCCGATCGCGCTCCTGGCGATCGACAACGGCGGGGACACCGAGATCCCGGTCGTCGTGTGGTTCGACCTCTCGGAGTCGAACGACCCCGACGGGCTTATCACCGGCTACACGCTCGACTTCGGCGACGGGACGCCCGAAGCCACCGGCGTCGACGTCTCCGTTGCGGTTCCGCACACCTACACGACCGCCGGGACGTTCACCGTCCTCCTGACGGTGACCGACGCCGACGGGCGCATCGGGATGACGAACGGCAGCGTCGTCATCGGCCCGGTTATGGTGACGTTCGCCGCGAACCGCGCGACGAGCTTCGACATCTATCGCATGGAGGGCGACGGCGCCGATCAGGGCGCAGTCCTCATCACGGCATTCGACGAGCTCTTCCCCGATCTCGTGCGCGGAACGCGCGACACGATCGCCTATGCGGCCGAAGACGGCGCGAGCTGGAACATCTGGACCATGTCGGTGACCGGCGGAAGTCGCGCGCCGCTCACCACGCAGACGGCCTCGAACCAGATCCAGCCCTCGTGGTCGTACGACGCGGCGACGATCGTCTACGCGTCGAACGCCGCCGAGACGCCGTCGTCGACGACGTGGGAGCTGTACACCATGTCCGCCGGCGGAAGCAGCGTGAGTCAGTTCACGACGCAGTCGCCCTCGTGGGCGATCGCCCCTTCGTGCTCGCCCGTCAACGGAGACATCCTGTTCGTGTCCGACTCCGACGACGAAGGCGGCACGGCGGTCGGCGGAAGCGCGGTCTGGCTCTACGACGCATCGGCCGACGAGGTACTCCTGCTGAAAGACGGCCTGGGCCGCGACGGCGACGCCTCGCCCGCCCTTGCCGGGCTCGCGACCGGCCTCAACCTTCCGGCGGGCGCCGGCATCTCTCGCCCCGTCTGGTCTCCGGACGGAACGAAGATCGCGTACGCCGCCGAAGTGACGGCGGGCGGGCAGATCGACATCTTCGTCATGGACGCGGACGGCTCGGACTCGCAATCGCTCGAGGAGTACGTCGACGATCTCGGAGTCCTCAACACCGACATCACGACGACCGACGACGAGTTCTGCCCGTACTGGCTCGAAGATGGGACGGGGATCCTGTTCGCCAAAGACGACGGGACCGGCGACTACCAGCTGTACAAGGTGACGTTCTCGAGCGGCGCCGTGACCCAGCTGACGGAGTTGGGAGCGAACGTCTCGCCGACGTCCGAACGCTAAGAAGACTAGACCTCTACCAGCAAGGGGGAGCGAGCGCAAGGCGCTCGCTCCCCTCTACATTTGCTCTTTTCCGCGTCGTCGCGGCACGGCCGCGACGAGCGCGAGACCGAAGAGGACGAGCGCCGGCAGGTCGCCCCAGCGCGTGTAGAGAGAAAGGTCGTTGCGTCTCGCCACGTCCGCCACGAGGACGCCCTCATCCCGCGTCTGCGCCGTGACCCGTCCCGTCGGAGACACGACGCCGGAGATTCCTCCGTTGGCCGCCTGCACGACCCAGCGCCGATTCTCGACCGCGCGGAAGACGGCGAAGGCGAAGTGCGCGTCGCGCTGCGCGCTAAGGGCGAACCAGGCGTCGTTCGTCACCGTGACGACGAGCCGGCCGCCCTGGCGGACGAGGTCGCGCGAGCCGTCCGCGAACGTCGACTCGAAACAGATCGGCGTCGCGATGCCGCGGAGCGGCACCTGGTCGCGCCCCGGCGTGAGGTCCTCGGGCAGCAAGTCCTCCATGAGCGCGGCGACGCCGAGCGCCTCCCACAGACGGCGGCCCGGCACGTACTCGCCGAACGGAACCGGGCGCTCCATGTCGTAGACCGCGGCCACATCGCCGGCCGGGTCGAGCAAGACGACGCAGTTGTACCAGGCGCCTCCGCGCACGTCGCCCGTGCCGAATACCACCTCGGCCTTCGCCTCGCGAGCCACTGCCTGAAGTCGCGCGAGAGCCGCCGGGTTTCGCAGGATGTAGGCCGGCAGGAACGACTCGGGGAAGACGATGAGGTCGGGATCTTGCGCCACTGCCTCGTCGGCCAGCGCGCCGTAGCGGGCGAGGAGCGTCGTCAGGTTGCGCGAGTCGAGCTTCGACTCCTGCTCGACCAGGGACGAGATGACGGCCACGCGTTCCGTCTCACCCGCGTCCGGCGGGACGGGAAGGAGCGCCGGGACGACGAGCAGGGCGAGCGCAGCGGCCGCGCCGAGCGCGAAGCGCGCGTCGCGCCGGCGGAACGCAAGGAAGAGGAAGACGTTGACCGCGACGATCGCGGCCGTGATCGCGTACGGCCCCACGTACGCCGCGATCTGGACGAACGGCGGGATCCGCGAGACGGCGAGGTAGAAGGATGAGAACGTGAACCCGAGCGGGCCGAGCGCGCGCAGGAACTCGAGGCCCGCGAAGCCCGCGACGACCGCCAGCGCCCAGCGGACGTCGCCCGCCCGCCGACGGAGGAATGAGAGAAGGAGGCCGAGGAGGCCGACGGAGAGAGCGAGGTAGGCCACGATCAAGACGAGCCCAAGCGTGACGAGCGGCGTGAAGCGGTAGAGCGTCAAGACCCAGCGCAGATCGATCGCGAAGAACGCGACGCCGAACAAGAGCCCGGCCCGGAATCCCCGTCCCTCGGCGATCTCCCGCAAGAGCGGGACGAGGCTGAGAAAGAGAACAGGCCCCGCGCCGACGCCCGGCATCGCCGCCGCCGACAAGGCGCCCGCGCCGAGCGGCAGAATCCATTGTCCCCATTTCACTCGCCTCATATACTGCCCATCATACCGGGGAGACGGAGGAAACGACATGCATCCGATCTTGGTGGAGCTGGGGCCGATCACGATTCGCTACTACGGGATCATGTACATCATTGCCATCGCCGTGGGGTTCTGGCTCCTGACGAAGGAAGCCCGCCGCAAGAACCTCGGCCTGCCGACCGAATCCCTGCTCGACCTTCTCCTTCTGACGATCCCGCTGGCGATCCTCTTCGCGCGCCTGTATTACGTCGTCTTCCGGCTCGACTACTACGGGCGGTTCCCACTCGACATCTTCAAGGTGTGGGAAGGCGGCCTCGCCATCCACGGCGGCGTCCTGGGCGGCGCGCTGGCCGTGCTCATCTTCTCGCGCTGGAAGCGGGTCAAGTTCTGGGCGCTCACCGACGCGCTCGTCCCGAGCCTCATCCTCGGCCAGGCGATCGGGCGGATCGGCAACCTCATGAATGGAGACGCCTACGGCACGCCGACAACCTTGCCGTGGGGCATCCACTTCCCCGCCGACTCGCCCGCCGGCATGGCGTACCCCGGGCTCGCAACGCATCCGTCGATGATCTACGAGATGATCCTGAACCTCGCCGTCTTTGCGTACCTGTGGGCGATCCGGAAGAAGGGCTACAAGGACGGCTTCTCGACGTCGATGTACTTCATCCTCTATGCCGTCGCGCGCTCGATCGTCAGCCTGACGCGTGGCGACGACCTCTACCTCGGGCCGATCAAGGCTCCCCACCTCGCGAGCGCAATCCTCGTCGTTGGCTTCGGTCTCTTCATCTGGAGAGCGCGGCTGTACAAGAAAGCGCAAGCTGCCTGAGGCATCCTGTTCCGGGCGGGCTGACGCGGTCTCTCCCACCTCTCGTTGCCTGGGCGTCGGGTAGTGCATTGGAAGAACGATAGGCTAGTGTGTTAGAAGAAGAGCAGCGTCGAGAGCCGACGGGCAAGCCAACTGGGTCTGCAAAAGAAGAAAGCGGACCCTGAGGGATCGGCAGGCGCGCCGCCGGTCCCGAGGTGCGAAGCGACGCGGATGGAGACCGGCACAAGGGAACCGATGGCCCCGCCGGCAGACCGCACACCGGATGCTGGCTGTCCGAGGGAGGCGATCCGATGCCTGCAGAAAGCGTGTCGACTGGCTAGCCTACGTTAACGTGATCGTCAGTCTGATCCTTCAGGCGGGGTTGCTGGCGCTCATCGCTTACGGCGGATATCGAGTGGTGCGCTTCTTGCGCAAGTAGGGCCTGCAGAGGCCATGCCCCGCCGTTCACCGCGCGCGGAGATCGTTCGCCCTGCCTGCCGTGGCGGCACCTGCCGCCAGCCCCGGGGCGATCTGCCCTGCACGCGCTCCTTGTCACGTTCTTCCAACTGCTCTTGCGGCAGGGGTCTGCGGTCTACGGCAGCGTCAGCGCGAACGTCCCGCCGAGCCCGCCGGCGTAGAGGATGCCGTGAGCCGCGCCGTAGGCCAGCGTGTCGATGCGCGATCCGGCCGGGATTCCGGGCGCCAGCGACCCCCACGCGCCCGAGTCGCGCGCCAGGCCGAACACGCCCGCGTCGGTGCCCGCAACGAGCGAGTAGGAGCCCTGAGGCATCGCGAGGAGGCTGTACACGCCCGGCGCGGGCGCCGCGACCGAGGCGGGCTGCCAGCTCTTCCCGCTGTCGCTGCTTCGATACAGGCCGGAGCTTCCGCACGCGGCGAACAGGCTTCCAGCGGCGGATGCCACGTCGCGCACCGGGACCCCGCTTGGGAATCCGGTGCCGAGCACGCCCCAGGTCTCTCCTCGATTGAGGGAGACGCGGATTCCACCCGCGTCGGTCCCTGCCAGGAGGCGAAGCGTCGGCGCCTCGACCCAGGCGAGGCAACGTACGGTCTGGTCGGGGAGCTCCTGTCCGCCCCACGTCGCGCCCCCGTCGCGCGAGAGCCAAACTCCTTCGCTTGTCCCGGCGTAGACCGCGCGTGCATCCGCGGGATCGCCCTGGAGCGCGTAGATCGTCAGTCGGCCGCGCGGTAGGCCCTCGTCGGACGGCGCCCACGTCTCGCCGCCGTCCGCGCTGCGGAAGACGCTACCGCTGTTGCCAGACAAGAGGACCTGTGGATCGAGCGCGTCCCGAAGGAGGACGTGGACGGGCGGGTAGTACATGCCGCGCCGCGTCAAACGCCATGTTGTGCCTCGATCGCCGCTCTGGAAGATGCTCGGTCCGTACGTCGAGACTCCCGCGTAGACGCGCGTGCCGGCCGCGTCCACCAGGAGGTCGCTCACGACGTAGCCCGTGAGGCCCGCGTTGGCCTCTTCCCACTGCGCGTCGCCCGGCGCGCGGCGGAAGACGCCGCGTGCGAACAACCCCAGGTAGACCTCCCCCGTGTCGGGACGGATCGCGAGCGAGTACGGGGCCTCCGACTCCGGCAGGCCCTCGCCCCACTCCGTCCACGTCGCGCCGCGGTCGAACGTGCGGTAGACGTCCCCGCCTTGGGTCGTCGCCACGACACATCCCGAAATGCGCGGGTCAGCCGCCAAACGGAAGGGCATCGCGTTGGGATCGCTCCAGGCGAGCTGCCAGTGCTCCCCGCCGTCTTCCGTCCTCCAGACGCCCTGCGTATCTGTCGCTGCGTAGAGGATCCTGCGGTTCAGACGGTCGATCGCGAGCGCCCGGATGGTCAGCTCGGGGAGCCCAAGAGAAGACGGCGTCCAGCTCGCTGCCGCGTCTGTGCTCCTCCAGACGCCCTGCTGCGTGGCCGCGTACAGGATTGACGACTGAAGAGGCTCGATGACGAGGCCCGTGACGAAGACCTCCTCGGGCAAGCCCTTGGAGACATCGGCCCACGTCGCGCCGCGATCGGCAGTCTTCGCGATTCCACCCCAGCCGCCGAGGTAGAGCGTTTCAGAGTCTGCCGGGTCGATGACGAGCGCGGTGGCGTAGGCCGTGCGCAGGCCGTTATTCGACGGCGCCCAGGAAGCCGCGCCGTCCGCGCTCGCGTAGAACCCGCCGCTCGTCGCGACGTAGACGCGCGCCGAGTCCTTCGGATCGACGACGATCGCGCCGGGGAGCGAATCCAGCGTGAGCCCCGTGCGCGCCCAGGTTGCGCCTCCGTCGATGCTGCGGAAGAGCCCGACGGACGTCGCCGCGGCGTACACGGTGTCGGGATGGTTTGGGTCGATCGCGACGGCCCCGATGGATCCGCCGTACGGGCCGAGCGCCTGCCACGTCGCCGCGCCGCCCACTGGGTAAGCCAGACACGCCAAGAAGACGAGAGCCAGCATTACCTTCCAGATCGCTTGAGAACACGCGTGCACGATCGGCTCACCTCCCGCACGAGACGCCACAGAGCCACGCTACCACGGCGCCGCGCCCGCGGGCCAGTGAGCCGCACGCGCGCCGCCCGCCCACGCACGGGCAGCCGTGGCGGAGACCGAGCGCCGCGCAGCGAGGAGACACTGACCTGCACACGGTGTTCGGCCCACTTCTCAAGTTAGTCTAGACCTCTCCCGGCAACGAGGGCCGGCGCCTGACGCGCTGGGCGTTTCAGACCGCCCAGGAGTTGCGGGAGCAATTCCCTAGCTGCTTGGCTACGCCAAGCAGCCGAGTTGCCGCATGTAGGCATCGACATCGGGAAGCGGCCAGCTCTCGACGATCTTGCCTTCGGAGAGGCGGACGATCCAGATCTCTCTCCAGACGGCCTCTCGCTTGAACGTAGCGTGCGTGCCGCGGTACTCCATGAGGCAGGCCACCTTGTCCGTATCGGTGAGAGCCATCGTCTCGTCGCCCTTCAGCTCTGGGGATTTGCCTGTCGGAAGGTCGTGAAGTCCCATTCTGCGTGCCGATAGGAAACCAAGTCGTCCGCGAGAGCTGGTCATGCATGACTCCCAACTCCCGCGGACGGACTCACAGCTGCCGCACTTGGTGGTCGCTGCACTGGCGGCCAGCAGTTCATGCGATGCTCGTCGTCTGGAGTGCTAGACCTGCCACTTCCTGAGCCAACGGAACGCCTTCCACCCAGCATATGCAGCGAGCACGAGCAGGCCGCCAATGGCAACGGTATTCACGAGAAGGACGAGGACCTGAAACCACACACTCACACTCATTCCCAGATCGCCTCCCATGCTCTCGGCTCTAGTATACCACTTGCGTTGACGTCATAGATAATGGCGCACTGACTAGCTGCCGCACGGCTTCCGTCTCTCATTGGGCGATGTCGACAGTGCGGTACATGTCGACCGCGAAGGTGTAGAACACAATCGCGTCGGGGATCACGATGTATGCCTCGATAGTTCCGCCACCGCTGATGTAGGCGCGTTGGCCATTGTGCGCGTCTACCTCGGCGTCTGTCCACACATCCTCCAGATCAAGACCCAGCGTGAACCCTGAGATGTAGAAGCGGACAGCGCTGATCGAGCTGATCCACGTGAAGGAGCCGTAGCTATCGATGTAGACGTTCGCAGCCAGGTTCTCGTACCAGATCGGGCCACCCTCGCGCCACTTGTACGACCTGAGGATCGTTCCGGCCGTTGCCGTGAGCGTCTGCGGTGCCGACTCCATATTGGACGACGGCGCGGGCGCTGCGCCGAGCCGGAGGAGCAGTCCCTCGAGTTCTCTGGCCGAGCTTGCTCTGAGCGGGCTGACATGTGCCGGGACCTCGTCCGCGATAGAGAGGCCGTAGTGTTCAATCACGGCACGAAACGCTTGCGAGATAGCTGCGGGCTTCGCCGCGCTCGCACAGGCGCAGCAGAGGGTCAGCAAGCAACAGACCAGGCTAACGGCACACAGCCGAGACGCGTGACTATTCATAACCCGTCCAGGTGGAGTAGACGCACAACACATGTAGCGTCATGTTGAGAATGCACACTAACGGCATATGAGCAGGGTACAGCGGAGATGACTCAAAGTCAAGCTAGAGGAGGGTACAGATGCATCGCAGAGAGGCATGCGGCGATGCAGCACGGCTCCTCGAGCAACCGACGCATCTGCAGCGTGGCTGGCGCACCCGGTTGGTCGCGTCTGGGCGCTATAGCCACGACTGCCGCCCGGAATGCCGGGGTGCAACGCATGGCCGCCTCATCCGACTTCGGTGCCGCCCACTGAAGGCGGCGAGGTCCCCGAGTTCTCAGTCCCTCCGCCGCTTCCGGAGGCCGCGTGCTTCCCGGCGGCAGGCCCACCACTTGCGCACTGGCAGCGTCCGCGTCCGCCTTCGTTGGCGCGTACGAGAGCATGGGTAGATTCGCTCGCTCTGGAAGCCGAGACTGCGAGCGATGGCCGCAGAGGGGGGCGGGTTCGCAGCTCCAAGCAGCCTCAGGTCAAGGGCCGGGCGGAATGAGCTGGTAGCCGAGTTGCCGCAAGTAGGCATCGACATCGGGAAGCGGCCAGCTCTCGACGATCTTGCCTTCGGAGAGGCGGACGATCCAGATCTCTCTCC
>JAKLFO010000044.1 GCA_022711155.1 Candidatus Bipolaricaulota bacterium
TACATGGCCACCGCAGAGGCGATGGCGATCTCGAAGTGGCTCGACGAGCCGATGATCGTCGCGATGATGGCTTCTCGATAAGCGAACTTGAGGGCCCGCGTCGCGAGGAGGTTGAACCCGACGATGATCGCGAAGCCAAGCAGGAGCGGGACGGAAACGAGTAGGAGCTGGTCGAAGTGGTGAAGGAGAACCTCCCCGTTCAGGGCGAACAAGACGACCAGGGTCACCAGCAGGGCGACGATCGCCACGTTGCCCACCGCGGGGCGATAGGTGCGCAGGAACCAGTCCTCGCCCTTCGCGCGCACGATCACGTGCTTGCTCACGACTCCGAGGACGAGCGGCGCGCCAATGAAGACGCCGGCCGAGATCGCGAGCAGGGCGCGGTCGAGCGGGATGTTCTGGATACCCGTGAGGAGCGAAACGATCGGCACGTAAGAGACAATGATCGCAAGCGTGTTGAGGCTCGTGTTGACCACGTTCTGCTCCTGGTTGCCCTCCGCGAGCTTGCCCCAGACCAAGACCATCGCCGTGCACGGGCTCGCGCCGAGGAGGAGTACGGCCACGATCAGCTCCTGGTTCCCGCGTAGAAAGAGCGCGGCAAGTCCCGCCGCCACGAGGGGCGCCAGGACCCAATTCGAAAGGACCGTGAGGAGGATCGGCTTCGGGTTCCGCCGGAGCTTCCGCAGCTCGGCCCACTGCAGGTTCAGCATCGCCGGGTACATCATCAGGAAGAGGCAGACGCCGATCGGGATCGACACGCCGTGGACCTGGAGCGAGTCAATCGCCCGGCTCAGGCCGGGCACGGTCTGCGACAAGAGCAAGCCAAGTCCGACGCACAGGATCACCCAGACCGGCAGGTACCTCTCGAAACCTCGCACTCGCGCTCTCCCTCCGCGGCGGCGATTCTACGCCCGCAGCCTCGGCTCCTCATCAGCTCGCGCGGCCGTCTCGCCCGAGTACACGCGGCAAGCCTGCTCGGCGAAGTCCGCCAGGCTGAGCCGGAGAGCGAGCGGCTCCAACACCTCGACGCTCCCTCCCAACGCCAGGAGGTGTGCGCGCGCCTCGTCGATCGAGCTGAACGAAAGACACACACGATGGGGGCGAGGATCGCTCGCCGCTGCGCCCGACTCGCCCGGCGGGGATGCCTCCTCGCACGCGCCCGACGCGCGCAGCCGCTCGAGCGCGAGGGGCGACGCGAGGACGACCACGCAGAGCCGCGGATCGCTTTCCCGCCGCCTTCGACACCACTCGTTCCAGAACTCGGCAAGGTCGAACCCCGGTCGGCGCGCGAAGGTCGCCTCCTCAAGGTCGGCCTGGAGAATGCGGCTCACCCGGTCCACACGGATGTGGCCGTCCTCGCCGGCCCAAACGAGGTACCACGTCGTCGCCTTCGCCACCAGGCCGTGCGGCGCCATCCGTCGCTCCGATTGGATGCCGAACGCGCGCTCCAGCGTCGCGCGCACCCAGCGATCCTCGAGCACGGCTTGGTGGACGACTTCCAGGTGCTGCGTCGGCTCCGGCGACTCCGACCACGGCGCCGAGTCCAGATGCACGCGTTGCCGCACTCGTTCCTCGATCGCGCTCTTCGCGGCGGGCAGCGACGCCGAAAGCTTGAGCAGCGCATCCTGCAGGTGACGCGTCACGCCAAGGTCGGCGAGTGGCGCGGGGACGTTCATCATGAACAAGGCCGAGATCTCGGCGTGGCTCAAGTGGAGAAGGCGGTTGCGGAACTCCTCATCGAGCGAACAGCCGCCAGCCGGGCCGCGCGTCGTGCGGATCGGAAACCCCGCGACGCGCAGCGCGTACAGGTCCCGAAGGACCGTCCGGCGCGAGACCTCCAGTTCGTCGGCGAGGCGCTCGGTCGTGAGCGGACCTCGCGCCTGCAAGAGACTCAGTAAGAGCAAGAGGCGGTCGGCGCGCATGGCGATCTCGGGACAGATCGTACATCTGCGACACTAGATGTCACAAATCGTCGTCATCCTGTAGCACGAAGGCAAGCGGAGGGGCAAGGAGCCCCTTCGAAGGTCAGAGAGAGGAGTGCACATGACCCTCAAGGAGGTCCGCATCGTCGATCTTCCGCCGATGCGCGTGGCGAGCGCCCTCGGGTTCGGTATCAGCCCGGAGAACCAGGCGGCGGTGGAGATCCAGGGGTTCGCGAAGTCGATCGGCATCGACCTCGCGTCGGGCAAGCACGTCACGTATGGCTTCAACAATCCGGATCCGGCGCCCGGAAGCCCGAAATACGGCTACGAGATCTGGCTTCCCGTAGGCCCGGGTATTGAGGCGAGACCGCCGATTCAGGTCAAGCAGGTGCCCGGCGGCACGTACGCGGTCACGCGATTCACGGGACTCTCGAACATCGGCCGCGTCTGGCGGGAGCTCGTGGCCTGGTTCGAGGACAGCCCGTACACGGCCCCGGCGAACTGGCGCCAGTGTCTCGAAGCCGCGCTCTCCTGGGGCGAGCCCGATCCGGAAAAGTGGGTTTTCGACCTGTACCTGCCGATCGCGAAGTGACCGGAACCGTCTGGAAAGGAGCCGCATGAAGATCTACATCGCCGTCGACCTTGAGGGCGTGGCAGGCGTCGTCAGCCACACCCAGCAGTGTCAGTGGAACACGGCAAAGGGCTGGATGGCGAAGTCGCCCGAATCGCCCACCGGGTGGTATGCGCCGTACTACGCGCAGGCGCGCCGCCTCGCGACCCGGGAACTGAACGCCGCCGTACAGGGAGCGCTTGACGCGGGGGCGACGGAGGTGTGGGCGTGGAGCGCGCACGGCTCGTTCCCAGGCGCGATCGACATCGAACTCGTGCACCCCGAGTGCCACGTCGTCTATGCCGAGGAAGGCGGCCCTCCCGGACCGGACCGCTCGTTCGACGCGCTATTCATGGTCGGCCAGCACGCGATGGCGGGCGCTCCGTACGGCCGGCTGGCGCACAGCTTCCACGCCGGCATCGTCGAGTTCTCGGTGAACGGCCGGCCGTGGGGCGAAACGGCGGCCACGGCGTTCGGGTTTGGGCAGCTCGGCGTGCCGCTCGCCTTCCTATCGGGCGATCAGGCGGCGTCCGACGAAGCGCTGGCGCTGGTTCCGGGTGTCGTGACCGTGCCGGTCATGCGCGGGCTCTCGCCGAAGCCGAACCTGTTCGAACCCGCGGCGACGATCTGCCTCGCGCCGCGCAAGGCGCGCGAGCGGATTCGCGAGGCGGCGGCGCAGGCCACCAGGCTCTGTCCCGCGCTCCCGCCGTTCGCCGTCCAGCCGCCCTTCACGATGCGCACGAAGTTCGAGACCTCAGCGTTCGCCGATCGCGCGATGGCCTGCTACGAGGGCCTGTCCCGCATCGACGAGACGACGGTCGAGAAGACGGCGGACGAGGTCGAGATGATCCTCTAGGTCCTGCCCGTGCGGGGATGCGGCGTGAGAGGCGGGCCGCGCCGCCTTCGCGCCCCTCACGGGGGCCGGCGACTCCGCGTCGCGGTCGAGTGGCGCCGCCGCGCACGGCGCGGCAGCGCCGCTCGCTTGCGGGGGGCAGCCGCCTCGGCGACAGTTGGCGGCGGGGAATCGGAGGACGGCATGTTCACGCTGATCGACCTGACGCGCCCGATGACGGAGCGGGGCCTCTCGTACCCGGGCGACCGCCCGGGCATCGTCACCGCGCGTCGCGATCCGGCGGACCCGAGCGCCCCCATCGCGGGCCTCGTCCACCTCGATCTCCACCTGGGAACGCACATGGACGCGCCCTTGCACTTCATTCCCGGCGCGCCCGACATCGCCTCTACGCCCATCGCCGTTCTCCGAGCCATTCTCCTTCGGACGCGTGAGCGCGCGATTCCTGCCCGGATCCTGCCGGCAACTCCAATCGAGGGATGCGCCGTGCTCTTCGATACCCGGTGGTCGGTCGGCCCGGAGTCCCGCGCGTACTTCGAGTGTTTCGCGCATCTCTCGCCCGAACTTGCCCGCGCGCTCGTGTCACGGGGCGCTGCGCTCGTCGGGATCGATACGCCAAGCGCGGACGCCCCGGACGCCGCCCCCGACTACCCGGCGCATCGGATCCTCCTGGGCGCCGGGATCCCCATCGTCGAGGGGCTCTCGAACCTTGGGCAACTGCCCGACGGGCCGGGCGGCTTCTCGTTCGCGGCCTTCCCACTCAAGATTGAGGGAGCGGACGGCGCGCCCGCTCGCGCCGTGGCCTTCCTCGACTCGGACTAGACCAGGGCGCCTGCCCGCGCGGAAAGAACCAACTAGACTGGGCGCGCAGGGCAGGAGGGACGGCATGACCATTCGATTCCAGCACGTTGACGCGTTCACCGACCAGGCGTTCGCCGGTAACCCCGCGGGAGTGTGCCTCCTCGAGGCCGCAGCCCCGGCTGCCTGGATGCAGAAGGTCGCAGCGGAACTAGGTTTCTCGGAAACCGCGTTCCCGGTCCGCCGACCCGACGGAGAGTACGACCTGCGATGGTTCGCCCCGAGTGCCGAAGTCGACCTATGCGGCCACGCGACGCTGGCGACGGCCCACACACTCTGGGAGCTGGATGAGTTCTCGCCAGCGGAGCCTGCACGATTCCACACGAAGAGCGGTCTTCTGACGGCGACGAAGCGCGGCGACTGGATCGAACTCGACTTCCCGGCGAGCGCCGTCGAGCCCGTGCCTCCGCCGGTCGATCTCCTCAAGGCTCTCGGGCTGCGCGCCACGTTCGTCGCGAAGACGCGCTTCGACTACTTGGTCGAGACGGAGAGCGAGAGCGCGGTTCGGTCGGCGGCGCCGGACTTCATCGCACTCCGGCGCTTCGGCGTTCGCGGGGTCATGGTCACAGCGCGAAGCGAGACCTCGCAGTTCGATTTCGTCTCACGCTTCTTCGCGCCGGGCGTGGGGGTCGACGAGGACCCCGTCACCGGCTCCGCGCACTGCGCCCTCGCCCCGTACTGGCGCCGCAAGCTCGGCAAGGACGAGCTGGTCGGGCATCAGGCGTCGGCACGTGGCGGGGTCGTTCGCTGCTTGGTCCGCGGGAACCGCGTCGTCCTGGCCGGGCACGCCGTCACGATCGTGCGCGGCGAGTGGGTGGCCGCCTAGTCTAGCCGTCTGCGCCCGTCGTCCTGCCGGCAGCCGAGCGGGGGACAAACGGTACCGTATGCCGCTCGTACTCCTCTTCCATGAGCGGGCTGGACAGGATGAAGTCGGCCGTGGCGCGGTTGCAGGCCATGGGCGTGTTGTAGACGACGGCGATGCGCAGGAGCGCCTTCACGTCGACGTCGTGAGGCTGCGGCTCGAGGGGATCCCAGAAGAAGATCACGAAGTCGATGCGGCCCTCCGCCAGCGCGGCGCCCACCTGCTGATCTCCGCCCAAGGGCCCGCTCAGGAAGCGCGTCACCGAGAGCCCAAGCTCGCTCTCGAGGAGCGCTCCGGTCGACCCGGTCGCGTACAGCTCGTGTCGCGCCAGGGTGCCTCGGTTGTAGCGCGCCCAGTCCAGAAGATCGGCCTTCCGATGATCGTGCGCGATGAGCGCGATCCGCTTTCTCCGACCCATTTGTGCTGCTCGTTCCGGCATGGCCCGCCTCCCCGCGTCCGCGTGAGGGTACCTCCGCCGCCGCCCTCCGCCAATCACTTCGCCGGTGGGGTGCCGTCCCTCCCCACGGGATCGAGAGCGGCCGCCCGCCCGCCGGAGGCTCGCTCCTCTCGCACAACGTGCGCGGCGCGAGGTGCGTCGGCCCAGGGGAGTGGAGTGCACCCCGCGGCTGCGGCCGCCCGCTCTTCCATCAGGCGCGCGACCTGCTCTCGATGCAGACGCCGGATCAAGCGCAAGACCGCGATCCAGGAGACAGCGACCGTGACGACGAACGCGATGAGAAGCCCCAGGACGGCGAGGCCGGCGCCGGGCTCCTCGCCCCGCTCCGCCGCGAGAAGCGCGGCGCCCATGAGGACGAAGTCGAACAGCCCGTGCGCAGCGACGGCGATCGCGAGGCCCCTCCAGATGTCGCTTCGCTTTCCCCCGCGTTGAGCCCGCGCCACGTAGTACCCGAGCACGGCGCCCCACGTCGCGTGCATCGGGACGGACGTCACGCTTCGCACAGCCGCCGTGACGAGTCCGCCGTCTGCGACGTAGAGGATGTTCTCGAGCGCCGCGAAGCCCAGCGCGGCCGTCGCTCCGTACACGATCCCATCCATCGGCTCGTCAAACGACGCTTGGCGCGCGCAGTATCCGCGTAGGACGAGGAGCTTGAGCGCCTCCTCGGGAATCGCCGCGGTCACGAACGCGCTGAAGAGAGCCGTCGTGAGCGGGCCCGCCGCCCCGAGAGGGATCGCGCTCAGCCCGATCTCGACGTGAACTGCAGGGACCGTGATGGCGAGACCCAACAAGAAGGTGCGGACGAGCGCGCGGCGCGGCTCCCGGAACAGGTCGCGGCGGTAGTAGTAGCGCAGGAGGATGACGAATGGGACGACGGTGAGGAGGATGTTGAGCGCGATCCGGATGTCCATGGCGGGCCGACCGGCCTCCCTCCTACTGCATGGGACTCCAATCTAGCCGTGCAGCAGAAGTCGGTCAACGATCGACCTCCGCAAGCTGCTCGACGGCCGCCCGGATGCGCCGCACGGCCTCGCGGAGGTTCTCGATCGAGTTCGCGTACGACAGACGGAGGTAGCCCTCTCCGTGCCGGCCGAACGCCGTGCCGGCGAGCGTTGCGACGCCGGCCTCCTCGAGGAGCGCGGCGGCCACTTCTTTCGCCGGTCGTCCCAAGGAGCGAATCGACGGGAACGCGTAGAACGCTCCTTGCGGCTTGCAGCACGACACGCCGCGAATCGAGTTCAGTCCATCGACGAGTTCGTCGCGTCGGGCGCGGAACGCGTCCACCATGCGCCCTACCTCGGTCTGGTCGCCGCGCAGCGCGGCAACTCCGGCCAGCTGCGTGAACGTCGCGCAACAGGAGTTCGAGTTCGTCATGAGCCGCGTGATCCACGGGGCCAGCCGCGTGCTCATCACGCCGTACCCGAGGCGCCATCCGGTCATCGCGTACGTCTTGGAGAACCCGTCGAGGATGATCGTGCGCTCCTTCATCCCTGGGAGGCTGGCGATCGACATGTGTTCGCCTTCGTACAGGATGCGCGAGTAGATCTCGTCGCTCAGCACGAAGCAGTCGTGGCGCAACGCGGCCTCAGCGACGGCTTCGAGGTCGGCTCGCCCCATTACGCCGCCGCAAGGATTGCCCGGCGAGTTGATGATGATGAGCTTGGTCCGCGGCGTAACCAGCTCCGCAAGCTCGTCGGGATCAAGATGGAAGCCCCGCTCCTCGCGTAGCGGGAGCGGCACGGGCACGCCGCCGGCAAAGCGCGCGACGCTCTCGTAGATCGGATACCCGGGATCGGGGTACACGACCTCGTCCCCCTCGTTCACGAGGGCGAGGATGACGTAGAAGAGGATTGGCTTGCCGCCGGGGACGATGACGACGTGGTCGGGCGTGTACGGCAGGCGGCGCGTCTCCGCGATGTGCTCCGCGCAGGCCCGACGGATCTCGTCGATGCCCGCGGACGGCGAGTAGTGCGTGCATCCGTGGTCGAGAGCGTCTTTCGCCGCCTGCCGGATGTGCGGCGGGGTGTCGAAGTCGGGCTCCCCGATCTCCAGATGAACGATGTCCCTGCCCTTTGCCTCCAGTGCCCGAGCGCGGGCCAGCACTTCGAACGCCGTCTCCGTCCCCAACCGCCCAAGACGATCCGCGAATGCCTTCATGCCTGCCTCCGAGAGCTGCCGAACGCTAGAAGACGCTTGACCGCCGCGCTTGCGGCGTGAACTGCACGTTGTCCGCAGTCGAGCCAACACCCGCGCTGGCGGGTCCCGGCCTCTCGGGGACGCGTCTAGCGCGTCGCCTCGAGATCCGCTCGCAGTCGTGCCAGACGTTCATCGCGTTCCTCCACGAAGCGCCGGATGCCCCGAAGGATCCATTCCGGCGACAGGTGGGCCTCATCCAGAGCTTCGGCGAGGGTTCCCCCGGTCCGCCATCGATCGTCCCAATCGGCGGAGATCGCGTACGCGTTGGACTCCTTGCTGAAGAGCCATTCGTGCATGAGCCACCGCGCCTGCGTCGTGATCACGGTCGAGTCGAAACGGTCCCCAAGAGATAAGATGGAGTCTCGGTAATCGCTCGGCTGCCGCGCGAAGAGCTCGCGGCTCGTCGCGCAGACGATCTTCACATTGAGGTGCTGCTTCTCGAGTTCCGGCAGCAGCTTGACGACGCCGGCCACCGCGCTCGACCCCTGAACGATGATCGTCCCGCCCCGCGGCCGCGCCGGGTCGTACGCTCGCAAGACGTAGGCGCCGCGCGCCGCCTCGAAGTGGGACGGAATGCGAAGTCGCTCGCGATCCGGAACCTCGACCGGCGGGCGCGTGAGGTGCAGGGCGACGATCGGGACGTCGAGGCGCAAGGCCGCCGCGAGCAACACGGGGACTTCGTTGTGCTCCCACGGATGCAGGTTGACGATCTGCCCTTCGGGGAACAGCTGGGTCACGCCGGGCGCGAAGATCCCGAAGTGCGTTCGGCTGTCGTCGGCCGTCTCTGGACCCGAGTGGCCGGCGACCCACAGGACCTTGCCCAACTTGAGCGGGCAGTCCTGCGCGAGCTGGCTCAGGAGCCGGAACATGCCGTACTTCAGGTAGGAGAACGCGCCGTACGTCGAGCACGCGCCCCAGAACCCGTCGAACTCCGCCTCCGGGTCTCGCGCGAGGTTCACCGTCGCCGCGCCCGCCAGGATTCCGGCATTGGCGAACTCGGTGATCTCCTGCGGCAACAGGACGCCGTCCGCCGTCCCGTACCGCTCGTACCAGCCGTATCCCGGGAACGCTTCCCATGCCTTCGCAAACCCGCTCAAGCTCGTCGACTCCGCCAGGTCGGCCGAGCACGCGAGGAAGATCGGCCTGTCGTGTCTCTCGGCGCCAAACGCGTTGACCCACGCGCCCCACTTCTCGAGCGCCGCCTTGTTCGGAACCAGGGCTCCCGCCGGAGCGAAGAGCTCAGGTGGATAGTCGCGCGCGTCGAGCCACCGCGGATCGCAGAAGGGGCTTCCTCGTCTGCCCAGCCGGAACGTGGGGAGATCGTCCGGGACGCTGTCCCCAAGAGAGACGAGCCTCGTGGCGAGGTAATCGATGAGATCCCGGTCGCGGCGCAGGACGTCGATGACCGCGCGCAGGTTGGCCCGGAACTCCGCCTGAACCGCCCCCGGCTCGCTCGGCGGGCCGCCGCCGAAGTTCGCGAACTGGGCGCCGTACTTCTCGGCGAACGGGCGCTTGGTCTCCCAGAAGAGCGCGCTGTCCATCTTGTGCGGCGAGCCGTGCGACGCGGCGTCGTACTTCAGATACCCGCGCCCCTTGCGCGTGCGCAGCCAGGCCACGCTGGGAGCCCTCTCGTCGTTCGGCGAGAGCGTCATGGCGAGAAGGGCGCGCGTCACGGACTCCCAGTCGCTTCCCGACTCGGCCGGGAAGACGCGCCAGCCGTGGGCGCCGAACCAGTCGGTCGGCGTCCCGTGGACGACGCTGCTCACCGGGTGCTCGTCGATGCCGAAGTCGTTCCAATCCACGACGTAGTAGAGGTTGTCTAGGGCGAGTCCCCACGCGGAGTTCCACGTCTCGTGGTTGGCGCCGGGCGTGAGGCCTCCTTCGCCGTCGAACGCGAAGACCTTGACTTCTCCCGCCCCCGCCCGCTTCAGTGCCAGCGCCTCGCCGGCGGCCGCCGGCGCGCCGTGCCCCGACGGCCCGGTATTGAACTTGAGGAACAGGGTCTTCCCGGTCATCTCGGCGTGTCCCGACAGCCCGCCGCGACGTCGGAAGCCTAGGAGATCCTCCCACGTGAGAGCGCGCGCTTCCGCGTTCGGGACCGAGAAGCGGGGGTCGCCGGTTTCCTCGAGCTTCGCTCGCAACGCCTCGTGGAACACGGCCAGCGTGCAGTAGACGAGCGGCGCCGTGTGCCCGCCGACGAGAACGAACCGATCCGCGAAGCGCTTCTCCGGGTGTCGGATGTCCCAACGCATCGCGCCGCAGAGCAGCGTGGCGATCAGAGCGTGCGTCTTCGAGCGAGAGCCTCCCGGGTGGCCGCTCTGTCGGTAGTTGAGAATGACGTCGATGAGCTGGTCGACGAGATCCTTCGTCTTCTCCCAATACCCGAAGTTCCCCGTCAGTTCCCGTAGGCGCTCGGTCGAGCGCGCCTCGACTGCTCGGTTCATGCAGAACCCCCTAGAGAGGTGGAGATCGTACTTGGACTGCTCTCCCCAGTCCATCTGCGAACCACCTCGCCAAGCCCCGGAAGGCGGAGCGGGCAGCCGCCTCTCCCAAGAAGAGGATCTCGAGTAGGATTGCCGCAAGCAAGCCCGGAGAAGAGGAGAGCCGTGACAGACACCGAACAAGCCTTCTACGCTGCAGTCGAGACCTTCGTAGAGAGATTCCTCGCCGAGTCTCCCACGGCGGCCACGCAGTTCGGAGACCACCGCTTCGACGCGCACTTGGGCGCACACAGCCCCGAGGCCCTGCGCGAGCAGGCAGCCGCGTTGCGCCACGCCCTTGCGGAGCTCGAGGCGTTCGATGCGTCTGCCCTCGGCCCCGACGCGCTCGTCGACCACACGGTCACCGTGCGCCTCGTGCGATCGTTCCTGCGGGACTACGACGTCTTCCACACCGCCCAGCGCTCGCCCGGCACGTACGTCGAGGAGTGCCTGGGAGGCGTCTTCCTCCTTCTCATTCGCGACTTCGCCCCGCTCTCCCAGCGCATGCGCTCCGTCCTCGGGCGCCTGCGAGCGGTGCCGCGCGTCCTCGACGAAGCGCAACGAAACCTCGTTCCGGCAGACGTTCCGACGGTCTGGGCGCAGACGGCCCTCGAGAGCGCGGCGCACGGCCGGCCGTTGTTCACGCTGCTCGTACCGGCGCTCGCGCTCAAGACGCCGTGGCTCTTCCCCCAGATACTCGTCGCGAGCCGCCGCGCGGCATCCGCCCTGGACCAGTACGCGGCCTTCCTCCGCTCCGACGTCCTCCCCAACGCCCGCGGCACGTTCGCGGTCGGGAAGGCCACGTTCGAAACCATGCTTCATGATCAGCACCTGCTCGACGTCTCTGCCGACGAGCTGTTCGAGACGGGTCGCCGCCTGTTCGACGAAACGCTGCGATCGATGGACGAACTCGCGAAGAAAATCGATCCCGCGCGGACGGCGCGAGAGATCCTCGACGAAGCCAAGGATGTGCACCCCTCCGCGGACGGGCTCCTCGAGGCGTACCGCCGAGAAGTGGCCCGCGCGCGCGCGTTCGTCGTCGAGCACGGCATCGCCACGATCCCGGATGGCGAATCGCTCTCGGTCCGTCCCACGCCGGGCTACCTGCGCGGCGTCCTGCCGTACGCGGCCTACATGCCGCCGGGGATCCTCGAGCGGGAACAGCGAGGCGTCTTCCTGGTCACCCCCGTCGCGCGGCGCGCATCGGCGGAAGCGCGGAACGAGAAACTGCGAGGCCACAACTGCGCCAAGCTCCCGATCACGGCGCTGCACGAGGGGTATCCCGGCCACCATCTCCAGTTCGTCTGGGCCAACCGGACGCCGACCTTGCCGCGCAAGATGGCGTCCGCCCTCTCGAGCCTGTTCATCGAGGGCTGGGCCTTCTACTGCGAGGAACTCATGGAGTCGCTTGGCTTCCTCGACGATCCCGTGCAGCCGCTCGCGCGGCGAAAGGACCAGCTGTGGCGTGCGGCGCGCATCCTCCTCGACGTGTCGCTCCACACCCGCGGAATGACGGTGGACGAGGCCGTCGCGTTCCTGGTGGACAAGGTCGGCCTCGAGCCCGGAGACGCCCTCGCCGAAGTGCGCCGGTACACAGAGAACCCGACGCAACCGATGAGCTACCTGATCGGCAAGCTCGAGATCCTGAAGTTCATCGAGGCGTACAAGGTGCAGCGTCCCGGCGCGCCGATGCGGGAACTGCATGACGCGATCCTTGCCTGCGGGTCGCTGCCACCAAAGCTGCTGGCACAGAGGCTGCTCGCGGACTAGCGGTCTCTAGAGCGACGCGTCGGGATCAACGAAGACGATCACAACGTCCGCGCCTCCACCCGAACCGGCTTCCGTGTGGCCGACGACGACCACACGGCTGTCGCTGAGTTGGCACATCGCCTCCGCCCGGTCCATGACGCCCGACTCGCCGAGCCGCGTCTTCCAGGCGAGCTTGCCGGCGGCGTCAAAGCGCGCCAAGAGGAGGTCGCTGTGCGTCGGGTCGAGCGCGGTCCCGGACCCACAGACGAGGAGATCGCCTGACTCGAGCGCGAGCACCCCGGTCCCGAAGTCGAATGCGCCGGCTTGCTCGAATCGTTTCACCCAGAGACGCGTGCCTGCGGCGTCGAACGACGCCAGGACCATCCCTTCGGCTTCGAGACGTGACGAGGCGCTGTGTCCGATCGCCACGGTTCCGCGGGCGGTGGAGAAGGCGAGGTCCTCAAGTACGTTCGCCGTCGTCCAACCCGTCTGGCCCGCCGCGACCGGCTCGCCCGAGGCGCTGAAGCAGAAGATCTGCCCGTCCGCGTTGCCCGACGTGGTCGTCGTCGAGCCGGCGGCCGTCCATGTCCCGTCGGGGCACTCGACGATCGCGAGCGCCCGTTCGTTGCGGCTGCTGCCAACGGTCGAGGACCACAGCTCGCTTCCATCCGAGCCGAGTCTGACGACCCAGGCATCGAGGTCACTCTCCGTACGGCGCTCCGTCGCCCCGCACACGGCGATCCCGCCGTCCGATGCCGGGCAGATGCCGAACAGCATATCGGATCCCGCTCCGCCGAGGGTCTTCATCCAGACCACGGTTCCGTCGTGGGACAGCCGCACGACGAGCCCGTCCTCGTCGCCCGACCCTGCAGACGTCGTGTAACCTGCCACGTACGAGCCTCCGTCGGGCGCCGGACAGATCCCCTGCGCGTAGTCGCGTCCTGGTCCACCGATCGCCCTTGCCCAGACGAGTTCTCCGCTCTCGCCACAGGCCATGACGAGCATGTCGGCGGTTCCGCCCCGGCCTGAGAACGTGTACCCTGCAAGAGTAGCCCCGCTCGGAGCAGGACACACCGCCGTGGCGCCGTCGCCGCGAGCTCCACCCCATGCTACCGCGGCCACAGCCGGGCTCCCGTACTCGACCGTCTTGGAGGCGAGCAAGACGTCCTCGGCGACGATGGACGACAGGGACCGACTTCCCGACTGCGCCGTGTCGAGCGCGAGGCCGACGGCTTCGACCAGCTCCACGGGGAAGGCAAACCAACTCGTCCCCGTCACCAGGTTCCCGTCCCGGAGCGGGGCATCCGTCGAGCGGCTCGCAGCGCAGTTGCCACCAGCATCCCTGCACGCCGGCAGGAGAGCCGAGTGACAGAGCACGGTTCGCCCTGCCACGAGCCCCGCATCGAGCATCAAGCCGAACGCACTGGCTCCCACGTACATGGCCAGGCCCTCCGTGTCGGCCTCCTTCAAGAGCTCAAGCGTTCGCGGGCTCGTGCGCAGGTCCCGGCCAACGACCGCAATCAACCCGGGGTCGACGGGCTGCGTTGCGAGAACGATCGCGTCGAACCCGGTTAGGTCAGCGATCTCGTCCATTCGGCAGTCGACGACGATCGGCGCGCCCGCAGGATCGTACGCGGCAATCGTCTCAGCAACCCCAGCGAACGTAAGGTCGTACCCAAGGCGGTCGAAGTACGTCGACCACACGCCGACGTTTGCCGCGTAGGGATCCGACAGGACGAAGAGGACGTGCAATCCACCCGAGAGGTCAGGTGCTGCGATGCCGCCGGCATGGCACGAAACGAGCGAGAGAACGACGAGGACAACGAGGCGCTGGCGTCTGGACATAGTCTCTCCTCATGCACCGCCAGCCCAGGTGGGATTTTGTCGGATCTCCGGACGAAACACAAGGTACTCGGTCCATTTCGTGCACATGGCAGAGAAGCTCGCGTGTCGCATCCTGCTCTCAGCCGAAGCAGGCGCCTCACGGAGGAGGCACCCGTGCGCGCACTACGACGTGTCCAGTTCGTTTTTCGTCGTCTTGACCGCAGTCTCCCAAGGCGCTATGGGATCTGAATCCATCGTCCTCCGGATACAGGCCGGTGGCTACCGCCCGCCGCCGAGTACCGGGTCGCTCTCCGCGGCCTCGGCGGCAAAGAGGGACCCGATGCGTCCGTAACGTACATCTGAGAGCCTGACTGAGTCTAGGCAGCAACCTGATGGCCGCCGCACACGCTATCGGCGACCTGGACGTAGACAGCAATCTCAACGTGTTCACTCCTGCGTGCGGCATGACTGGCGGCGGAGCCACTGCACGACGGAACGAGACACTGGAGCGGCTAGAAGCCGGCCCTCGGGAGCCAAGCGATCCGCTCGTTCGTAGTTCTGCACATTCCCTGGGTTCCAGGATGCAGGTCGCGAAGGTTCTCCGCCGACGCCCGCGCTTCGCGCTCGAGTATGCAACACCCAGCGAGCCCAGCTCCCAATAGCGGGAAGTCCGACTCGGGTCACTCGTGAAGCGCAATACCGCCGCGCGCTCCTTGTCCGTCAGCACCGGCGCCAGGATCGCTTGGAAGTTCACGTCACCCGTGCCCGCGGCTTCCGGGAAGGTC
>JAKLFO010000045.1 GCA_022711155.1 Candidatus Bipolaricaulota bacterium
TACGGCCTGAAGGGAACCGCCGCCTACGCGGACCATGCCTGGATTCTGGGCCGCGAGTCCGAGGAGGTCTATGCGTTCTTCAGCGAAGCCCTCGCCGCGCTGGCCGACGAGACGCCCACTTCCTGCGCGTGTGCCACGAACAGGAAAGTGAGGAGCGTCAGGGCGGTCACCATCGCGACAGAAAGCGCTCTCTTCATCGTCTTCCTCCTTGGTGCGTCTGAAGATGCCGCCCGAGCGTAGCGCGCACCCTCGGGCGTCAAGAGGACTGCCGCGCCCGCGGCCCCGCCGCTTTGTCTTGCGTGCCGTGGACAGCTGTCTATGGCTCGCGGCCGTTGCCTCGGGGATCGCGCACCGCGCGCGGGCGCGCGTGTCTCTCTGGGAGGCGACCGCTCTCCTCGCGCGAGACGAGGGCGTGCGTACGATAAAAAAGGAGCCGCCCGCGAGGACCAGCGCGGACGAGAAGAACCATGGAGAAGGTAGCCCAGACGACCGTGAGGCGAGCCGAGCGAGCCGACCTCGAGCCGTGGCTCGACCTGGCGGCGGAGGTCGAGCCGCTGTTCGGCCCCATGGCCGACGACCCGGTCTTCCGCCGAGTCCTCCTCCGCAACATCGCGCGGGGCACGGCCTTCTGCGTTCGCGAGGAAGACGCCGTGGCCGGATCGCGGTTGTTGGGCGGTCTCCTGTTGTCGCCGCGCCCCCCGCTCTATCGGGTCGGATGGCTCGCCGTGACTGAGTCCGAGCGGCGCTCGGGGCTTGGCAGGGCTCTCCTCGCGCGCGCGCTGGACGAGGTCCCCGCAGGCGCGGACATCCTCGTCATCACCTTCGGCCCGGAGGTCGCGGGAGGGGAGTCGGCGCGCGCCTTCTATCGGAAGATGGGATTCACGCCATGCGAGATGGCCGAGCCCGCCCCCAGCGGCGCCCCCCGCCAGGTCTTCCGCAGGACGAAGCAAGCTTCGTAGCCTCCCCGCCCATCTGCCGCTCTCCGTGTCGCCCTTGCCGCGCATCTCTCGCCCGCGCCTCCCGACCGTCTTCGGGCTAGGTCTCCCGAGACGTCGAGAAGTGCCGGATGTCGGCCGCCACAGCTCGGCAGGAGTCCGCGCCGCAGGCCTCCCCGATGGGCAAGACCCGGAGGACGCGCGACTTGCCCCCATGCCGAGGAGTAGCTAGGGTGAGCCATCATGAAGAAAGCAGCGCAGTCGTCGATGAGATTGCCGATCATGCTGGTCGTCGCCGCAGCGGTGATTGTCGTGGTCGTCTTCGGCATCCGGGCGATCTGGCACAAACCGGACGCGTCGACGCCGTCCTCCAACAAGACGGCCGGCGTGGTGGTCGTCATCGACCCCGCCCATGGTGGAAGCGACGGCGGATCGACGGCGGAGGGCGTCCTCGAGAAGAACGTCACACTGGCCGTCGCCAACAAGATGAGCGCCATGGCAGCCAGCTTCCCGGGGCTGAAGCTGGTCTTCACAAGGAACTCCGACACGGAGATGTCGGATGCCGAGAGGTTCGCCGTCGCGTCGCAGCAGGCAGCGCAACTCTTCCTCGCCATCCACGTCAACGCGTTCGGACAGCCCACGGCCCTCGGGATCGAGACCTTGGTCGACAGCGTGCACAAGGCGGGCGACGCGTCGTGGAGCTTCGCCGATGCTGTCCAGAAGTCGGTCGTCGCGGCCACGGCGGCCAAGGACCGCGGAGTGAAGGCGCAGGGCTCGGCGTTCAGCCGCCTCACCATTCCGGCCGCCTCGACGCTCGTCGGGTTCATCTCCACGCCCGAAGAGCGCGCGAAGCTCATCGACCCGGAGTACCAGGATTCGATCGCCCGTGGCATCCTGCAAGGCGTGGCGAACTACGTCACGTCGGCCGGGGTCACACCCGCATCGGCGACGCAGACGATCCCGCTCGACAACGGACAGACCGCGAAGCCGGCCGGGACGGCCCCTTGATCGCGCGGAGCGCAGGGCAGCAAGGCAAGAAGAGACTCTCAAGGGGGGAGAAGCAATGAGACAGCGAATCCTCGGCTCGGTAGCCGTCCTCAGTCTGGCCCTGCTCGCGTCATGCGTCTACGTCGCGAACATGCCTCCTGTCGCGAGTTTCACGGCGACTCCCGCGGTGGGAACGACGCCGCTCGACGTCTCGCTCGATGCCACGGCGTCGAGCGATCCCGACGGCGACCTCGTCGCCTTCGTCTGGAGCTTCGGGGACGGGCAGACGTCGTCGACAAGCGCCTTCCCGTTCGTGCACGAGTTCACGGTCCAGAGCGAGGCGCGCACGTTCACGATCGTCCTCACGGTCACGGACGACGGGGGAGCGGTCGACACCGCTGTGCAATACGTCACGGTGAACCCGTAGTCGCTTCGCCCGCGTCTCGGCTGGGAAGCCTCTCGCCCGTGACCGCGAAAGACAGCGCTTCATCGTACATTCTCCCGACCGCGATGCACACGCGTTGGGTCGCCATGCCATAGACGGCCGACCATTGGGTCGAGGACTGACTCACGTCGTCGAGCAGCGCGAGCGCCGCAGACGTCGCCAGGCTCCCCTCCGACAGACGCAACTGCGCCGCCAGCCGATCGTATCGCCAGCACCTCCCGTCGAGACCGGCGGGGAGCTGCCCCTGGAGGAAGTTCGTCGCGGCCTGCCAGCGCGCCTCGCTCGCGAGGGCGACGAGCTTGCCGCCGGTGAGTTCGATGAGAACGGACCGCCCCGTGCGGTCGGCGATCAGGTAGTGAATCGGCGGCCCGCCCTCCATCCGGATGTTGAACTCCGCGAAGACGGCCAGGGCCTCGTCCACCGTTGCAGCGCGGTCGAGCGCCTCGCGGATCACGCCGAGCGAGTGGATGTCCCGCTTCGACGGGTCGTACGGCGGCACGGCGCTCGGCACCGCGGCCATCCCGACCGCAAGCCCGCGCTCGTTCATGCCGTCGAAGGGGATGGCCGGAGCGAGGAGGAGTGGCGCGCGCTGCTCCAGCGAGAGCCCGTCCAAGTGCCGGCCGGCAGGAGACCCCGCCGGAAACAGGAACGCGACGTCGACCAAGGAGACCGAGGCGTAGCCCCCTGGAGGTCGACAGAAGAGGACGAGCACGGGGCACTCCTCCCAGTCGAAGTTCCTGCCGAAGACCGGCTCCGACCCGCCGAGCGCAGCGAACAACGAACAGGCCCACGACTCGCAAGATTCCTCCGCCCGCGCTCCTGCAGGGAGCTCCGTGGCGTAGGAGGCAACGTACGTCATCGTGTAGAGGGGGTGCGAGGACACCACTGCCAGGCTCGAGAGCGTGGCCGCTTGATCCGGGGTCAGGAGCGGCTCCTGCCCGTCCCCGCTCAGTCCGAACGACAAGCTGACAACGGCCACGAGAACCGCGCCCACGCGCGCTGCACCCTGGAAGAACCCCGTGCGTCCGTTCATCTGATCTCCTGCTGCCACCGTAGCACAAGACGCGCCCCCTGTTGCCGCAACGCGCGCGTTCGGCGAGGATCACGTCGGACCTTGGGCGGAAGGAGGAACGGTGGGACGGATCTACGAGGACAACGCGCGCAGCATCGGGAACACCCCTCTCGTGAGGATCCAGCGGATCACGCGTGGCTTCCCGGCCGCCGTCGCGGCCAAGGTCGAGGGCCGCAACCCGGCCGGCTCCGTCAAGTGCCGCATCGGCGCCTCGATGATCTGGGCCGCGGAAGAGGAGGGTCGCCTCACGCCGGGGTCGCGAGCCGTCACCGTCCTCGAGGCCACGAGCGGAAACACGGGAATCGCTCTTGCCTACGTGTGCGCGGCGCACGGCTACCCTCTGACCTTGACGATGCCCGAGACGATGTCGATCGAGCGGCGGCGGATGCTTCAGGCGTTCGGAGCGCAGCTCCTGCTGACCGAAGGCGCATTGGGAACGGGCGGCGCGGTGGCGAAGGCCGCGGAGCTCGCCCTCTCGAGCCCCGGGAAGTACTTCATGCCCGAGCAGTTCAGGAATCCCGCCAACCCGGGCATCCACACTCGCACGACCGGGCCGGAGATCTGGACCGACACAGCGGGGGCGGTCGACATCTTCGTGGCGGGCGTCGGCACGGGCGGGACGATCACCGGGGTCGGTCGGTTCTTCAAGCGCGTCGTCGGGAAGCCCGTGCGTTGCGTAGCGGTGGAGCCGGCTCGGTCTCCGGTCCTCACCCTCCTTCGTGCGGGCCGCCCTCCCACGCCGGCCGCGCACCAGATCCAGGGCATCGGCCCCGGGTTCAAGCCCGACGTCCTCGACCTCGGGCTCGTCGACGACATCGAGCTTGCCTCCGATGAGGAGGCGGTCGAGTACGCGCGCCGTCTGCATCGCGAAGAGGGGATCACGTGCGGCATCTCATCCGGCGCGGCCATGGCCGTCGCCGCGAGGCTCGCAGAGCGCGAAGAGCATCGGGGGAAGCTGATCGTCGTCGTCCTGCCGGACGCCGGGGAGAGGTACTTGAGCACCGCCTTGTTCGAAGGGTGGACGTTGTGAGCGCAGGATACGTCGTCGACATCGCCGAGGCGCTCTGCCACCCGCAGGGTCCGCTCCGCCGCTCGGCGGAGCCTTTCCCGTCTTCCTGCACGCGGCGAGTCCCTTCGTGCGTCGGGCTGCGCGACATCGTCGAGGCTCTTCGTTCCGCGCTCTTCCCCGGGTACTTCTGTGTTCCCGGCGTCCCCGAAAGCGATCTCCACAGGCAGACCGTAGCCGCGCTCGAGTTCGCCGCCCTGCACCTGCCGGATCAGATCGAGCGAGGCTTCTCGCTCACCGGCATGTCGGGGCCGGACCCCACCGAGATCACGGGGGATTTTCTCGCCCGTCTTCCCCACGTCCAGGCCCTCCTCACGACCGACGCCCAGGCGGCGTTCGAAGGGGATCCAGCGGCTACGAGCAGAGAGGAAACGATCGCCTGCTATCCGGGCGTCTTGGCCATGACATACCACCGCCTGGCGCACGAACTCCACCTTCTCCGCGTCCCCGTCGTGCCCCGGATGATGACCGAGCTGGCGCACAGTCAGACGGGGATTGACATTCACCCCGGCGCGCGGATCGGCGAGAGCTTCTTCATCGACCACGGGACGGGGGTCGTCATCGGAGAGACGGCCGTGATCGGCAAGCGCGTGCGCATGTACCAGGGAGTCACCCTTGGCGCGCTCTCCTTCCCGGCCGACGAGCGCGGCAATCCATTGAAGGGGCAGCTGCGCCACCCCATCGTGGAGGACGACGTGATCCTGTACGCAGGCGCCACCATCCTCGGGCGCGTCACGATCGGACGAGCATCCGTCATCGGAGGAGGCGTCTGGCTCACGACGAGCGTCGCGGCGGAGACGCGGATCTCGATGTCCAAGGCCAACGGGTCCGCGCCGTCCTAGTACGGGAGGCCGCGCCACTTGTGCGGCAAGCCCTCTGCGCTCACGCCTGCAGGTCGGATGGGCTCGACGTACGCTCTCGGCAGGCGGCTCCGGATAAACGGACAGAGAGTGCCTTGCGACCAGCCGCCTAGCGGCAGACGCCGCCCGTGCACTCCGACGCCGAGGGATGCGCGCGGAGCGGCGAGGCGCCAAACTCGTACGCAGCGCGGAGTCCAAGGCTCGCCCCTGCGACGTCGCTGGACCATGTGCACCACGCCTCTCCGACAACTCTCACGCTCTCGAGCGAAATCCCGAGGGACACGGTCTCGGTTGCGACGTGGAGGCCGCCGGCCAGCGACAACTCCGTCTCGCTCTCCAGCGTGACGAATCCGAGGGCCGCCGACAAGAGGACTCTTGGCACAGGCCACACGACGCCCGCCGGGGCACTCAGCGTGCCGCCGAGCGCCGCGACACACGTGACGGCGTCCAGGGGACCCAACCCGTGCCGCGTGACGCCGAGCGTCCCTTCGATCCAAAGCTCGGTGCGCAGTGGCGTCGACGCGAAGGCCGCTCCCGTGAGCCGCGCCTCGGCCTCGACACCGACCTGCCACAGGAAGGAGCCGGCCGCGGCCTCCCACGGAGAGGGGGCGGCGTGCGCGACGATCGCCGCCTCGGTGATGCCGATCGGAACGATGGTGAACTCGTACTCGAAGCTCACGTCGAGCCAGTCTCGCACGATCGAGAGGGCCAGTCGCTCGCTCGCGAACGTGTAGGGGAGGAGGGACGCTTCCGTGGTCGACGCCACCTCGAGCATCTCCCAGTCAGCGAACGCGTCGAAGGCAAGCCCGGCGCCCACGGCTGGCTGGAGCGAGAAGGCGACCTCGGCCCGTCCGCCGTAGCTCAGGCCGGACGCCGCAACGCCGAGCGCCACCAGGGAAGCGGCGCAGACCAGGGGCAGTACACGTGCAAGCGCTCTTCGCATCTCTCTCCTCCTGTGTGCGGCGCCATTCTACACGCTGCCCGCCGCGCATCCACGCGCTTCGGGTCTGAACGCAGCACGGCAGTGTGACGACCGCCCAGGGACGTCGAACTCCCCTGGCGAAGGAGACGCTCAGGGATCTCCTCACGCACCGTCCTCCCTCGCTCGCGCGAGCCGCAGCTTCCTGCTCTGCGATCGTCGCGTCAGACGGCGGGCGGCCGCGCATCCTGCGCCGTCGCTCTCGCGGTCGAGTCGGGGGGCGCAGGAGATCAATCGTGAGGAAACTGTGAAGAACATCCAACAGGATCTTGTATCGCTCGCCCTCTCCACTACAGTAGAAACGAGCGAATGGGAGGACGAATCTGTCAACCCAGGGCAAGAAGGAGGTGATGCTCGTCGTGCCCAGCGGACCTAGTGGAGAGAAGAGCAGGTTCGCTGCCTCCAGCCATACGACGTTCTACTCCTTTCGCCGACTGGTATCGGGGGACCGCGAGTCCCGCTTCGCATCGTAGCCAGATCATGACGGACGTCCGCGCAGTCTTGCGGCGTCCTTTTCGTTCGACTCGCCCCACGTCGAGGCCGCCGCATCAGGGGCGGCCGCCGGCAGGGACAAAGAGAACGGGCCGGCCCTCGGCCGACCCGTTCCTCATGAGCCTAAAGGAGATTACCGACTAGAACCTGCGCCCACCGCCGCGGGAATCGCCGCCGCGTCCACCCCCCGGACGACCGCCACGGCCGCCCCCCATGCCGCCGCCACCGCTTCGCGGCGGGCGTCGCTTGCGGTTGCAGTCACCGCAATACACCGGACGGTCGGACATCGGCTCGAACGGCAGTTCGTCGATCGCCTTTCCGCAATCCGCGCACTTCAGGTCTAGATGCCGTACGTCGACCATCCGTCTCTCTCCGAAACCCATTCGATCTCCTTTTGTAGCCTCAGGCCTCGGGCACCGACTGCTCGAGGCGGAAACTACGGACACACAGTACCGCAATCCTAGGGAAAAAGAAAGCGCCCATGGCTCTTCCGCTCGCGCATTGCGCCGCCTGTCTCTTCCCGCGCCTACCCGTCCGTCCCTTCACGCCGTTGCCCATAGGGCGCCTGGCGCGGCTCATCCCCGCAGCTCGCCCCACCGGTTGTAGTAGATCGAGCTGCCTGCCTCGCCGGGCGGCGGCGGGAAGGTCGGCGCGCCCGCTGCCGGGTACCCGAGCGCCAGATAGCACGCCACCTCAACCTCGTCTGGGATGCCCAGCGTCCGGCGGACGCGCTGCGACTCGTCGGAGGCGGACGGGACCTTCGTCACACCGAAGATCCCCTCGGTCGCCGCAGCCACGAGGATGCTCTCCACGCACATCCACACTTCGGCGAACGCGTCGAGCTGGTGGAGGCTCGCCTTGGCCTCGAGCAGCGGCTCCAGCTGACGAAAGCACACGATCACAAGCGCGCCGGCCGAGAGGAGCATGGAGGCCTGCTTCGGAAGGGCATCGAGGTACATGGCGCGCTGCTCGGGAGACTCCAGCTGCCAGGAGTCAACGAGCGTCGTCGTCTCCTCCCGTGTGCGCTCCCGCCAGAACGCTCGAACCAACTGCACTCGCGCCGCAGCATCGTCGACGACGACGAAGCGACGTCCGTTCTGCGGATCGTGCGTCGGCGCGAGAAGGCCCGCCTCGAGGATGCGAGCCAGCGCCGCCCGTTCGATCGGGCGCGGCGCGAAATCGCGGATCGTCCGCCGCGCGCGGAATGCCTGGTAGGCGTCCAGGGCGATCGTCTCCTCTCGGTCCCGCACGGACCTCGTCACTCGGCGCCTTCGAGGTTCCCGAGGATCCTCTCGAGGTCCCTCTCGAATCGCGCGATCTCCGCCGTCGAGAACCCCGCATAGAAGACGCGGTTCATGTCGTCCGACACGCGCCGATACGCAGCCTCCATGGCGCGGTCCTTGTCCGTTCGCGCGATGCGCGTCGTTCGCCGGTCCTCATGATCGGCAACCCGTTCGATGTACCCCTGGGCCTCGAGGCGATCGAGCATCGACGTCAACGCCGACTTGCCGAGCGCCGTCCGCCGAGCGAGTTCAGTGATCGGGATCCGGTCCTCGCGCCATAGAGCAAAAAGGACGCGCCCCTGCGCGGAGTTGATTTCGATGCCGCTCTCCCGCAGGAGCCGCGAGAACACGCGCCCGGCGACGCGGTGGATCTTCGCCAGGAGGAAACCGCCCTGCGCGCGCGCCTTCATGCTCGCTCGACCGCGAACTCGAACCGGCCCTCGCCCGACCACCCCTCGACCCGCCGCGGGCGTAGCGTGAGCACCGCATAGTTCGGGTCGTCGATCCCCTTGGGGTAGTAGATCTCCCATCCGTCGTTCCACAGCGCTCGTCGCAGGTCGGCATCCCGACTCACCTCAAGCTCTCCGATCAGGGCCGCTCCGAGCCACCGCGTCGGATGGCAGTAGTAGACGCAGCCGTGCGGGTTCCATCGGATCTGGTCCGCCTTCGCCGACGCCGGGCTGGACGACATGTGCACCACGAAGTCCTTCCGGTGTGGCCTGAACAGCTCGACCTGCTTGGGGTATAGAGACGGGTTCCTGAGGTTCAGCATGGCCCGCGTCCGCGGGTACCCGTCCTCCCCGACCGTCGTCAAGTACGCCCGATCCGCCACTTCCATCAAGAGCAAAGCGAACTCCCGGTCCGTCACGCGACCTCCTTATTTCGTTACCGTATTGTACGATATCGAACTATCTGCGGAAAGGCAAGGGCGCGGACCGGCCGCGCCCTGCCAGCCTACGCCGGAACGAACTGGAGCCCGTAGATCGGCTTGTCGGCGGGCTCGCGGACGACGCCGACCGTCGTGCGCACGCGCTTGCCGACCCGCGGGTGCTCGTCGAGGAGTTGCCCCGTGACGCGCATCCCCCCGTCGAGCTCGACGATGGCCAGGCGGAGATAGCGCGTCTCGTAATCGACGGCGAGCGCGTAGACGTCCGTGTACGTGAGGACTGCGCCCTCCCCCGCGACTTCCACCGGCTCGAACGCCTCGCCGCGGCACTTCGGGCAGATCATGTGCTTCGGGTAACTCACCGCGCCGCACGTCGTGCAGCGGAACGCGTAGACCTTCTCGCTCATCGTTCCTCCTTCCGAAGCACCGTCGCCACGACGTTGTTTCCGAATCCGCCGAAGTTGCAGGCGTACGCGGCCTTCGCCTTGGCGACCTGCCGACCGCCGGCCTCGCCGCGCAACTGCCACGCGAGCTCCACGATCTGTGCCACACCCGTCGCGCCCACGGGGTGCCCCTTCGCCTTCAGCCCTCCCGACGGGTTGATCGGGAGCTTGCCCGTGAGCTGCGTCTCGCCGCGCTCGATCGCTTTGTGCGCCTGACCGGGCTTGAAGAACCCGGCGGCCTCGCTCTCGGCGATCTCGAGGATCGTGAACGCGTCGTGCAGTTCGGCGACGTCGATGTCGGAGGGCTTCAGCCCGGCCCTTTCGAACGCCGCCGCGCTTGCAAGGCGCACGGCCTTGAGGTCGGTCGGGTCCTGCCGCTCGTGCACGGCATGCGTGTCGGTCGCCTGCCCGATTCCGGCGACAAGGACCCGCGGCGCGCCGATCTTCGCCGCGACCTCCTGGGTCGCGAGGACGACGGCGGCCGCTCCGTCGCTGACCGGACAGCAGTCGAACATGTGGAGCGGCTCCGCGATCGGCGGGTTGTTCACGACGGCCTCCGGTGACGTGAGGATGCCCTCCATCGTGACCGGCTGATGGATGTGGGCGTACGGGTTCTTCATCGCGTTGTCGTGGTTCTTGATCGCGACGAGCGCGAGGTGGCGGCGCTCCACGCCGTGGCGCTCCATGAACAGGCGCGCGAACAGGCCGGCAAGCGACGGAAGCGTCACGCCGTAGATGTACTCGACCTCGGGATGGGACAGGCTGGCGACGAAGTCCGTCGCCTCGAGGCCGTCGACGGCGCGCATCATCTCGACGCCCGTCACGAGAACGACGTCGGCCATTCCGGAGGCGATCGCCTGATACCCGACCTTGACGGCCGACGCGCCCGAGGCTGGGCCGTTCTCGACCGACTCGGCGGCCGCCGGCCAGAGCGACAGCCGATCGACAAGCGCGCTCGCGATCGCCGTCTGGCGGTTGACTCTCCCCGCTCCCATGTTCGCGACGACCACGGCGTCCACGGGAATCTTCCCGAGGTTGGCGTGATGCAGCGCCGCAAGCGACGCCGTGGCGGCCAGATCGACGAGCGGCCACTCCGACCGCCCGAAGCGGGTCATCCCCGCCCCGACAATGTAGACGGGTCTCATGCCCTGCCTCCCTTCTCGCCCGTGACCTGGAGGCGAACCGCGTCTTCCCCGGGAAGGCGGATGGCGGAAGCTCCTGCCAGCCTGTCTGCGGCGACCGGGCGGCGGCCGGAGACCAAGCGGGGCTTCGCGTCGAAGTAGGTCTTGCGGGTGAGAACCCAGGAGGGCACCCCGCCAAGTTCGTGCTGCACTTCATACTTCTTCTCGAGCGGGTACTCGATCATCCAGCGGCGGAACCCGATCGGGCTCTCTGCGACGATGAGGACCTCCTCCTGGCCGATGTGCTCGATGTGGTACTCCATCTTCGCCGCGAAGAGGTGGGAGCCCACGCGGAGGCCGCGCCGGATCGTGAGCGTGTGATAGCTCATGCCGACGTTCGCGTCGACGAGCCGGCCGTTCACGAGGCCGGCCAAGACGCCGTCGATGAGCCCGACCAGCACGTACTCGTCCTTCACGCGATAGCGCTTGTACGCGAGGAGCTCCGAATACAGCCGCGCGGCCACGATGTCGTAGTAGTCTCGCTCCACGAGGAGGAGCGGGTAGATCGCGCGGAGAAGCGTCGGCATCTCCTCCCGGCTCGCTTGGCGAACGATCATCTCTTCGCCGCTCGCCAACGTGATCGCCTTCGGCGGGTACGGCGGCATCTCCATCGCGGGGGGACGGAGCAGGCCCTCCAAGTCCGTAACGCTGCCCATTGAGTCTCCTTTCGCACGTCACCATGGCGGCCCTCGCCGGGCGACGTCTGCGGCTCCCGGCCGGCGAGCGGTCAGGCAGCCAGTCTGCTTCACACGATAGGGGGCGGCCGGACAAACGTCAACCGACGGCGCGCCGCTGCCGGCCCGCTCGTAGCGTGCTATACTCCACGCCACGTCCGCAGGAGGAGATATGGGCCACGACTACGACGTCTGCGTGATCGGTCTCGGGCCGGCCGGAATGGCCGTGTCGGTGATGGCGGCGGAGATGGGGCTGCGCGTCGTGGGCATCGAGAAGCGCAGCCTGGGCGGGGAGTGCATGTCTGTGGGGTGCATCCCGAGCAAGGCGCTCTTGAAGATGGCGCACGCGCGACACCTCGTGTCGCGCCTGCCGGACTACGCCCTCTCCGCGGTGCCGGCTCCCGCGCCGACCGACACCTTCGGCCGGATCGCAGATCACCTCCGGTACATCGACGAGAAGAAGACCCGCGCGATGTTCGAGAAGGTCCACCTCGTGTTGCGCGAGGGACCCGCCACGTTCGTCGATCCCCACACGGTCACGGTCGCCGGGAAGCCGTACTCGGCCAAGCGCGTATTCCTCTGCGTCGGTTCGCGCCCGGCCGTCCCCCCGATTCCCGGGCTCGGCGGCGTCGAGTACCTGACGAACGACAACCTTTTCTCCATCGACAAGATCCCCGAGAGCCTCGTCATCATCGGCGGCGGGGCGATCGGGTGCGAAATGGCCCAGGCCTTCCGACGCCTGGGCTCACGCGTGTCGATCGTCCACATGGACGAGCACCTCTTGCCACACGGCGACTGGGAAGCGGGCCGGGTCCTCGAGGGCGTCTTCGCCGCCGAAGGGATCGAGGTTCTCAACGGCCGCAAGATCGGAGAAGTGGCGTCGTCCGGCGGCTCGATCACCGTGCGGACGAACGTCGGGGAGACGCTGCGCGGCGAGCGGCTCCTCGTCGCCGCGGGAAGGCGCTTCGACTTCTCCGAACTGGGCCTCGACCGCGCCGGCGTCGAGTTCTCGGACCGCGGAATCCGCGTCGATACGTCGCTCCGCACGACCGCGCGGCACATCTACGCGCCGGGCGATGCGAACGGAGTCCAATTCCTATCTCATGCGGCCATGCACCAGGGCATGCTCGCCCTCATCAACTCGTTCTTGCCTCGGCCGTTCCGCCGGAACTTCCGCTCGTATGTCGTGCCGTGGACGGTGTTCACCGAGCCCCAGGTGGCCCACGTCGGGTGGTTGGAGCGCGACCTCAAGGCGAACGACATGGCGTACGAGGTCATCGAGACCAAGTACGAGGACTACGGCGCCGCGATCGCCGAGGGCATCGCCGTGGGAAGCGTCCGCGTCTACGCCAGCCCCTCCGGTCGGATCTACGGAGCGCGCATCATCGGCGACGGCGCGGGGGAGATGATCAACGAGTGGGGGTTGGCGATTCAAAACAAGCTCCGCCTCCACCGCATCATGTTCCTCCAGCACAGCTTCCCTTCGATGTCGTTCCTCACGAAGCGCGCGTCGGAGAGCTGGGCGATGAACCGCATGAAGTCACCCCTCATGCGCCGCCTCGCCAAGCTGCTTGCGTAGCCGCTTGCCTTTGACACCGCGGGATCCGCTGGGTATCATCCCGCGGTTCACGCATCTGTTGAGGAGGAAAGACTCTCGTGGAGCAGGGAGACAAGAGACTACCGAAGAGGGTTGGAAACTACGTGCACGCGATCGGACGACGAAAGCGCGCGACAGCCCGCATTTATCTAGCCGAGGGCTCCGGGACATTGCTCATCAACAATCGGCCCGCGGTGGAGTACTTCGGCGCGTTCTTGAACTCCGAGGAGTACCTCGAGAAGACGCTCAAGGTTCCGTTCTATGTCACGGGGACCGTCGGCAGGTTCGACGTCAAGGCCCGCGTCATGGGCGGTGGATCGACCGGCCAGATGGAGGCCGTCCGGCTCGGCATCGCGCGCGCGCTCTGCGGCGTGACCCCCGAGTACCGAACGCCGCTCAAGCAGGCTGGACTTCTCACGCGCGACGCGCGAGAAGTGGAGCGCAAGAAGATCAATCGCCGCAAGGCGCGCAAGAGCGAGCAGTACTCGAAGCGCTAGCCGGCAAGAGGAGCAGCCCGTGAAACAGGGAATTCATCCCGAGATGAAGAATGCCGTCGTCCACTGCGGCTGCGGCGCGAAGCTCGAGACGCGATCGACGGTCGGGGAGATGCGCGTCGATATCTGCTCGAAGTGCCATCCGTTCTTCACCGGTGAGGAGAGGTTCGTCGACACTGAGGGACGCGTGGAGCGCTTCCAGCGCAAGTATTCGGGAGTGACGGCCGCGCAGCCGAAGAAGGGCGGGAAGTAAGTGAAGCCGCCGATCGGCGGACAAGCTGTCATCGAAGGCGTGATGATGCAGAACGGCGACCGCGTAGCGGTCGCCGTTCGTCGTCAGGACACCCACGAGATCGTCGTCCGCCCGCTTCCTGTCGCCCGGAAGTTCCCTCGTCTTGGGCAGATGCCCTTCCTCCGCGGAACGTTCCGCCTCTACGACACGATGGCGCTCGGCATGCGGGCGCTCAACGCCTCCGCGCAGATCGCCTACCCCGAGGAGGAGCAGATGAGCAAGGGGGGGACGTTCGTCGCCTTCGCCCTGGCCATGGTCATCGGCGTCGGCGTGTTCATCATCCTTCCTCTCGTCATCGCGAACAGCGTGTCTTGGCTTCGGCTGGGGAACTCGATCGTGTTCAACCTGGTCGAGGGCGTCATCCGCCTCCTGATCTTCTTCGCGTACCTCGCCGGAATCCGCTGGCTCATGAAGGACATTCGCCGCGTCTTCCAGTACCACGGCGCGGAGCACAAAGTGGTCTACGCGTACGAGGCGGGCGAGGAACTGACTGTCGAGAACGCGAAGAGACACACGACCCTCCACCCGCGATGCGGAACGGCTTTCCTCATGACCGTGTTCGTCATCGCGATCCTCGTCTTCTCGGTCGCCGGCAACCCGGCCCTGTGGCTCAAGATCCTGTCGCGCATCCTCCTCCTCCCCGTGGTTGCCGGCCTGGCGTACGAGGCCCAGCGCGTCTTCCTGGACCTGCGTCCGGAGACGGTCGGAGAGGCACTGTCGCGGATCAAGCGGGAATCGATGACTCATGACGACGACTTTCGCCAGTTCGTCGACGCAGCGGCCACGCTCGA
>JAKLFO010000046.1:0-14175 GCA_022711155.1 Candidatus Bipolaricaulota bacterium
GAACTCTTTCACCGCCGGTAGCCGCGTGCGCGCGATCTGGCCGAACCTGCGCCTGACCGGGTATTCCGTCTACTGGGAACAGAACGCCAAGATGAACAACACCGGCGTGGTGTCGGGCAACGGGCTCAAAGACGTGGCCTCGGCGCGTCAGCGCGTCGGTGCGCCGATCCGCGTCGAGAAGGACATCAAGGAGATCGAGCGTCATCTATGAGGATCCGTCTTCGAGTGAACGGGCGGGAGAGGGAGGTCGAGGTCGCGGCGGGCGACCGCCTTCTCGACGTCCTGCGCGACGGCCTGCACCTAACAGGCACGAAAGAAGGCTGCGGCGAGGGGGAGTGCGGCGCCTGCACCGTCCTCGTGGACGGCCGGCCTGCCAACTCGTGCCTCGTCCTGGCCGCGCAGATGGACGGCTGCGACATCCTGACGATCGAAGGCTTGGCCGAGGCCGGCCGTCTCCACCCGATCCAGGAGGCGTTCGTCGAGGCGGGAGCTGTCCAGTGCGGCTTCTGCACGCCGGGATTCGTCATGTCCGCCCACGCGCTCCTGGCGGCGACTCCGAATCCGAGCGACGAGCAAATCCTCGAGGCCCTGGAGGGAAACGTGTGCCGCTGCACGGGCTACGCGAAGATCCTCTCCGCCGTCCGCCGCGCCGCCGCTCAACTGGGAACGCGCGACCCGAGCCGGGAGGCCGCGTGATTGCCGCCCTCGTCCTGGCCGCCGGGCTCGGCACGCGCATGGGAGCGTCGAAGCCGCTGCTCGACATCGATGGGGCGCCCGCTCTCGCGCGCGTCCTCGCGGCGATCGACGCGGCCGGCGTGGCGCCGGTCGTCGTCGTCCTGGGACGCGATGCCGACGCGATCGGCGCAGGCGTCGACCTCGCGGGGCGGACTCTTGTGCGCAACCCGTGCCCCGAGTGCGGCCTTTCGTCGTCTCTCGCGCTCGGCCTCGACGCGGCGCCGGCAGCATGCCAGGGTGCGCTCATCTTCCACGCCGACATGCCCTTCGTCCTGGCTCGGACCGTGCAGGCGGTGGAGGCGGCGGGACGCGCGGGGGCGCGCCTGGCGGCGCCGTCGTTCGGCGGGCGCCGCGGCTTCCCAGTCTACATCGCGCGGACATGCTTCGAGACCCTCCGGGCCGGGCTCGACGGCGACTCGGGCGCCCGCGCGTTCCTCCGGCAGAACGCCGCCGACCTCAGACTCGTCGCGGTCGGCGATCCCGGGTGCGTGATCGACCTCGACTCCCCCTCCGACCTCGCCATGAGACCCAAGGAGGCCGCATGGACTACCTCCGCGTGACCTCGGAACCTGACTTGGCCGAGGCGCTGTCTGTGGATGGCGCGGTCCCCCTCGCCGGCGGGACCGACCTCCTGGTGAAGGTTCGGGCCGGCGTCGCGCGCCCCGGTCTCCTCGTCGACGTCTCCCGCGTCGAGTCGCTGCGAGGCCTCTCGCGCTCCCAAGACGGGCTCTCGATCGGCGCCGCGCTGCCGCTCGCCGATCTGCTGGGCGATGCCGCTGTGCGAGACGCGTATCCCCTCCTCGCGACCGTCCTTCGGTCGCTCGGCTCTACGCAGATTCGCAGCCGGGCGACGCTCGGCGGCAATCTCGCGAACGCATCGCCGGCCGCGGATGGCGCGCTCGCCTTGCTCGCCTACGACGCGCGTCTCACACTTGCGTCGCGCGCTGGCTCTCGCGCTCTGCCCCTGCGTGAGTTCTTCCGCGGCCCCGGGCGAACCGCGCTGGCGCGCGGCGAATACGTCCACTCGATCACGCTCCCCGCGCCAGACGCGAACCAGGCCTTCTTCTTCCACAAGGTCGGACGCCGCCGCGCTCTGACCATCGCGATCGCCAGCGTCGCCGGCCTCCTCTCGCTCGAGGACGGCGTGATCGTCGATGCGCGCATCGCCGCCGGGTCGGTGGCCCCGACGCCGCTTCGCCTTGCGGCGGTCGAAGACGCTCTGCGCGGCTGTCGGCTCGACGCGGCGCTGGCACGCGCCGCCGGCGACTCGGCCAGCCGGGAGGTGTCGCCCATCACGGACGTCCGGGCGAGCGCCGATTACCGGCGCGACGTCACCGGCGAGTTGGTGGCTCGCTTCCTCTCGACCGCGCTGCGCGCTTCCTCGTAGGCGCCTGTCGCGGTATCCTGGGCGCGGAAGGGAGGCAACATGGCTAGGCGTACTCTCGCAGCGGGCGTTCTCTCTCTTGCGGCCTGTCTCGCACTGACGGGCTGCTTCCTTCTCCCCAACCGCGCTCCGGTCGCGGCTTTCGCGCCCATCTACAACGTGGACCCGGAGGCCCCGATGGTCGTCTTGCTCGACGCATCCGCTTCGGCCGACCCGGACGAAGATCCAATTGTCACGTACCAGTGGGCGTTCGGCGACGACGATATCACGTTCCCCGAGCCCGAGGGCACATCGAGGACGACGAGCGAGCCGGCCCTTCGCATCCGCTGCCCGAACGAGGGAACGTACGACGTGACTCTCGTCGTCTGGGACGACGGTGGCCTGCCGTCGACACCGCTCGTCGGGACGATCACCGTTCCGCACGCGGCGCCCTAGACGTCGGGGTCTAGGGCGTGCGGCGCCCTAGACGTCGGGGTCTAGGGCGTGCGGCGCCCTAGACGTCGGGGTCTAGGGCGTGCGGCGCCCTAGACGTCGGGGCCAGGGCGTGCGGCGCCCTAGACGTCGGGGCCAGGGCGTGCGGCGCCCTACGCGTCAGGGTCGAGGCGCCGCGCGTGGTACACGATGTCGTCCTGGCGAACGTAGCCGAGGGACGCGAAGAGGCCGAGCGAAGGCTCGTTCTCTCCCTCGATAAGGCACGAGATGATGAGGATTCCGCGGGCGGCGAGCACGGCCTCGGCCGCGCCGACGAGAGCCTTTGCGATCCCGCTGCGCCGCGCTTCCGGGCTCACGGCCAGCCGGTTGATCCATCCCTTCCGCCCGTCGTCCGTCGCCACCACCGCTCCGACGAGCTCCCCGTCTCGCTCGGCGCCCAGGTAGGCGCAACGCCCGCCTTCCAGCTCCTTCGCCACGCGATCGCGCCGGTCCCGGCCCCGCGGCCGGTAGGGAAGGCCGGCTCGCTCCCAGAGGGCGGTGAGCCGGTCGTAGTCGCTGATTCCTAGACGTCGGATCTCCATCCGCATCATGGCTCCGAGAGTACGCGGCGCCGGCCGGTTCTCCAACCCGCGTCCCCCGCGCTTCACAAGAGAACCGTCACGTGCTATACTTCCCAACGGGTAAGAACGACAAGAGAAGGCATGGCACACTCGTCTTCTCGAGTGTGCGAGACGGTGGATCGGAGGGCTCCTGGCCGTCCGATCTTGTTTCGATGGTTACCACTTGGCTTGCCAGCCAGGAGGAGTTATGAAGGAACCTAGGGCGACGGTCAGCCTGTCGAGGAATCTCGCGGCCTCGTCGGACGACGACTACGAGATGATCGACGTCGAGGATAGGCCGTCTCGAGCAGATAACCCCATTCGAACCTATTTCGGAGAGATCAGCCGCGTGCCGCTGTTGACGCGCGCGGACGAAGTTCGACTTGCCAAGCGGATCGAGGCCGGCGACCAGCGCGCCAAGGAAGAGCTGGCCGAGGCCAACCTCCGCCTCGTCGTGTCGATCGCCAAGAAGTACCGCGGATGCGGGCTTCCCTTCCTCGATCTCATTCAGGAAGGCAATCTCGGTCTGATGAAGGCGATCGAGAAGTTCGACTACACCAAGGGCTACAAGTTCTCGACCTACGCGACGTGGTGGATTCGCCAGGCGATCTTGCGTGCGATCACCAACCGATCGCGCACGATTCGCGTGCCGACCCACATCAACGAGCTCATCCGCAAGATCTACCAGGTCGAGCGGAGCTTCCTCAAGGAGAACGGCGAGCTTCCCACGCCGGAGAACCTCGCCCACGAGCTCGAGACCACCGTCGAGAACATCATCAAGGCGAAGAAGACGGCGCAGAGCATGACGTCCCTTGACATGCCGATCGGCTATGACGACGACGGCTCCGTGCTCGGCGACTTCATCGAGGACGACACGGTCGACTCGCCGGAGCGCGAGACGTTCGAGCACCTCCTCGTCGAGGAGCTCGAGCGCGCGTTGGACGAGCGCCTGACCGAGCGTGAGAAGCGCATCCTTGAGCTTCGCTACGGGCTCAACGACTACCAGCCGAAGACGCTCGACGAGGTCGGGATCGAGTTCGGGATCAGCCGGGAGCGCGTCCGCCAGATCCAGAAAGAGGCGCTCGCCAAGCTCCAGGATTCCGATCTCAAGCAACGTCTCGAGTGGTTCAAGCTCCTGTCGGAGGCAGCCTAGCGGATCGACGGCCGGCCGACGGTCAGTCCTCCGTCGCCGCCGTTCCACCTTCCGGGCCTTCGCGGTAGCCGCACTCCTTCGTCGTGCAGCGCAACTCGCCGGACTTCTCGACGAGCACGCCCGTTTCGCACGACGGGCAGAGCTTGGCCGGGCGATCGCTCGTGGCGAAACGGCACTTGGGATAGCGGTTGCAGCTGTAGAACGTGCGACGGCGTTTGCTCGAATACTTCTCGACCAGCTCGCCTTCGCGGCACGAAGGGCAGCCGACGCCCGTCGACACGGACGCCGTCGTCTTGCACTCCGGGTCGCTGCAGCGGTAGTAGCGGCCGTAGCGGCCGGAGCGGAGCTCCATCGGTTTGCCGCACGTCGGGCACTCCTGCGTGGGAGCGGCGGTCTTCGCCGCCTTCTCCAGCGCGGCTTGAACCTCCACAAGGTCCGACTTGTACACGGCCTCGATGTCGGGCGGCAGGCTCACAGTGTGTCGGCACTCGGGGTAGTTTGAGCATCCGAGGAAGTGGCTGCCCTTCCAGTAGCGCAGCTCCATCGGGCCGCCGCAGGCCGCGCAGGTGACGTCCGTCGGCACGCGGAAGGCGCGCTCGTCGGCCGACTCGATCTTCGCCTCGAGCGCCTGGAGTCGGGACGCGAAGGGCTGGTAGAACTCCTCCAGCGCCTCCTGGCGCGACATCTCGCCTTCCTCGATGCGGTCGAGATCCTCTTCGAGGTGCGCGGTGAACGTCGGTTCGACCGTCTCCTCGAAGTAGCGAGCCAAGAAGTCGACCACCATGTGCCCGAGAAGCGTCGGCCGGACGCTGCCGCCTTCCTTGACGGCGTAGCCTCTCTCCTGAATCACCGAAACGATGGACGCGTACGTGCTCGGACGCCCGATGCCCTCCTTCTCGAGGACGTTGACCAGGCCGGCCTCGCTGTATCGCCGAGGGGGCTCGGTGAATTTCTGGAGCTTCTCGATCTCGGCGAGCGTCAGCGTCTGGCCCACGTCAAGCTTCGGCGGGAACGTCGTCTCCTTCTCCTTGCGTTCCGGGAGCGCTCGCAGGAACCCGTCGAAAGAGAGCTCGCTGCCGGACGCTTCGAGCGTGTACGGCCCTGCTTCCACGACGACCCCGCGCTGACGGTACACGGCGCTCGCCATCTGCGTCGCGAGGAAGCGTCCGTAGATAAGCCGGTAGAGCTTGAGCTGCTCCGGCGTCAGATAGCCGGACACCGACTCGGGATCACGCGCCACCTCGGTCGGGCGAATCGCCTCGTGAGCGTCTTGGGACTTTCGCTTGTTCTCGAACGCGCGCGGCTTCTCCGACAGGTACTTCTCGCCGAACGTCTTCGAGATCGCCTCCCGCGCCGCATCGACGGCCTGGTCGGAAAGGCGCACGGAGTCGGTCCTCATGTACGTGATGAGACCCTCCGATCCCTCCGGCAGTCCGATTCCCTCGTACAGCTCCTGCGCGATCGCCATCGTCCGCTTAGGCGAGAAGCCCAGGAACGAGGAAGCGGCCTGCTGAAGAGAACTCGTGATGAACGGCGGCGCTGGGTGCCGCTGCCGATCCTTCTCATCGACCGACGCGACACGGATCTTCGCCTTGCGAAGCGCGCGATCGATCGCGTCCGCCTCGCTTCCGCTCCGCACGAGGAGCTTCTCTCCCCCCTTCTTCGTCACCAGGGCTCGGAAGCGCTGGCCGTTCACGAGCGTCGCCTCGATCTCCCAGTACTCCTCCGGGACGAACCGCGCGATCTCCTTGTCTCGATCGCACAGGAACCGCAACGCCACCGACTGGACGCGGCCGGCCGACAGGCCGGCGAACCGGTTGCCGGCAAGCGTTCGAGAAAGGAGGGGACTGACGAGGTAGCCCATCAGGCGGTCGAGGACGCGCCGCGTCCTCTGGGCCTCGACCCGATCGAGATCGATCTGCTCCGGATCCTTCAGAGCCTCGAGAATCACCGGCTTCGTGATCTCGTTGAAGATCGGTCGCGCGAACGTCTCGTCATCCTTCACGACCTTTCGGAGGATCGTGTATAAGTCGTAGGCGATCGCTTCGCCTTCACGATCGTGATCGGTTGCGAGGAATACGCGCTCCGCTTCCTTGGCCGCCTTCCGGAGTTCGGTGACGAGCTTCGTCTTCTTCGTCTCGAATTTGGGCTCGAAGCCGCGCTCGATGTCCACTCCAAGCTCGTCAGCGGGCAGATCACGCACGTGACCCTGAGAGGACAGGACGCGATACCCGTCGCCCAAGAACTGCCCGATCGTTCGTGCCTTCGTCGGCGACTCGACGATGATCAGCTTTTTCAATTCCCCAGGCTCCTTCAGTGACGGCCATTATACCGATCGGCTCCCTGAGGTCCACCACCGCCGCCGGCAACGCCCGCCGACCTAGTAGAATGTGCGCATGGAGGGTCGAGGTCGCCACATCGCCGTTGAGGGGCTGCCGGCAGTCGGGAAAAGCGAGGTGCTCGCGTCGCTCGCTCGCTTTTACCCCCGTGCTGTCCGGGTCTTTCCCGAGCTCGTGAAGTCCGTCGTCGAGGCGGACGGGATCGACCTCTTCCGGGAGCGCGACCGCCTGACCCGCGCCCTCTTCGCAGCCGCTCCCCTGAGGGCGTCCGAGATCGCCCGAACCGTACGCGAGGGATTCCTGTGCCTCGAGGAGTCGCACCTTGGCGTCCACCTCGCCTACGCGCACGCGCTCGGAGATCGGGGATTCGTCGAGGCCTTCCCCGACCTCGAGCCGCGGATTCCACCCCCGGACCTCTACGTCCGCCTCGCCGTCCCCGTCGAGGAGTCGATCGCGCGCCAAGCCGCCCGCGCAACGCCCGAGTACGCCGTGGACGCGGCGCGGCTCACGCGTTTCCTCTCGGAACTCGACGCCTGGCACGCCGCACGACGTACGCCGCTCGTCGCCCTCGACGCGGACCGCGCGCTCTCCGAGACGGTTGCCGAACTCGAAGGCGCTCTCGGCCTCGCCTACGCGCCTTCAGCCCCCACGGCCGCCGCGACGTTCGACCTCCTTCTCCTCCTCGGCCGCCCGGCCAGCGGCAAGAGCGAGTTCCTCGACTTCCTCCGCCGCACCCCGCCGCGAGAGAGGGCCGAGCGCTTCCACGTGGGGACCCTCGCTGCCGCCGACGACTTCCCGATCTTGTGGCGCCTGTTCGAGAACGACGACGTGTGGGAGCGCCTCGGACGACCGCGCCTCCACTCCCGCCGGGCCGATGGCAACTACGCCGTGGCCGACGACGGCGTCTGGGCCTTTCTCCTCGACCGACTCGCCGCGGAGGTCGCAACGCGACCTGCTTCGCCCGGGGCCACCCTCGTGCTCGAGTTCTCGCGCGGAGGACCGTCCGCCTACCGCGACGCCCTCCATCAGCTTCCGCCGGGCGTCATCCAGCGCGCCGCCGCCCTCTATCTGTCGGTGTCGTTCGCCGAATCGTGGCGCCGCAATCTGGCCCGCTACGACGAGAAGCGGCGAAGCGGGATCCTCACGCACTCCGTGCCCCGCGAGGAAATGGAGCGCACGTACGGCTCGGACGACTGGGACCGGCTGACCGAAGGCCGCCCCCACGGGACCCTCGACGTGCGCGGCCTACCTGTCCCGTTCGCCACGCTCCCCAACGAGCCGGAGTCGACGGACCCGCGAGTTCTGGGGCCGCGGTACGCGAGCGCGCTTGCCCCGCTCTTCCGACTCTGGCAGGAGCGAGCCTAGGCGAGGATCTCCGCGAAGACTCGGGCGAAGTTGCCGACGCAGACTTTCTCGATCTGCCGCTCCGAGAGCCCGGCGGCGCGGAAGAGCGGCCGCAGCTTCGGGTAGTCGGCCACCGAGTCGATCCCGGCGGGCAGCGCCTCGACGCCGTCGAGGTCGCCGCCGAGGCCCACGGCCTCCTCTCCGCCGACGCGCACGGCGTGCGCGGCGTGCCGTGCAACCTGCTCAAGCGCCGGGCGCGCCAGCGCGCGGCGCCGGGCCGCGATCTCCGCGCGGGCGTCGGCCGCGTCCCCACGCGTCCGCGCCTCGGCGCGAAGCGCATCGTACGCCCGAAGGGTGTCGGGATCGAGGAAGTGGGGCGCGAGGTTGACCCCGAGGACGCCCCCTCGGTCGGCAAGCTCGCGGATCATCTCGTCGGTCAGGTTGCGCGGATGCGCGCAGAGGCTCCGGCAGTTCGAGTGACTGGCGATGAACGGCCGCGTGCTCGCGCGGCAGACATCGCGGAACGCGCGATCCGAGAGGTGGGAGACGTCGACGACGAGCGCGAGTTCCTCGGCGAGCCCGAGGAGCCTCTCTCCCTCGCGGCTGAGACCGCCTCCCGAACCGAGCGCTGTTCCGGAGAACGAGTTGTCGCTCCACGCGAAGACGAGGCTGCGCACGCCTCGCGCGGCGTAGGCCCGGAGATTCTCGGCCCTCCCCTCGAGCGGGTCGGCCCCCTCAAGAGCGATCAGCGCCGCCATCGGGCCGCCCGCGAGCGCCGCGCGCACGTCCGCCGCCGTCGTGGCCACCGCCATGCGCCCGTCGGACGCGGCGGCCATCGCCCAGACGGCGTCGACCATCGCCGACCCGCGCGCGACCGCCCGATCAGCGGGCGTCTCGGGGTACGCCGAGCAAGAGGCAAAGACCTGCACGCGCACGTCGGCCTCGCGCAACGCCGGGAGCGTCACGTGCAGGCGCGCATCGCCGCGCGCGAAGTCCGCCCCAAGGTCCACGACCTTCATCGGCGCGTCGCAGTGCGCGTCGAAAAAGCCGCCGCCCGCCCCGCCGGCCAGATTCACTGAAGGACCGCTTGTGCCTCGATCTCGAGCAGCGCCCCGCGGGGCAGGCCGGCCACCGCCACGCACGTGCGCGCCGGAAACGGCTCGGCGAAGAACTGCGCGTAGACCTCGTTCACCGCGCCGAATTGGGCCATGTCCGTGAGGTAGACCGTCACCTTCACGACGTCCTTCATCGTCGCGCCGCCCGCCGCAAGCACCGCCCGCACGTTCTCGAGGGCCTGGCGAGCAGCGCGCGCCGCGTCGTCCTGAATCAAGTCTCCGGATGGAGTGAGCGGGATCTGCCCTGACGTGAAAACGAGCCCGCCCGCGCGGACTCCCTGGGAGTAGGGGCCGATCGCCCCCGGAGCCTCGGCCGTCGCAATCGGTCGTCGAATCATCGTCTGATCACCCCAAGCTTCCGTCCAACCTTCGCAAACGCATCCACGGCGAAGGCAAGGTCCTTGGCGCTGTGCGCCGCCGACATCATGACGCGAATCCTCGCCTTGCCGCGCGGCACGGTGGGAAAGGCGATCGCCGTCGCGAAGACGCCTTCCTGGAAGAGAGCCTTCGAAAAGTCCCACGCCGTCGTGGCTTCTCCGAGCATGACAGGCGTGATCGGCGTCTCGCTCGCCCCGAGGTCGAAACCGAGTTCCGCGAGGGCCGCCTTGAACTGCTTCGCGTTGTCCCAGAGCTTGCGCACCGGCTCGTCCGACGCCTCTAGAATGTCGATCGCCGCGATGCACGCCGCCACGTCGGGCGGCGTCGCGGCGGAAGAGAACAGGAACGGCCGCGCCCGCTGCCGCAGGTATTCCACCAGCTTGGCGCTCCCCGCGACGTAGCCGCCCATGACGCCGAACGCCTTCGACATCGTGCCGCCTTCGATGTCGACTCGCCCGTGCAGTCCGAAGTGGTCGACGATGCCTCGTCCGTTCCTGCCCAAGACGCCCTCGCCGTGCGCGTCGTCGACCATGACCATCGCCCCGTGCCGTTCCGCCGCCTCGACAATCGCCGGAAGCGGCGCGAGGTCGCCGTCCATGGAGAACACGCCGTCGGTAATGATCAGCTTCTTCGCGATCGACTCGTTTTCCGCGAGCAGCCTCTCGAGCGCCTCGACGTCGCGATGCGGGTAGATGACGCGCTGCGCCTTGGTCAGCCTCACCCCGTCGATGATCGACGCGTGGTTCAGCTCGTCGGTGAAGAGCATGTCGTCTTTGTCCATGAGGAGCGGGATCGTGGCCAGGTTCGTGTTCAGCCCGGACTGAACCGAGAGGGCCGCCTCCGTGCCCTTGAATCGCGCGATGCGCCGCTCGAGCTCGACGTGCAGCGTCATCGTACCGGCAATCGAACGCACGGCGCCCGGCCCGACGCCGTACTCGTCGATCGCCCGCTTGGCGGCCGCGCACAGCCTCTGGTCGTTGGCGAACCCGAGGTAGTTGTTCGAACACATGTTGAGGACGCGTTTGCCGTCAATCTGCACCCACGCCCCGACCGAGCTCTCGATCGTCCGGATCGTGTTGTACAGCCCCTTCTCGCGCAGATCGGCGAGCGCCTCATCGATGAACGCAAGCTTGTCCATGCCCCTCCCCTCTCGTCCTAGCTTCCGGCGTCCGCGCCTTCGCCCCACAGCTCGTCGAGCACGGCGAACGCGTGACGCAGGTGTGGGATGACGATCGAGCCTCCCACGACGAGCGCGACCGCCAGGCTCTCCACGACCTCGGCCCGCCGCGCGCCGCACGCCTTGGCTTGTCCCAAGTGGTACGAAATGCAGTCGTTGCAGCGCAGGACGGCCGACGCGACGAGGCCCTGAAGCTCCTTGTCTTTCTGCGACAGAGCTCCGGCGGCGTAGGCGTCGTGGTCGAGGGCGAAGAACCGTTTCAGCGTCAGATTGCCCTCCGCGAGGACGGCCCGGTTCCCCTCCTCGCGGCGGCGTGCGAACTCGTCCAGCATCATGCTCCTCCGCCCCTACGACATGCCGGTGGGCCCCAGCGCCTCGTCGACGGACACGAGAACCCGTCGACTCTCCGCGTGCGTCAGAAGGCTCTGTGCGTCGACCGCGTTGACCCACCGCGCGTCGGTGTGCTCGTGCGAGAGGTGGATCGCCCCATCGCCCGTCCGCGCCGCGTAGTACGTCACGGTCTTCAAAAGCCCGCATCCGTTCCGGTGAACCGAGTATCTGCTCTCCACGGAGACCCCCTCGACGAAGTCGATGCCATCGATGCCGGTCTCTTCTCGGATCTCGCGCAGCGCCGCGTCACGGGTTCCCTCGCCCGGCTCGATGCGCCCTTTGGCGAACCCCCAGTGCCCGCCCTGTTTGTGGCGCAACAAGAGGTAGAGCCGCCGGCCGCCCTCCTCTCGAAAGAGGACGGCGCCGGCAGCTCGCTCTTCTGCGTCTTCGCTAGGTGATGTCGACTTCATGCTCGTTTCGGTCGTAGACCCGCGGGTAGAGCCCCAGACTGCGGAGCTCGCGCAACAGGACCTTGAACGACTCGGGCAGTCCAGGCTTCGGGAACTCCTCCCCCTTGAGGATCGACTTGTAGAGCTGGATGCGACCGCGCGTATCGTCGGACTTGAGGGTCAACATCTCCTGCAGGAGGGCGGAAGCGCCGTAGGCTTCGAGGGCCCACACCTCCATCTCGCCGAGCCTCTGTCCGCCGAACTGCGCCTTCCCGCCCAGCGGCTGCTGCGTGATGAGCGCGTACGGCCCCGTCGACCGCGCGTGGATCTTCTCGTCGGCGATGTGCTCGAGCTTGAGGATCAGCATGTAGCCGACCGTGATCGGCCGCGCGAACGTCTCCCCGGTGCGGCCGTCGCGCAACGTCACCTTGCCGTCGAAATCGTCACCGTCCGCCAGGCCGGCCTTGACTCGCTCCTTGTGCAGGGCTTCGAGGATCTCATCCTCGTGCGCCCCGTCGAAGATCGGGCTCGCCACGTACTCGCCCCGCAGGTGGGCCAGCCAGCCCAGATTCGCCTCGAAGATCTGGCCGAGGTTCATGCGCGACGGCACGCCCATCGGGTTCAGAACGACATCGACCGGCGTCCCATCCGGCAGGAAGGGCATCTCGGCCATCGAACGAACGGTCGAGATGACGCCCTTGTTGCCGTGGCGCCCGGCGAGCTTGTCTCCAATCGACAGCGTCTTGCGCTGCGCGACGAATACCTTCACGAGTTCGTTCACGCCGGCGTCGAGTTCGTCGCCCTTGTCGCGCGAGAACTTCTTCACCTTGATGACCTTAGCCGTTCCAGATACGGGCCGCATCCGCAGCGACGTGTTGCGGACGTTCCGCGCGCGCTCGCCGAAGATCGAACGGAAGATCTTCTCCTCCGGCGTCGGCTCGGACTCGCCGCGCGGGGTGATCTTGCCCACGAGGATGTCGCCCGTCCGGACGACCGTGCCTTCGCGGACGATCCCGTCTTCATCGAGGTTCTTCAGGTCCTCTTTGGAGATGTTCGGGATGTCGGCCGTGATCTCCTCCGGCCCGAGCTTCGTCTCCTCCGCCTTGACCTCGAACTCCTCGATGTGAATCGAGTCGAGAAGGTTCTCCCGCACGAGGCGGTCGCTCACGACGATCGCGTCCTCGTAGTTGTAGCCCTCGAACGGCATGACGGCGACGAGCAGATTGCGCCCCAGCGCGAGCTCACCCTGGCTGCTCGACGGCCCGTCCGCAAGCAGGTCGCCGACTTTCACCTCATCGCCCTCCGCGACGACGGGGCGCTGGTGGAGGATCGTGTCCTGATTCGAGCGCTCAAATCGCACGAGCGGGTACGAGCGAGCCTTCCCCTTCTTCCCCTTTCGCACGACGATGTGGTCCGCGTCGACCTCAGCTACGGTCCCTTCTTCTTCGGCGAGGAGCAGCATGCCCGAGTCCATCGCTGCCTGGCGTTCGAGCCCCGTCCCGACCAGCGGAGCCTCCGGGCGCAAGAGCGGGACGGCCTGGCGCTGCATGTTCGCGCCCATCAGAGCGCGGTTGGAGTCGTCGTGCTCAAGGAACGGGATGAGCGCCGACGAGATGCCCACCAACGCCCGCGGCGAGACGCCGATGTAGTCCACTTCCACGGGCGGGACGAGGCGCACGTCCTCACGGCCCGTCCGCACCTCCACCCGCTCGCCGAGCAGTTTCCCGCTCGGGCTCACGGGCGTGGTCGCCGGGGCGATCTTCAGGTGCTCCTCATCGTCGGCCATCAGGTAGTCGATCTGGTCCGTGACTTTCCCTTTGACCACCTTCCGGTACGGCGAGACGAGGAACCCGTACTCGTTGACGCTCGCGTAGCAGGCGAGCGAGGTGATGAGGCCGATGTTCTGCCCTTCCGGAGTCTCGATCGGGCAGATCCGTGCGTAGTGCGAGGAGTGCACGTCGCGAACCTCGATCTTCGCTCGCCGCTTCGTCAGGCCGCCTCCCAGCGCGTTCAGCCGCCGCTTGTGCGTCAGCTCGGTCAGCGGGTTCGTCTGCTCGAGGAACTGCGAGAATCGCCCGGTGTAGAACAGCTGGTTGATCGAGCCCTGCACGGTGCGGGTCGAGATGAGCCGCCGGATGGTGTCCTTCTCCTCGAGCGCATACTTCGACAACTTGTCGCGCGCGATCCGCGCCATCCGAACCAGGCCGGTACGCAGCGCGTTCTCGGCCAGTTCGCCGGGAAGGCGGACGCGCTTGTTGGCGAGGTGGTCCTTCTCATCTAGCAGCTCGGGGTGCGTGGGAACCTCGAGCAGCACGCGAAGGGTCCGCATGATGTCCGCGAGGTACAGGACCGGCTGCGAGAGCTGCATGGCGAGCTTGCGGTTCACCTTGAACCGTCCCACCTGCGACAGGTGGTAGCTCGTCGGGTGGAAGTACAGGTTCTCGATGTACTCGGCCATCTGCGACGGCGAGGAACGATCCGACGGCCGCAGCTTGCGATAGACGCTCCGCAAGGCCTCTTCCTGGCTCGTCGTCTGGTCTTCCTCTAGCGCCCGCTGGATGTAGTGGTTCACGAGGCGGATCTCGCCGACCTTGGCTTTCTCCAGCGCGGCGAAGTGGGACTTCTGGAGCGTCTCCCCGGCGAGCACGATCGGCTCGCCCTTCTTCGCCACGACGTCAGCGGCCACACGGTACCCCACGTAGCCCTCGAGATCCTCGGCGGTCACGGGGGAGACGGGGAA
>JAKLFO010000046.1:14185-14421 GCA_022711155.1 Candidatus Bipolaricaulota bacterium
GTCCGATGCGCCCGTCGTCCAATCCCAGCGCCTTGAGGAGGACGGTCACGACCACTTTGCCCTTGCGGTCGAGGTTCGCGCGGAGCGTCCCACGCTTGGTGTCGAGCACGATCTCGAGCCAGGCTCCCAGCTCCGGCAGGATGTGCCCCTTGAACTGCGTGGGCTCCTCTTGCGTGAAGTACACGCCAGGCGCCCGCGTGAGTTCGTTCACCAAGGCGTTCTCCGACCCATTGATG
>JAKLFO010000047.1 GCA_022711155.1 Candidatus Bipolaricaulota bacterium
CGAGCCCGCGATCTCGTCGCCGTCGATCGCGACAAACCACGTCTCGGGAACGAGGAACGACTCCCACGACGCGAAGTTGCCGCGGAGCTCGCGGATCCGTTCCTCGAGCGGAAACACAACGTGGCCCCAGTGCTCGGCAAAGGCCTCGGAGAATGCAGCGGCATAGGCTGCGAGGTCCGCGTTGAGATCGAGCGTCCGCACCGCGATCCCTGCCGGCCACCGCGGCTCCACGAGCTTGCCGACGAGCGAGACGCGCATCAGCGTCTCGATCCGGACACGGGCGAACCCACGCCGTTCGAGCTCGCCCAGCTTCGCCTCGTCCGCTTCGTGCGCCCGCGCGCCACAGCACAGCCCGCGTTCTGGGTCCGAGACGCGGAGCTCGCGCGCCCGCCGATCGCACCAGCCGAACGCCTCTTCCCACAGCAGGGAATCGTGGCCGACGGCGGGATCCACCGTGACGTCGTAGTAGCCGTCCCAGTGATGGGGGAAGTCGCCTTTGTAGACCTGGGCGTACACTCGCAGCTCTCCCGCGGGGTCCCACCACCCTTGCGTATCCTCCTGCGGCGCGCCGGCCTTGAGGAACCACGACCGAACCTCGCTTTCCGCGATCCTCTTCTCCCCGCACAGCGTCTGCCAGTGACCGTTGATGAGCCTCGCGATCGCCGAGACGTCGTCGGACGATGCGGCCCGAACCTGCCAAGACCCTCTCTTGCTCGAAACCATGTGCACTCCTTGCTCATTGTGCCAAAGACCAGACTGCAGGAGGACTGCGAAGGCATGTCGAGACTCGAGAAGTGGCGTGACGCGTGAAGGCCCTACGCCCCGGGGGTCCGGAGACCGACGCAGTCCGACGTCAGCACGTGTGCAAGCTCAGAGACCACGACGACCTCCTCCGCCCACGTTCAGGGCTTTCTGGCCTTGGCCCCAGGGATAGCTGGAGCGCGATGGCGTGAAGCGTACTGGGGCTCTCGCCCCGCTTCCAGGGCAATGGGGCTGAGCCTATGGATTCCGGGGACACAATGGCTATCTCGACGAGTCCACTGCGCCTGAGGAAGCCCAGCAGACGGAGATCGCCGCGGACGCACCAGCGAGGCCGCGCGATTCCGTGCCCACTTACCACCGCGACTCCGAGAGCCACGGCAGGTGAGATAAGTATTGTGTCCCCGGAACTCGCCGGAACTCGACCGGGACTGCCGGCCACCGTCAGCCGGCCGTCAGCGCGGCCCATCGGAAGGGCGGGGCCGCAGACTGAGTCGGGCGAGGAACCTACGCCGACACCGCCTTGGCCATCTGCAGGTCGGTCTCACGATAGCCAAGACCGGCGTAGAGCTTACGCGCGACCGCGTTGTCGCCGAAGACGTGGAGTTCTATGGTGTCCGCTCCGAGGCGGGCGGCTTCGGTCTCGAGCACCTTGAGCGCGGCGGCCCCGTACCCCTTCCGCCGATGCATCTCATCGATGGCAAAGGCAAGGATGAAGATCCTCGTACCGGTCTTCCTCGCCTGGACGTTGTACCAGAGATAGCCGACCTTCTCGCCGGAGGAGGAGTCGACGATCGAACAGACGTAGTGGCCCTCGGTGTCGCGGCCGTTCGGCAGGTACCGATCGAATGCCTTCCGCGCCTGCTCGGGTGCTTCTTCCGCGCTCCAGTTCCCGGCTCGCACGTGCTCGGCCGCGTAGTAGGCGATGGATTCCGGAGCCCAAACGTCGTACTCGTCCGGCGTCATCTTGCGAAGTGTGATCATGGCTCGCCTGCGGCGAGCTAAGGATACTGACCGCTGCTTCGCCGCCACTCTCCTGGCAGGCGCCGCCCGGTTCACCGCAGGCTTTTCGCCTCCTCCAGAAGTGGGTCGTGATCGGCCGCCCCACGGTTCATCGCGAGGCCTCGTGCCGCGGCGACGAAGCTCGGCCACACGAACGATGGGGTCCGGGCGCAGGGCAGATCTTCTCTCTTGGTGTTTGGGTTACTCGAAGCATCGAGATGGGGGAATCGTCACGCGCGCTGGCTCTCCGCGCTCATCCGCCACAGCGACTCGATGGGAAGAGCGTGAAGGTCCTTTCCCAGGTGGACGTGCTGCTCGCCCGAATACAGCACGATGCCGCGGCGGAATCGCTTCCCGGCAAGCTCCTGCAGAAGCCGCAGCCCCTTCGTGTCCTCGTCTCTCACGCGCCGGGCCGACTTGACCTCGATCCCAACCAGATCGCCGGATGGGCTCTCCATGACCAGGTCGACCTCCACATTTCTGTGCGTGCGGAAGTGGTACATCGTGGGGCGTGTCTCGCTCCACGTGATCTGCTTCCGGAGTTCCATCGAAACGAAGCACTCCAAGGCATGCCCGAACGGCGTCGCGTCTGTCGCAACCTGCCGGTCGTCCAGACCGATAAGGTGTACTACGAGCCCCGAGTCGTTGAGCAGAACCTTGGGCCGCTTGACGAGTCTCACACCGAGGTTCGGCGACCAGGCAGGTAGCGGGAGGAAGAGGTGGATCACCTCGAGTAGCGAGAGGTACCGCTTGACGGTCGTCTGTGGGAGCCCCAGAGCCCCCGCCACGTCTGTGTAGTTCAGTTGGTCTCCAACCCTTGTCGCGAGCAGGCGCAGCAAGCGCGGCAGTTCTGACAGGTACTCGATGTTGGCAAGATCGCGCAGCTCCCGATGGATGACCGTGCTCACGTAGGCGTCGAACCATGCTGTGCGGCGCGCGCGACTCGAACGCCGGAGGACTTCCGGATAGCCCCCGGTGAGCACGCGTCCGACGAGGTCTCGTTCGGACAACGCGGGCTCTGCGATCCTCGCTGGCAGGCTCTCGGAGAACGCGGCGTCCACGAACGCCTCCTCGCGGCCAATCATCTCGCCTTGCGAGAGAGGCCACAGAGTCAGAACTTCCATTCGACCGGCGAGCGACTCGCTGAGCCTGGGAAGCAGGAGGGCGTTTGCGGAGCCCGTCAGCAGGAAACGCCCCGGTGTCCGATCGCGGTCGACGAGGGTCTTGATCGCCACGAGGATTTCGGGCACTCGCTGCACCTCGTCTAGCACGATCGGGCCGTCGAGCGCCTCGAGGAACCCGAGAGGATCCCGTTTGGCCACGCTCATCGTCGTCGCGTCGTCGAACGTGAGATAGCTGGCCGCTGGCCGGAGGTCTTGCGCGATGGCCTGAACCAGCGTGCTCTTCCCCGTTTGTCGCGCGCCGTGGAGGAGGACAACCGGCGTGTCCGAGAGCGCCTCAAGAAGCCGCTTCGTGAGATTCCTTCTCAGGAGATCCATGGGTGCATTTTAGCCACTCCGCGGTCGTTTTCCCACCACGTCGTGGTTGTATTGCGCACCCAAGGGTTGAGATGGGGCCAAGGAGCCGAATCCGTTCTCCCGGACTGGCGCGCCGCCTTGCCAGGGGAGGCACAGGGCGCCTCTGCGAGAGTCACCGGACGCAAGCCGAGTGGTAAGCCGAGGACAGTCGCCGTTACAGCTGCGCAGCGCGCGGTCCGGATCTCCGCTGGAACTCGAGGATCTCACTCGTCTTCCCGAGTACGGCGTGGCCGCAGCCGGGGAGGAGATGGGCCTCGGCGCGCGGCAGAAGGCGCTTCAGTCGCTCGACGCTCGCCCTCGCGTGCAGGAGCGCGTCCTTCTCGCCAGCAAGGAACTGAATGGGCATCGTCAACCGCGCCAACTCCGCGTCCGTGAGCACGGGAATCGGCTCGAGCAGGGGGCGGAAGTGCCGGCCGGCGAGAAGCATGAACTCCTCAACGTCGTGGTGCATCTCGATTCCGCGGCAGACGATGCGATTCACCCGCTTGAGCCCCCAGTCCCCGAGCAGAGTCAACGGCAAGGCGCGGAAGAGAAACGACACTCTCTGCGGAGCGAGGCCCGCCGCGGAGAGAAGCGACAAGGCATCGACTCGCTCCGGGTGCCGCGTGGCGAGGCGCAAGCCCATCCACCCGCCGAGGGACATTCCGACGATCCGAACCGACGAGAGGCCAAGCGCGTCGAGCAGGCTCACGAGCCAGCCTTCTGTCTCGCTGCTCGCGAGCGTGATCCGGCGATCCTCGCTCAGCCCCGGTTCGCCCGGGATGTCGGCGGCGATGACGCGGAAGTGGCCCGCCCAAACCGGGATATCCGCGAGCCACGTCGCCGAGTTGCTGGCCGTCCCGTGCAGCAGAAGGAGTGCCGGCGCGCCCTCGCGACCGGCCTCGAGCACGTGCGTTTTCCCGAGCGCAGTCCCCACGACGCGTCGGCGCAGCGAGAACCTCGCGCTCGCTTCGCCGAGAATCCTCTCGTAGCACGCGACGATCGCCTGCCGACCTTCTTCGCTCTTGAACACCGACGGAGCCAAAGCGACCTCCTACTCCTGCGCCTCTTCCTTGTCCTGCTCGAGCAAGACGTCCACCAGCTCGAGGAGGGTCCGAATGAAGAGCGGGCTTCCGTGGATCACGAAGCGCGCCTTGCGGATCTCGGGGTGGTAGATGAGGTCGTAGCGAGCCGCGCCGAAGCGAGGATCCTTGCAGTTGAGCACCGCAATCAGGCTGTTCGAGATCCGCGACACTTCGCTCGAGTGCCCCTCGTCGAGCTCGATCACGGCTGTCACTTGAATGCGGTCCGCGAGACGCGACGTCGCCGCCGGCTCTTCGGCCCGCGGCGCGGAGAGCTCGCTGTGGGCGAAATCGCGCAAGTCCTCCTTGCGGACGCGCCACTCGCGGCCGATCTTCGTCGCCTTGATCTTTCCCTCGCGGATGAACCGCTGCACCGTCTTCGGGTGCAAGGAGAGGATCTGCGCCAGCTCCTCCACTGTATACATAGCCCTCACCGTTCCTTATTGTTGCCTTTCGTGGGCATTTTAAGGAATCCATGGAGGCGTTTCAAGGGCTGATGAGGAATAACCAGCCGCCAGTCCGACGGCGCGGGAGCAGGCCTCTCGCGTATCGTAGTTCGTGCCTCAGCCTACGGGCGCAGCTCGATGCAGTCGATGCCGAAGCCGTGCCCCAACGAGGCGGGGTTCGTCGCGATCACGGTGAAGCGGATCCTGTGCTGGCCCTTCTTGAGCTCGACGCCGGTCGCTAGTTCGATTGGCCCAGAGGGCAAGACCTGCGGCGCGTAGGCATCGAGGCTCACTCCGGTCGCCACGCCATCGATCTCGACGCTCACGGTGTCGAAGTAGGGACTCAAGGTCGCGTAGGCGACCACGCTGTAGCGCTTCGCCTCGGGGACGGTGAAGTAGAGCGTGAGCTTTCGGCCGCTTCCGGCACCCCAGTAGAGCTGCTCGTCCTGACTCCAACGCGGCGAGAACGGGTATGGGGCGAAGCCGGCCATGTCCTGGTCGCCGGGCTCGGGGCCCGTGTGCGATGTAGCGAGGTCCTCGGCTTCGAAGCGCAGTGTCCCCGCGGCCGCCGGCCCAACGTTCGTGGGGTAGCTGCCGCCGCCGCGGACGACGAGCGCTGCCATGTCGCGCGCGATCGCGGCCTGCATTGGCGTGAGAACGCTCGCCTCGTTGTAGTACGACATCAGGTTGTCGCGCGGCAGGACGAAGACGACGCCGTCGAGCGTGACGCTCGTCGTCGTCGCGCACTCGAGGAAGCGCATATACGGGTCGGGCAGCGTGTCCGAGAGGCCGTCGCCGTCGAAGAGGGACGCAGTTCTCCCTTTCGCCACGAAGTACGCGGCGGCTTCGTCGATGCTCGCGAAGGCCGGCAGGTTGGGCATCGTGTGCCCGAGGCCGAGGAAGTGCCCCATCTCGTGCGCGAACCACTCGTGCGCCGTGGTGCCGCAGTGCACGGAGACTCCAAAGCCGGGCAGGATGATGAAGCCGTGCCCTGGCGATCCCGATCCGCCGTAGTCCGACGTGGGACCGGGATCGTGCCGCATGATCACGAGGACCTTGCCCGGGTAGCGAGCGGCGATCTCGTTCCCGAGTGCGCCCTGCGCCCGCCAGTCGGGAAACGCGTCGTTCGGGTCGGCGAGGTTGTTGAGGAGCGTGCTTCGAACTTCGGCGAAGTCGGCTGACGAGTCGTAGACGAAGGCGATCCCCGCGGACGCGAACGACACATTGGCGAAGTCGACCCACTCGGCGAATTGCGCCGGGCTGGTGTCTGCCGGGCGCCCCCCGTCGTCGTCGGCCACGCGGACCGCTTGGATCCGAAGCGTGATCGGCTCCGCGAGAGTTCCGGCAGCCGAAAGCTGTGGCGCGCCGAGCGCGAGGAGGAGAGCGAGCCTGGCAAGCAAGCGAGCCCTGCAATTCATGACTTCACACTAGCGAGCGTCCTGCGACCGCGTCAATCCCAAGGGGACACAAACCACATTTCGAGTATCACGCGGTGCGAAATGTGGTTTGTGTCCCCTTATCACGCCGTCACGTCTTGGCGAGCGCCCTTTTCACGTGCGGAATCAGGCCGCCGTCGTTGAGGATGGCGAGCACTTCTTTCGGGAGAGCCGGGAAGCGGTACTCCTTCCCCTTGTGGGTAACGACGCCCTTCTCGAAGTCGATCTGGACCTTGTCGTCTTTCGCGATCATCGACGTGCCGCCGGCAAGCTCAACCACGGGCAGGCCCTCGTTGATCGCGTTGCGGAAGAACAGGCGCGAGAACGAGACGGCGATCACAGCCGCCACCCCTGCCGCCTTGATGCAGGTCGCGGCCTGCTCGCGTGACGAGCCGCACCCGAAGTTGGTCCCCGCCACGATGATGTCGCCGGGCTTCACGCCCTTGGCAAACGTCGGGTCGAGGTCCTCGAGCGCGTGCTCGGCCATCTCGGCCGGGGTCATCGGCTTGTACGTGTACTTGCCCGCGAAGATGACATCGGTGTTGACGTCGTCGCCGTACTTCCAGACCTTGCCCTCGATCATGCGCCACCTCCGCGCCGCGCTTTCCTCGGATCGGTGATCACGCCCGCGACGGCTGACGCGGCGACGGTCGCCGGAGAAGCGAGGTATGTCGCCGCCTCGTTCGAGCCCATGCGGCCCTGGAAGTTTCGGTTGGCCGTGGAAATGCAGACCTCGCCCGCAGCGAGCACCCCTTGGTGCGCGCCGAGGCACGGGCCACAGCCGGGACTGAGCACGAGCGCGCCGGCACGGGCGAAGATCTCGACGAGCCCGGCGCGTAGGGCCTCGATCAGGATCTCCTGCGACGCGGGAAGCACGAGCATGCGCACGCCCTTGGCGACCTTCTTCCCTTCGAGGTGCCGTGCGGCGAGGCGCAGGTCCTCGAGTCGTCCGTTGGTGCAGGTCCCGATGAGAGCCTGGTGGATCTTCGTCCCCTCGACGTCCTCGACCGGGCAGACGTTGTCGACCGTGTGCGGCTTCGCGACCTGCGGACCGAGCTGCAAGGCATCGTAGGTCAGGATGCGCTCGTACTCGGCGTCGGGGTCGGGATAGACGGGCGTGTACTCGGCCACCGCGCGGCCCTCAAGAAAGGCGAACGTCTTCTTGTCGGGGGCGCAGTAGCCGTTCTTCGCGCCCATCTCGGCCGCCATGTTCGACAAGACGAGGCGGGCGGACAGGCTCATGGCTTCGACCGCCTCTCCGGCGAACTCGACCGACTTGTAGAGCGCGCCGTCGGCGCCGATATCGCCGATGATCTTGAGCACGAGGTCTTTCGAGGTGATGGGCTCCGTCAGCTTGCCCTCGACCTGCACCTTGAACGAGGCCGGGGTCTTGAGCCAGATCTTCGACGTCGCGTACAGCGCGGCCATCTCCGAACGGCCAACGCCGGCGGAGAACGCTCCCAGCGCGCCGTACGCCGTGGTGTGCGAGTCGGAGCCGACGATCAGGCTCCCGGGCAGCGCGTAGCCCATCTCGGGCAGGACCTGATGGCAGATCCCCACGCCCGCGTCGTAGAACGCCTTGATGCCCTGCTTCTCGACGAACTCGCGGATCTCCTTGTGCCCCTTCGCGTACTCCTCGGTCGACGCGGGCACGGTGTGGTCGAGCACGATGACGAAACGCTCGGGGTTCTTCACCTTCTCGACTCCGAACTTGGCGAACGTCTTCGCGATCGCCGCCGTGTTGTCGTGCGACATGCAGTAGTCAGGCTCGATGTCGACGATCTGGCCAACGGCCACCGACGAGAGCCCGGCCTTCTTCGCCAGCACCTTCTGGGCAAAGGTCAGTCCCATGCTTTCACCCCTGAAGCGGATCGAAGTTCATGAAGTCGGCAAGATGGAGGACGATGGCCTCGGCTGTGCGCTTGCCCGCGTCGCCCTCCTTGGAGTGGCAGGCGATGATGTGGAGCACTTCGGCAGGCACGCCCTGCGCATCGGCGAGCGCGACGCCGGAGAACGGGTGCCGCACGAGCGCGCCGTCCTTCGACTTGCCGAACTTGCCGTCCTTCTCCTCGATCTCGAGCAGCTTGCCGACGTCGTGCAAGAGAGCGCCGGCGATCAGGACGTCGCGACGGAGTTTGAGCTCGCCCTGGTAGATCTCGTCGAACGTGTCGGCGGCCGCGATGCAGATCTTGGTCACGCTTCGCACGTGGTCGCGGAACGAGATCTTGACGGGCTTCAGGAGCGTGAACGGAATCCGCGCAATGTCGGCCGGAACCCAGCCGCCGCGAACGAGCGCGGCCTCCCACGTTGCCAGCACCTTCTCGCGCAGGCCCTTGTCCTCGATCTCATCGACTTCCGGGAGGATCTTCCGCACCTCGTCTCTCACTGCCATCGTTCCACCTTTCGCACCACGTCGATCACGGTCCCGTCGCGCCACTCGATAGCGGCGAGGACCTCATCGCCGAAGACAGGCTTGCCGAGCGGGCGAACGAGGCGGTCGGCTTCTTCTTTGATCTCGGCGATGTCACGCACCGGCAGCCCGGCGGCGACGAGCGCGCCCTTCAGGTCGTCGCGCTTCGGGTTCACGGCGAGGCCGCGCTCGGTGACGATCACGTCGATGACCTCGCCCGGCGTGGTGACGGTCGTGACCCGATCGAGAATCACGGGCAGCCGCCCGCGAATCGACGGCACGGTGATCACCGTCATCTTCGCTCCGGCGGCCACATCCTGGTGCCCGCCGATCCCGTGCAGGAGCCGCCCATCGGAGTGCGTGTTCACGTTCACGTTGAAGTCGAGGTCGACCTCGGTCGCCCCGAGGAAGGCGGCATCGAGCATGTACGTCGCGCAGCCGCGCGAATCGGCGTTTGCATAGAGTCCGGGGTTCATGATCACGTGCGCCGGGTCCTTGCCCAAAGATGCAACCGCGATCGGGTCGAACGCTTGGCCGTCAAGAATCGTGCGGACGAGCCCCTTGTGGAGCATGTCGACCATGATCCGCGTGCCGCCACCCATCACGAACCCGCCGACGATCTTCGCCTTCTCCATCGCCTCGGCAAGGTACATGGTGGCCGCAAGCGAAACCCCGCCCGCGCCGCCCTGGAACGACAGCCCATCCTTGAAGTAGGGCGACGCGACGACCGCATCCGCAGCGAGGCGCGCGATACGCAGGCGGGCCGGCGACTTGGTCAGCTCCAGCGTCCCGGACGCGATCTGCTCCGGGTCGCCGACTTCATCCACCACCACGACGTAGTCGGTCCAGCCCTGCTGGATCTCCAGCGGGTACGCCGGGTACGGCGCGAGGTCGTTCGTGACGACGACGGTCTTCCCCGCATGCTGCGCGTCGACCATGCAGAACGTGATCGGGCCGCACGGCGTGCGGCCGTTGATGCCGTTCGCGTTCCCGTATGCGTCGGCCTGCGACGCGGCGATGAAGGCGACGTCGATCTGCATGTCGCCGGACTCAATCGCCCGCCAGCGGCCGCCGTGCGAACGCAACGTCGCCGGCTCCTTCAGCTTGCCGCCTTGCGAGATGAAGTCGCCGACCGGGCCGTTCATCGACCCCTCGATCCGCGACACGACGCCGGCCTTGATGTGGTCGACAAGCTTCGCGTGTGTGCCGAACAACGCCGTCGGGCAGAGCCGGAGATCCTTCAACCCCATTCGCGCGCAGGCGTCGACTACCTGGTTGATCACCCGGTCGCCCTCGCGGAACGAGTGATGGAACGAGATCGTCATCCCGCTCTGGAGGCCGGTCGCCTCGATCGCGGCCTCGATCGACGGAAGGACCTTGTTCTCCCCCGGCACGCACGACTTCTGCGGGCGAGGCGCCTTCCAGCCGGTACGCCGCACGGCGAACGCTCCGGCGTACGGCTCGACCTTGCGACTACCGATCTTGTCCGGAACCTCTCGGCCGAGCGCGTTCCTCACGTCTTCCCCCTTCCAGCCAGGCGGTCCGCCAGCTTGAGAGCCCGTCTCGCCCGTTCGAGCACTGGGCGATCGACCATCTTGCCGCCGATCGCGATCGCCCCAACCCCGCGGGCCTCCGCCTCTTCCGCTGCCGCGACGATCGCCCTCGCTTCCTCCATCTCGCGCTCGCTCGGCGTAAAGGCCTCGTGCAGGACGGGCACCTGGGCCGGATGAATGGCGCCCTTGCCGTCGAATCCGAGGTCGCGCGCCAGCTTCGACTCGGCCGCGAGCCCGGCCTCGTCGTCGACGTTGCCGTAGACGGTGTCCGAGGCCTGCACGTCAGCCGCCTTGGCTGCGGCGACGATCATCGAGCGCGCGAACAGGAGCGCGTCCGGCGTCCTCCGCGCCCCGACGTCACGCGTGAAGTCCTCGGCGCCGAACGCCACAAGGGCAACGCGCGGATCGGCCGCCGCGATCTCCTCCGCGTGGAGAACGCCCTTCCCTGTCTCGAGAATCGGCATGCTCCACGTCGAGCCGATGCGCGCGCCCGCGGCCATCTCAGCCTTCGCCAGTTCCTTCGCCAGCGCGGCGACGTCGTCCCGGCTCTCAGCCTTGGGAAGCGCCACCCCGTGAGGCCGCGCCAGGAGCACCTCGCGCACGTCGTCCGCACCGCCCAGCGTGAGCGGGTTGATGCGCACCCAGACCTCGTTCGGGAAGTCGATCGCCGCCAGGAGGTGCTTGACGAGCACGCGCGCCGCCGACTTCTCGGCCGGTGGCACGGAGTCCTCGAGGTCGACGAGCACGAGGTCGGCGCCGTGCAGCTCGATACCGACGAGGATGCGCGGGCTGTTCCCGGGAGCGTAGAGACGGCTCCTTCGCGGCGCATCGCTCGCGCTCGGCCGCCGCCGCACATTCGGCGCGATGGCGGCCACCGTCGGAAACGCCGTCCGCACGGCCGCCTCAACCCGCGCGGAGATCACGTAGTCGAGTGCGCCCTGGTCGGTGACGGCGACCGCCGCCTTGATCTTCCCCTCCGGAGCGAGCGCCGCGAGGGTCTGCCCGACGACCTCGCGAATCCCTCGCTCGAACAGGTGCGGATCGCCGGTCACCACCTCGACGGCCGAGGCCTTGCCCGGCGAGACCACCACGCGGCAGTCGCCCTTCGCGTCCGACCCGACGACGATCTGGTCTGGCATCGTTCCTCCTACTTCATGAGCAGGGCGAGAACGGCCTTCTGCGCGTGCATGCGGTTCTCGGCCTGGTCGAAGATCGCGCTCCCGGGGCTCCGCGACGCCTCGTACGTGATCTCCTCGCCGTAGTGCGCCGGCAGGCAGTGCAGGATGACGGCGCCTTCGTTCGCGGCGGCGACGAGATTCGCGTCGATCGTGAAACCCTTGAACGCGTTCGCCTTCGCCTTGCCCTCCGCCTCCTGCCCCATGCTCACCCAGACGTCGGTGTAGAGGACGTCCGACTGCCTCGCCGCGGCCATCGGATCGTTCAGGATCTCGACCGACGCGCCGAGGGCCCGGGCGGCCGCGACAACATCGGCGTTGGGCTCGTAGCCCTTCGGGCACCCGATGCGGAAGTTCATGCCGAGCTTGGCGCATCCGTCGATGAGGGAGTGCGCGACGTTGTTGCCGTCGCCGATGAACGTGAGCGTCAACCCCTCGAAATGGCGCTTCTTCTCCCAGATGGTCAGGAAGTCCGCGAGGCCCTGGCACGGGTGGTCCATGTCGCACAGGCCGTTGATGACGGGGATCGTCGCGTGCTTCGCCAGGTCGACGACGGTCTCGTGCTTGAACACGCGCGCCATGATCGCGTCGCAGAAGCGCGACAGGTTCAACGCGATGTCCTCCGTCGTCTCGCGCTCGCCGAGTTTGATGTCGCTCGGACCGAGGTAGATCGCGTGCCCGCCGAGCTGCTCCATTCCGGCCTCGAACGACACGCGCGTCCGCAGGGACGGCTTCTGGAACACCATCGCCAGCGTCTTCCCAGCAAGCATGGTGTGGCGGATGCCGGAGCGGTGCTCGAGTTTGAGATGGCGAGCGACTTCCAGGATCTCGTGGATGTCCTCGGACGACAGGTCGCGCAGCGACACCAGGTGGCGGGCATTCATGACCGGGCTTCCTCCTCCGTCCCGTCTCGCAGTCTGAGACTCGATTCGGGCGTCCTTGAGAATGATAGCCGACCCACAGGAGCCCACCAAGCACTCTGGCGGCGCCGGCGAGACGAGAAGGCTCACCGCAGACGATGCAGAGCGCGGAGTGCGTGAGGTAAGGCCAAACGCAGAGCGACGCGCGGAGGTTGCGGAGAGGCACATGGCGCTTCCCTTCTCCCCCCGGTCGGTTGCCGAACCGAATGCCAGCTCGCCCTGGCTCTGAGGCGGTGTCGCGGCTCATCCTCTGCGCCGCTCTGCGCGCTCCGCGGTAAGGCTTGTCGGAAGCTAGACCGCAGAGGACACGGAGAAGTCGCAGCGTGCTTCCTCGCTTCCCTCCGCGGGGCCTCAGCGCACTGTGCGGTGAGCCGCTTACCGCCGGAAGCCGCGAACTCGGATGGAGTAGATGCCGCTTCGGTTCGCGCCGAGGACGTCGGTGAAGCGGCGGTCGCCGACCATGGCCGCGACGCTCGCCTCGTGTCCGAGCTTGGCGAGCAAGCGGGAGAAACCGGCACGATGGGGCTTGCGGGCGACGTCGAGCACGGCGAACTCGGCGGACAGCGCGCTGGCGAGGCCCTTCGCCGCGCCCCGTTTGCGGTTCGTCAGGATGCCGACCTTGAACCCCCGGCGCTCGAGATCCCGCAGGAGTTGGCGCGCCTCATCGCCCAGGCTCGTCGAGCCTCTCCTCCCGAGCGTGTTGTCGAGGTCGAACAGGAGGGCGCGAATGCCCATCGACCACAGTCGGTCGTAGTCGACGTCGAAGACCGACCTGGCGACCTCACGCGCGGAAAGGAGTCTCATCGTCTTCACCCTTCGTCACCGATCGGATCCTGGCGGCCTGGCGCAGCCGCTCCATCACGTCGAGGAACTCCCTCTCCATCCCGGCAGTCACATAGACCATGTACAGGGAGTCGCCGTTCTCGAGCTTGAAGTCCCGCCGCACGCAGGCGATCCCGTCGTAGGCCGAGAGGATAGCGTCGATGAAGTGGATCTCCTCCTCCGAGGTGCCAACCCAATAGACGAGCGCGTCCTCACGCATCGCGCCCTCCCTCGGCGAAGAGGCAGGCCATCGCCTTCGCGAGCGCGATCTCGGGATCCGACCCGGCCTCCCATACGCGGCTGATCGTTCCCAGAAGCAGGGCGCCGGCACGCACGTCGGCGTCCGGCGATCCCGCGAGCCCATCAAGCGCTGCCTCGTCGCGCATGCCGGCGACGAGCTTGCGCGCCGCGAGCAGGGTCGGAAGTTGCACTTTCTGCTTGGGTTCGCCGGCCTTCACTTCGTCCCACCGCGCCCGGATCGACGCGAGGTCCGACGGGGCGTCTGCGAACACGTGCGGGTGCCGCCGCACGAGCTTGTCGGCCAGCTCGTCCATCACGTCGGACAGCGTGAACTCGCCACGCTCCTCGGCAATGCGGCTGTGCAGGAGAACCTGAAGGAGCACGTCGCCGAGTTCCGACGCGAGCGCGCCGGCCGACCCGGAGTCGATCGCCGCAACGACCTCGTGCGCTTCTTCCACGACGTACGGCCGCAACGAGACGTGGTCTTGAGCCAGGTCCCACGGGCAACCGCGTTCTGGGTCCCGCAGCCGGGCGATCAGCGCTACCAGCCGGTCGAGGTCG
>JAKLFO010000048.1 GCA_022711155.1 Candidatus Bipolaricaulota bacterium
GAGGTCGAGGATGGCTTGGGACGTCGGCTGCAGGTCCGCGTACGCGGCAAGGACGTCGCCCACCTTGAGCGGCAGCGCCTCCGCTACGTCGCGCGTCTTGACCTCCGCGTTGCCGTCGATCTCGATGGCCGTGACGTGGATCGGGAACGCAAGATCGGCCCCTATCGCTGCCACGACGCTCCCCAGGAGTGCGGCGACCAACGTCAGCGCTGCGAAGAACTGCTTCTTCATCCAGGTCCTCCTGATCCAGCGTGCAATCGGTCTAGTATCCAGGCAATGGCCGGGCGATTCCAGCCTCGGACGAGCCCCCGTGGCGCGGACCGCGCCAGACGACGGGCGACGCCTACGGCTCGCGCAGGATGCTGGCGCTGCGGTAGCGCAGGGCTTCGGCGAGGTGAGCCGGCCCGATCTCGTCCGCAACGTCCAGGTCGGCGATCGTGCGTGCGACGCGCAGGACGCGCGCGTGGCCGCGCCCGCTGAGCGCGAAGCGCGCGATGGCCCGGCGGAGCAGAACTTCGCCCTCCCGATCGAGTCGGCACCAGCAACGCGCCTCTTCGGGGGCCAGGCGAGCGTTGCACGAGGCTCCCCCCGTCCCGGCGCGCTCCCACTGCCTGCGCCGAGCCGCCGCGACGCGCGCGCGGACCTCTTCGCTCGCCTCGCCGCTCCGCGCCTCCATCAGCTCGCCCGCCGCGAGCCGCGGCACGTCCACGAACAGGTCCATGCGATCCAAGAGAGGACCCGAGATCCGCCGCCGATACCGCGCGATCTCGCGCGACGCGCACGTGCACGGCCGCGCCTCGTCGCCGAGGTGGCCGCACGGGCACGGGTTCATCGCCGCCACAAGGGTGAACGAAGAGGGATACCGAACGGAGATCCCCGCCCGCGCCAGGACGACGACCTCGTCTTCCAGCGGCTGGCGAAGCGTTTCGAGCACGTGGCGGTCGAACTCCGGGATCTCGTCGAGGAAGAGGACGCCGCGGTGCGCGAGGGAGATCTCCCCGGGCCCCGGTACACCGTGCCCGCCGCCCACCATGCCGGCGTACGAGACCGTGTGGTGTGGCGCGCGGAACGGTCGTCGGCGCACCAGGATCTCGCCCGCAGCGAGCAGGCCGGCGACGCTGTAGATCCGCGTCACGTCGATCGCCTCGTCGAACGAGAGCGGCGGAAGGAGCTCCGGCAGGCAGCGGGCTAGCATGCTCTTCCCCGCGCCGGGAGGGCCGACCATGAGGAGGTTGTGGCCGCCGGCCGCGGCGATCTCGAGCGCTCGTTTGGCAGCTGTCTGGCCCTTGACGTCGCTCAGGTTGTGGCGCACGGCCGCCGCGCTCTCCTCCTGTAGGGGCCAGACGGGGCGCGCGTGGGCCGCGGCCGCGCGCGAGCCGCTGAGCGCATCGGCGGCCTCACGCAGCGTGCCCACCGGGAAGAGGCCGAGGTCGCCGACGAGGGCCGCCTCGTCGCCGTTCTCCGTCGGCACGATCAGGCGCGCGGCGCCGTTGACGCGAGCCTCGAGCGCCAAGGGGAGGATGCCGTGCACTCCGCGGACGTCCCCGTCCAGGGACAGCTCGCCCACGACGACCCACGGCTCGGCAGGCGGCGCGACCTGGCCCGACGCGAGGAGGATCGAGAGCGCGATCGGCAGGTCAAAGCCCACTCCCTGCTTGCGGACGTCCGCGGGCGCGAGGTTCGCCGTGACGCGGCCCGGTGGGAACGAGAACCCGCTGTTTCTGATCGCCGCGCGAATCCGCTCTCGGCTCTCCGACACCTCTTTCTCCGGCAGCCCGACCACCTGGAACGACGGGAGGCCGCCCCCGACGTCGCACTGAACGTCGACGAGCCGCGCTTCGACGCCCAGGAGGACTCCGCTACGCAGGTGTCCGAACATCGTCGACCCGGAACGCGTCGCGCAGGACGCGGATGTCGTCGTCTTCGACAGCCACGACATCGAACCGCGCAGCCAGCTCGCAGCCAGTCGCCGCGAGAAACGCCCCGGCCGCGGCAACGATGCGCCGCTGCTTGGGGCGGTCCACCGCACCCTCGGGGCCGCCGAAGCCGGGTCCCGAGCGCGACTTGACCTCCACGAAGACGAGCACGTCACCGTCTCGGGCCACGATGTCGATCTCGCCGAGGCGGGTGCGCCAGTTGCGCGCGACGATCCGGTACCCTTCCTCGCGCAGCCGCCGGCACGCTGCGCTCTCCGCCGCCGCGCCTACCTGTGCCTTATTCATCGCCTCCTATCGTATCTTCTATGCCCCTCGCGAACCAAGTCGACGTTCGGCAATTGCAGAGAGGGGCTGGGGGCGCTATCCTCGTCCCGTTCCACACAGGCACGCCATGGCAACCCTCCTGAAGGACGTTCGTCGGCTCAGCGACTCAGAACCTGTCTGCGTCCGCGTCGCGGGCGACACGATCGACCGAGTCGGCACGTTGGATGACATCTGGTCTGCCGGCGACGAGATCGTCGACGCGGGCGGCAAGCTCGCGCTCCCAGGGTTCGTGAATGCCCACACGCATCTTCCCATGGTCCTCTTGCGCGGACTCGCCGACGACGTGCCGCTGGCCACGTGGCTCGAGCGCCACGTGTGGCCGATCGAACGCGCCCTTCGGCCGGAGGACGTGCACTGGTGTGCGCTTCTCGCGCTCGCGGAGTCCATCCGCTGCGGCGTCGTCGCGGTGGCCGACATGTACTTCCACAACGACGCCATCGCTAGAGCGGTAACAGAAAGCGGAGTCCGCGCCCTTCTTTCGTACGGGATGATCGCGCCCTCGCTCGCGGCCGGCGGCCGTGAGGAGCTCGAGAAGACCGAGCGCTTTGCCGACACGTGGGACGGGGCGAGCGATGGGAGGATCCGGGTCGCGGTCAGCCCTCACGCTGTCTACACCTGCGGCGAGGACGTGTGGCGGGAGTCCATCGCCCTCGCCGTCCGGCGCGACCTGCTCGTTCATACCCACCTGTCCGAGACGCGCGGCGAAGTGGACGACTGGCGCAAGAAGACGGGGCTCACCCCGCCGGCCTATCTCGAGCAGATCGGCGCCCTGGCGGCGCCGACGTTGGCCGCTCACTGCACGCATGTCACGGCCGAGGACGTCGACCTCTTCGCCAGGCGAGGAGTCCGCGTCGCGCACTGCCCGAAGAGCAACGCCAAACTGGGAAGCGGCACCGCACCTCTGTCCGCGTTTCGCGCCGGAGGCGTCGCAACGGCCGTCGGCACCGACGGCGCGGCGTCCAACGATCGTCTCGACGTCCTTGAGGAACTCCGCTTCGCGTGTTTGCTGGCACGCGCGGGCGCCGAACGGGTCGGAGCCCTCTCCGCGCGCGATGCTCTAGGGATGGCGACGCATGAAGGTCGCCTCGCGCTCGGACTACCCAAGGCGAACGTCGAGGCGGGAGACCCCGCCGACATCGTGCTCGTCGAGGTTGAAGGAGCCCACACCGCGCCGCGGCACGACGCGGCGTCCACGTTGGTATTCGCATCCCAGTCTTCGGATGTCACGGATGTCTTCGTGGCAGGCCGTCCGCTCCTTCGGGAGCGCAAGTTGCTCGCTTTCGACGAAGAGCGGGTACAATTGGAGGTCGCGCGCCTCGCAGCGAGGCTGCGCCGGAACTAGCTACCCTGCCTGGGAGCGTGGACACGTCCCGCCCTCGGACGGAGGAGGAGGAACCATGCCGTTGAGCGTAGAGAAGACGTCGGAAATCGTGCGGGAGTTCGGACAAAGGGACAAGGACACGGGATCTGCAGCCGTGCAGGTTGCGCTCCTGACGGAGCGCGTCAACCAACTGACGAAGCACTTGGAGCAGCACACGAAAGACTTCAGTTCGCAACGCGGACTGCGACGAATCGTCGGCCAGCGCCGACGCATCTTGAAGTACATCAAGCGCCGTGACTTGTCGGCGTACAAGGCGATCATCGAACGCCTGGACATCAGAGGAGTCTGAGTACATCCATGTTCATCCGCGAAAGCATGCTGTTCAACGGGAAAGAACTGGCCCTCGAGACGGGTCAGATCGCGCGGCAGGCGGACGGCGCCGTGCTGGCGACGTACGGGGACACGCTCGTTCTCGTCACCGCCGTCACCGCCCCCGCGAAGGAGAGCGCGGATTTCTTCCCGCTCCGCGTCGACTACGAGGAACGATTCTACGCCGCGGGGAAGATTCCCGGCGGCTTCTTCAAGCGCGAGGGAAAGCCCAGCGACGCGGCCGTCTTGAGCGGCCGCATGATCGACCGGCCCATCCGGCCTCTCTTCCCGGAGGGGTACAACGACGAGGTGCAGGTCGTCGCCACCGTACTCTCCGCCGAACCGGACTGCTCGCCGAGCGTCCTCGCGATTCTGGGCGCCTCGGCCGCGCTCTCGATCTCGAGCGCTCCCTTCCAGGGCCCCATCGCGGCCGTCAAGATCGGGCGGCAGGACGGTCGCCTGATCGTCAACCCCGACGCCGCCGCCATGGCGACGAGCGGCGTGGACATCACGGTGGCCGGCACCGAGAAGACCGTGACGATGGTCGAAGGGATGATGGACGAGCTCTCGGAGGACCAGGTCGTCGAGGCCATCGAACTCGCTCATAGCGCCATCCGCGAGCTCATCGACCTTCAGAAGCGGTTCACCGAGCGCGTCGCCCCCGTGAAGACGCCTGTCGCCGAGCCGGCGCCGGTCGTCGGCGCCGTGGACCTGCAGATGATTCGCAACCTCGTGTGGAACGAGTTCCCGAACCTCCACACGCTCGGCACGAAGCAGGCGCGAGCCGACTTCGTCGACGTCCTGCGAGAGCGGGCGGTCGAGAAACTCGCCCAGCGCGATCCGAATGGCGTTCCCGTCGCAACGAGCGCTGCGGACGTGGCCACGAAGGTCGAGTCGCTGCTCCGCGAGTACATGCGACAGCAGGTTCTCGACCGCGGCATCCGCATCGACGGCCGCGGGCCGGAGGAGGTCCGCCCGATCTCGTGCCGCGTCGGCGTCTTGCCGCGCACGCATGGGTCGTCGCTGTTCACGCGCGGTGAGACGCAGAGCCTCGGCATCGTGACGCTCGGCGCGACGCGCACCGACGAACAGATCATCGACCAGATGATGCTCGACGGCAGGAAGCGGTTCATGTTGCACTACAACTTCCCGCCGTTCTCGGTGGGCGAGGTGGGCCGCATCGGCTCGCCGAGCCGCCGCTCGATCGGCCACGGCTACTTGGCGGAGAACTCCCTCCAGGCCGTGATCCCGAATGAAGAGGACTTCCCGTACGTCGTCCGCGTCGTGTCGGAGATCCTCGAATCGAACGGCTCGTCGTCGATGGCCACCGTCTGCAGCGCGACCCTCGCGATGATGGACGCCGGCGTTCCCATTCGGAAGGCCGTGGCCGGCGTCGCAATGGGCATGATCGAAGACGCGGCGACGAACCGACGCGTCATCCTCACCGATATCCTCGGAACCGAGGACCACTTGGGCGACATGGACTTCAAAGTCGTCGGCACCCGAGACGGAGTCACCGGATTCCAGCTGGATGTCAAGGTGGGAGGCATCGACAGCTCGACCCTGCGTCGCGCGCTGGAGCAGGCGCGTCGCGCCCGATCCGCCATCCTCGACGAGATGGAGCGGGCCATCGCCGCGCCGCGCGAGGAGCTGTCGCCCTACGCGCCGAAGCTGATCACGATCTCCATCCCGGTCGACAAGATCGGGCTCGTCATCGGCCCCGGAGGCAAGACGATCCGCCAGATCGTCGAAGACACCGGAGCCGAGATCGACATCGCCGACGATGGAACGGTTCGCATCGCGGCCGTCGACGGCGCGGCGGCCACCGCGGCGAAGGAACGCATCGAGGACATGACGGCCGAGCTCGAAATCGGCATGCGGCTCAAGACGCACGTCACTCGCATCGTCGACTTCGGCGCATTCGTGGAGCTTCGCGGCGGATCGGAAGGCCTCGTCCACGTGTCGAACCTCTCTTCGGGCTACGTCGAGAGCGTCCGCGACATCGTGTCCGTCGGCGACGAAATGACGATCGAAGTCATCGGCGTCGACAAGATGGGGCGCCCCGACCTGCGCCGCGTCGAGGAAGGAGAGCCGGAAGGCGGGCCGCGCGAGCCGCGCAGCCGCGAGCCGCGCGGGCGTCGCGGGGACCGCGATGGCGGCCGCCGTGGCGGCAACGGCAGGCGAGCCGACGCCCCCGCTCCAGTCCACATCAAGCAGGGCGACATCATCGAGGGCACGGTAACGAACACGACCGATTACGGAGCGTTCGTCGAGCTCGCCCCCGACGTGACCGGCCTGATCCACATCTCAGCCCTCTCCGAGGACTACGTCCGCCGGGTCACCGATGTCGTCCACACCGGGGATCCGGTCAAGGTCGAGGTCCTGAACATCGACGAGCGCGGCCGCTACAAGCTGCGCCGCATCGAGCCCGAAGGGACGAAGCGGAGCGCGGAGCCCGAGGAGGAGGCGCGCGAGCCGCGCCGCGAGCCGGAACCCGCGCATCGCGACGCCGAGCGGCGGCGCGACCCCGGCAACCATCAGGAGCCCGAGACGCACCGGGACTCCGGCAGCCGGGACGCCGACGCGAAGAGGCGTCGGCCCCACGCGCGCAAGGAGGATGCACCTCCGCCGTCGGTCGACACCGAGCCGCTCCAGTCGGAAGAGGAGTCGGCGCTCGGATTCGAGGACCGGTGGTAGGCTCCGTTCTCTACGACGGCGCACGGAAGTTCGAACTGAACAACGGACTGCGGATCCTCGTCGAAGAGGTTCCGCAGTCCCGTTCCGTGTCCGTCGGCGTCTGGATCAACGTCGGGTCGCGCGACGATCCGGCGGGGGCGGCGGGACTGGCCCACTTCCTCGAGCACCTCTTGTTCAAGGGGACGGAGACTCGCAGTGCGCTCCAGGTCTCGCAGGAGATCGACTCCGTCGGCGGCTTCCTCGACGCCGCGACGGGCAAGGAGTCGACGTTCTTCTACGCCGACGTCCCAGCCGACGGCATCGCGAAGGCCACCGATCTCCTCCTGGACCTCGTGTTCCACCCGGCGCTCGCGCCGGATAAGATCGAGATCGAGCGGAACGTCGTCCTCGAGGAGATTCGCGGCTACGACGACGATCCCGAACAGCGAGCGTTCGACCAGTTCATCCGCGGCCTCTGGGCCGACGATCACCCGCTTTCGCTTCCCGTGCTGGGGACGCGATCGTCGATGGAGTCGGTGACGCGCGGCGACGTGGCCGCGCACCACGCCGCCTTCTACCAACCGAGAAACATGGTCATCGCAGCCGCGGGCGCGCTCGAGGCAGACGCCTTCGTCGCCGACATCGCGCGCCGCGTCCCCGCCTCCGCTGGGTCCGCCAGATCGAGCGCGACGCGGACGCCACCCGCGTTTCAACCGCTGCAGGCGCATCACGTCCAGCCGACCGGCCAAACCCACATCTACCTGGGGCTCCCCGGTCCGCTCGCCGCCGACCCGGACCGCTACCCGCTCGAGGTCGCGAACGCCGTGCTCGGCGACGGAACCAGCTCGCGCCTGTTTACGGTGGTCCGCGAAGAGCGGGGCCTCGCCTACGTCGTCCAGAGCACGGTGAGTCGGTTCAGCGACGCCGGCTTCTGGCTCTCGTACGCCGCCGTGGCGCCGGATACCGCCGACGACGTCTCCGCCATCCTCGTGCGTGAGCTCGAGCGGCTCCACGCGGAACCCGTGCCCCCGGAGGAGCTCGCGCTCGCGAAGTCGCGGCTGCGCGGATCGCTCATCCTCGGCCTCGAGTCGAACGCGCACCGCGCGATGCGGCTTGGCAACGCGGCACTCAGCGAGCGCACCATCCTATCGCCGGACGCGATTCTCGAGCAGGTGGCTGCCGTGGACTCAGAGGCCGTCTCCGCCGCGGTCGACCGGTACAGGAAGCCCGGCAACGCGAACCTGATCACGGTCGGGCCGTCGCGGTAGCCTTTTGTCGGTCGGCGCGGGCTGGGGTACGATGCGGACACCATGGCCATCGCAATCTACCCGGGCAGCTTCGACCCGATCACGTACGGGCACATCGACATCGCCCGCCGAGCGCGGAAGCTGTTCTCCAAACTGGTGATCGCCGTCGTCGCGAACCCGCACAAGAACCCGCTGTTCACCCTCGAGGAACGCGTTCTCTTGACCCAGGAAGCGCTTCGCGAGAGCGGCTTGAATGGGATCGAGGTGACGAGCTACGACGGCCTGCTCGTCGAGTGCGCTCGCGCGCACGGCGCCGGCGCGATTGTCCGCGGGCTCCGCGCCAACTCGGATTTCGAGTACGAGTTTCAGATGGCGCTCGCCAATCGCGACCTCGCTCCCGAGTTCGAGAGCGTCTTCTTCATGACCGCAGGCAACTACAGCTTCCTCGCGTCCTCGATGGTGAAGGAAGTCGCCTCGTACGGCGGCAACGTGTCGAATTTCGTCCCAAGCTCTGTCGAAAAGGCGCTGCGCAGCAAGCTCGGGCCGAAGTAGCCGCTCCGCTCGCCCTACGCCGTTCCCGCCGCGCGTTGCGCGGCCTCGTCGTGGTCGGCGAGAGTCCTTTCGACGTCGCGCAAAGGCCGGTACGCGTAGGCCGAGAGCGCCGCGACGGCCGCGAACACGCCCCCGAAGACGAGCATGAGCGCCATTCCCGCGCCGGGTCCCGTCCCCACGAGCCACCCAAAGACGTCGGCCATCGCTCCTCCCATGCGCATGCCCGGCTCAAACACGCGATCCGCTAGGGGGCCGGCGAGCAACATCGCCAGCGGCGTTCCCAGCTGCGCCATCATGAGCCGAACCGAGAAGACCCGCCCCTGGAGGTCTGGCGGCACCTTCGATTGCCAAATCGACTGACTCGAGGCGTTCACCGTCGGGAAGATGAGCGACATCGTGAAAGCCGTCCCGGCCCAGAACGCCGCCGTGCGACCTACCCCGAGTCCGACGAGACCGATGATGCCTCCCAGCGCACAGCCGAGAAGCACGCCGTGGACTCGCTTCTTCGGCCCGCCCCACAGGCTCAGCAGGACGCCGCCGACCACCCCGCCGATCCCGGCGGCCGACTGGACCGTCCCAAGGACAAGGCTGTTGTTGCCCGTACGAGCGAGAATCGTCGGAGCCAGGACGGTGAACCCGAACGCCGTGGTCACGTTGAACAGGAAGAACATGCACAAGAGCCCCAACAGGCCGCGTCGCGCGAGGATGTAGCGGAACCCGAACGCCGCCTCGCGGAACAGCCCCCCGCGGGCCGCCTCGCCTTCTGGCGAGGAAGCTGGCTGGGGAATCCTCGAGCAAAGAAGGATGACGATGGCCGTGCCCATCGTCGCAAGGTCGACGCCCATGATCCCGGCGATCCCGATCGGCCCGAGGAGGATGCCTGCCGCGATCGGCGCGAACACGCCCGAGATCGACCCGGCGAGCGACATCATCCCGCTCGCTCGCGCGTACTGCGACTTGTCGACGAGAACGCTGATCGTCGCCGAGTACGCCGGAAACTGGAAAGCTCCGAAAGCTCCGATGCAGGCCACGACGATGTACAGGTGCCAGATCTGAAGCGCCCCAAAGAGGTAGAGGAGCAGGATCGTCAACGTTCCGAGACCGGCCGCAAGGTCCGACAGGATCATGAGAAGCTTGCGGTTCGCCCGGTCGACGATCGCGCCGGCGAGCGGGCTGAGAAGGACCACGGGCGCGAACCCGCACACTCCCACGAGGGCGAGGGCCGTCGCCTTCCCCGTGACCTGCCACGCCCAGATCGTCAGCGCGAACTGAGTCATCCCGGTTCCCAACAGCGACACAAGCTGCCCGGCCCAGATCGCCGTAAACGTCCCCATGCCCTGCCACTTCTCGTGCTTCATTCGATCTCCTTGCGAGTGTGTCGAGGCTCGCAATGCGATGGTTCAGCGCCCCGCTCGAGGTCTCGTGACGGGGCCCATCCGGTTCCTCCTCCGCGGTCGTCAGACCACGGGCAGGCGGACGCGCAGGTCCGCGTCCGCGACGGCGTTGTAGGCTCGGACGAACGAGCACGGTCCGGCAGCGATCGTCTCGACGAGGGCCTCTCGGCCGACTCGCTCGTCGATGGTCCGCGCCATGTGTGCGCCGCCGACGTAGAACGCGCGACCGAGGACACCCTCTCTCCACGCGAGGTCGCGCAGCGCCGGCTCATCCAGAGTGCACCTCGCGGCGAGGATGGCGTTCATCGTCCCGACCTTCTGCGCGACCTCCGCAGGATCGTCGAGCATGCGGAAGTCCTGGTCGGCCCGCGCCGGGAAGATCTGCCGCGCGGTGTAGTTCGTGTAGGTCGCGGTGCCTTCGTTCTGTATGTTCACGAGGAGGCTCCACAACGTTTGGTCGCCGAGGGGCGCGTCCGTCCAGCGCTCGCGATTCTCGCAGAACCCGCCGTGCCAACACTCGTGCACAATCAGGTTCAGGACCCACGACGCCCGCTCGTCGATCGACAGCCCCTCTACGTGCCAGAAGCGCGAGGTCATGTTGACCACTACCTGCTCGTGGGCAAAGGCGTTCGTGCGAAGCGCGGCCGCGAGGAGAATGCGAATGTCGAGCGTCGCCGGCCGGTCGGGCAGGACGCCGCAGAGGTGTGGAAGGCCTTCCTCGAGGAAGCGTCTCTCCTGCTGCATGACCCGCCGCGCGGTCCTAAGCGCAGGATGGCTCTCCCGTTCGCCCGGCCCGAGCTCGGCGATCTCGCGCACGGCGGCGCGAAAGTGCTCAAAGTCGGCGGGAACGCCCACCGCCTTGTGCCATCCCCGGGCGCAACGCATCGCTTCTTCGGTCTCCCAGTACGCCTCCGCATCGGCAAGCGCCCGCTCGGGCGACGCAAACAGCCTCTCGACCGCGCCTGAGTCGAAGCGGATGTCAGCCTGGATGTTGCCGATCCTGATCACTAGATGCCTCCTTAGCTGAGACGCGTCGGGGCACGCGAGGCAAGCGAACAGTGTGATGTTGCCCTAGCGCCGCCCGAGAGTCAAGGCAGGAGCCTCGACTCGGGGGAAGGGGTTCCTCTGCGATCTCCAACCGCCCTAGAGGTGGAGCGGCCTGCGCACGAGCCAGGCGAGCGCGAACGTAGCGGGAATGGAGACGGCGGTCACGAGGGCGAATTTGGCGAACGGAGGGAGGCTCACGCTCAAGATGGCGTACTGGAACGCCAAGATGACCGGCACGTGGAAGATGTAGGCCGCGTACTGGCTCTTCGCGAGCGCGGCCGCGAGGCGTCCGTGCATGGCGGCCTTCTCGCGGAATAGGACGAGGAGTCCGGCGCACGCCGCGCAGCAGAAGAGGGATTCCCAGAACACGTACACCGTGCCCCACGCGGGCTCCCCGATCGGGAAGAGGTCGTACAAGACGAGATCGTACGCGGCGATGAGCGCGGCGAGAATCGCGGCCGCCGCGAGCCAGACACGTCCCGCGCGCGCCGTCATCGCGGAGAGCCACCTGCGTCGGTACGCGACGAGTCCAAGGACGAAAAACGACAGATCGCGCGGCACATCGGCGAAGGCAACCCGGAAGAACCCGAGGAGGTAGACCCAGCGGTCGATCGGGTAGGCGATACGCACGAGTCCGGAGACGAGGGCGAGCGCGACCGCAAAGAGGAGGACGGACCACGCCCGCGGTGCCCGCGGAGCGATGTCCGTCCGAGGTCGGCGGCCGCGAAGACCTCTCCACAAGGCGTAGGCGAGGCTGAACAAGAGAAGGTGCTCGAGAAACCACAGGTGGCCGACGTCGATCGGCCACGCCTTAGCTCCGCCGCCGGGAGCTCCGAAGACGAAGATCTGGAGCGGGATCATCAAAAGGGCCCAAGCGAGGAGCGGGAGTCCGAGCCGCAGCAAGCGGCCCTTCACGAACGGCCAACCGCCCTTCGCGTCGTACGAGCGCGCCACGAGGAAGCCCGAGATGAGGAAGAAGAGGCTCATGAAGAACGATCGATCGATCGTGAACAAGGGACCGAGCGCTGCCGCCCGCGCGGTCTCCTGGATCGGCCACTCGCCGCCCGTCGGGCCGTACGCCTGTCCGACGTGGTGGGCGATCAACAGCATGGTCAGCCCGACCTTCAGGTTGTCTAGATAGTAGAACCTCTCCCGCTCGGCCATCCTCGCCCTCCTCGGAACATTCCGGGCGCGAGCGTAGCGCGATGGCACAAACAGGGCAAATGCCCCAGAACCCGCGGACTGAGAGCCTACGCCCCGAGCTCCCGCGTGGCGAGGTCGGTCCCAGGGCGCAGCTCCTTCTCGTAGGAGACGGACTGGCGCAAGACGCGCAGGCCGGCGCGCTCGTAGACGCGCAACGCGCCAGTCAGGTTCTGGGAGTCCATATCGAGCTCGACGCCCGCGTACCCGCGCCGCTGGAACTCGGCGAACGTGTGATGCAGGAGCGCAAGCGCGATGCCGCGTTTCCTCCACGCCGGGCGGACGCCGAGGCCCTGCACGTAGCCGCGCGTCGCGTCGTCGGCGATGTGCGAGTTGCATAGCGACATCCCAACGACCTCGTCGCCCTCGACCGCCAGGAACCACAGCGTCGGGTCGAAGCGCTCGCCGTCCGCCTCGATCCCTTCGCGCCAGTCGGCCAGCACCTGGTCGAACGGCCGCGCGATGAAGCCCCAGTGGTCGCGCCACGCCTCGAGGAGGAGGGACGCGATCGCCCGCAGGTCCTCCTCGACATTCGCCGTGCGCACGGAGACTCCCGACGGCCAGCGGGCCGGAGGCACCGACGACGAGAGACCGATCCCCATGTGGTTCGCCACTCGAACCGGCGCGAATTCCGCCCGTTCGAGCGCGGCACGCCGAGCTCCGTCTTGAGCAACGGCCGTGCACTCGGCCACGACGCGGATCTCGGGCGACGCCAGGGGCACCAGTTCGCGCGCCCTCCCGAGCCCCCACGCGTAGAGTCCGTCCCACGCGTCCGCCAGGCCGGCGTACTTCGGGTGGACGACAGCCGAGCACTCGACGCGCGCGTAGGGTGGACCGGGGTTGTCCACGCTGACGAGCCCGGCCACGCTGCCGCGCGAATCGAGGATGAGTCGTACGTCGTTCTCGAGCTCGAACCGCGGGCTCGTCCACCAGATCTCGACGTCGTGCGGCGTCGACTGGTTTTCGCCGTAGAACGCTTGCGTGCGCGCGTTCATCATTGCGACGACGCCGTCAACGTCACGCGTTGTCGGAGGGCGCACGGCCCATTCCGAGGGAAGAGGATGCGTCCAGGCTTGCCGCGTCTCTGCGCTCACGTCTGCCTCCCGTGACTACTCGAGCTTCGTCTTCTCCGCTCGCCGAGTACGTCGCGACAGGAGCGATTAGCGTTCACGACGACGCCGGGACCGCGCGATCAGCCTCACAGCCTCTTGATCAACAGGTGTTCCATGTGGCCGTCGATCGCGACGTCTACGACCCCGTACGTCGTGTAGCCCAGCGCGTGGAAGAACCCGGGCGCCTGGAAAGAGAGACAGTGTGTGCTCACCGCGGTGCAGCCGGCTTCCCTCGCGATTCGCTCGGCCTCGAGGAGGAGTCGGCGCCCGTAGCCCTGCCCGCGATATCGTTCGTCAATCCAGATCGCCTCGACAACCAGGTTCCGGATGGTCGCGAATGCATCGAGGCCGCCAGCCACCGCTCCCGATGGATCCTTGAGGACCAGTTTCGGTGAGATCTGAGGATTGTCCATCTCTTCGCCAGCGTGGCGAACGCAGTGCTCGTGAAGCCCGCACCCCGCAACGCGCGTTTCGCCCTGTGAGGGCTCGGTGACGAGCGTGAACCCCTCGCGGCGCAGGCGCGCGATCCGCTCTTTGGTCTTCGCGAGCTCATCAACCACCATCTGCAGACCCAAGCCGGCGGGGTCGTTGGGGTCCAACAGTGCAGCAAAGTCCGGTCGATTCGCCACCAGCGCGTGT
>JAKLFO010000049.1 GCA_022711155.1 Candidatus Bipolaricaulota bacterium
GACGCCGCCGGATCGAAGCAGCATGCAGAAGCTATTCGGGCTATCCGATTGCACCGGATCCCAGGAGCCAGGGTTGACGAGGATGAACGCCGGCACGTACTCCACCTTGTTGCAGTTCAGGTTCTCGTCCGCGTCGCAAATCGTGATCGTTGCCGATCCGTTCGCGTCCTTGTAGATCTCCTGGTCCCATGTGATCGTCGCTTCGGTGTCGATGATCTTCATCATCGCGACCGCGACGTCGGTATCGTCGTTCTGGTCCACAGCCATGCCGAAGACCGTGTCCATATTCTCGAATCGGCCGTGAACCTGGCCGGCAACGAAGGGCGGGATGGGCAACGCCCGGTCGAAGTCCTGGCGAGTGCCATCGACGAACTCCCAATCGCCCTCCCAGTCAAAGCCGAGCACCTTCGCATCAGCCCGCATGCCGTCGAAGTCCGTCCCCACCCAGTGGGTGTTCCGCATATCGACGTCATAGTTGAGGCGCGTCCCGATCGTAACAGCCCAACGGCTGACGAACAGGCCCGTGTCGGCGCCGGTCTCTTCGAAGTACGCCACATCGGGAACATCATCGCCGGGGAAGTGCCCCGAGTTCACGCCATCGAGGAACGCCCAGTCGATGTACGCGCCTGTCTTGGGATCGAATACCTTGACGTCGGTCCAGAACTTGTCCCGCACGTCGCAGTCAATGTTCTCGTCGGCGTCGTAGATGACGATCCAGACCTGACTTCCTTCCTGAACGTTCGTTACCCTGTTCTGGCCGTTCTTGTCGCTGGAGAAGTACAACTCCATGTTCGACGCCATGGCAGACAGGGCGAAGAATGCCATAACGAGAATCGTTACGACACTCAGTGCTCCCAGTCTCTTCATGTCTCGTGTACCTCCTGGCCGCACCACGCGGCCGCCTGTGCAGAAACATTTCATCGGCACAGGCCAACCGCCCGTGCCGCCCCTCTTCATGGGTCTCATGTACAGCCTGGGCCTATCCTACATCAGGCGGGGGGGGGAGCGCAATCGGGGGCGGACCCGCGAGCGGACGTTCGTTTCGCCGAGACAGAACGCGTGTCCGGCGGAGAGGCCGCAGAGCTCTTTCGCGATGCTCCAACCTTGTTGTAGGGCAGAGCGATCCTACGCGAAGAGCCCCCGGCAGCGCACGAAGTACTCGACCCCCGACACCACGGTCAGGGCCAGGGCAAGAGCCAACGCGACGTCCTTGGCGACGCCGAGCCAGGCGCCAACGGGGAAAGTCCTCCCGACGAGAATCGCCAAGACGAGGACGACGTGGGACACGGCCTTCACCTTGCCGAGCGGACTCGCGGCGATGACCTGCCCCTCGGAGATCGCCAGAATGCGCAGGCCGGTCACGAGGAACTCACGGGCGATGATGACCATGACCCACGCTGCCGCGAGCTCTCCGAGTTCAACGAAGCACACGAGGGCTCCGACGATGAGAAGCTTGTCGGCAATCGGGTCCGCGTACTGACCAAACACGGAAGTCTGCCGGAAGCTCCGCGCAAGGTAGCCGTCCACCGCGTCCGATGCCGCGGCGAGGAGGAACAAGACGACTCCTACGATCCGCCCGACCTCCGAATCCCACAAGATGAAGAACATGACGACGGGGACGCAGGCGAGGCGCGCGACCGTGATCTGGTTCGGGATCGACGACCTGAGGCGACCGCCGGAGCCGGCCATCACGCCTCCGCCGCCTCGACGACTGCGGCGAACCCCTCTGCCTGAAGAGACGCGCCACCGACAAGGGCGCCGTCGACATCGGGGAGCGTGAGGAGCGAGCGGGCGTTGTCGGGCTTGACGCTTCCCCCATAGAGGATGCGCAATAGGTCGGCGATCCCCAAGCTGCAGTTCCGGGCAAGCCACCCGCGAATCCAGGCTGCGGCTTCTTGGGCCTGGTCGGCGGTGGCTGTCTCGCCCGTCCCGATGGCCCACACGGGCTCGTACGCGATGGCGATCCGCGACAGCCCATCGGAACTCAGATCGCGGAACCCCGCGGCAAGCTGCGTTTCGAGGACGTCGTACGTCACACCCGCACGGCGCTCGTCGATGGTCTCGCCGACGCACAGCACGGGAGCGAGCCCGGCGTCAAGGACGGCGTCGAGCTTGCGGCGCACCGCAGCGTCTGTGTCGCCGAACACGTGGCGGCGCTCGGAGTGCCCCACGAGGGCGTAGCGGCAACCGCACGCCGCCAGCATGCTCGCGGAGACGGCTCCTGTGAACGCACCCGGCGGTTCGTGGTGGACGTCTTGCGCCCCGATGGCGACGTTGGTTCCGCGGAGGAGCCGTCCGGCTCGATCAAGGCTCGTGTAGGGGGGGAAGAGCACGATCTCCGACGTAGCCGAGTGGACGAGAGGCACGAATCGGTGGATGAAGGACTCCGTCTCGTCAGGCGTCAGGTGCATCTTCCAGTTTCCAGCTACGAGATGGCGTCTCATCCCTTACCTCGCGGGGAGTATAGCCCAGGGGGCGGCTCGGTCCCACGGTTGATCTCCGACAGCGCGTTCTCTACGATTCTGATCTCGTTCTCCCGGCGGCGGGGATGTCGCCTGGCACCGCGGGACTTCGCTACTTGTGAGACACTACGACGTACTCGTCATCGGAGCCGGACACGCCGGCTGTGAGGCCGCGCTCGCCGCGGCTCGTCTTGGCGCGTCGACGGCGCTCCTGTCGATCAACCTCTCCGAGGTCGGGCGCATGCCGTGCAACCCGTCCATCGGCGGACCCGGGAAGTCGCAGCTCGTGTGCGAGGTAGACGCGCTCGGCGGCGCGATGGCCGAGATCACCGACCGCACCATGTTGCACATCCGCCTGCTCAACACGAGCAAGGGCCCTGCCATGCAGGTGCGTCGAGCGCAGACGGACCGGTTCGCCTACAAGCAAGCGTGGAAGCAACTCCTCGAGGCGACCGACGGCCTCGACCTCATCGAGGGAATGGTCGAGGAACTCGTCGTGCGCGGCGGCACGTGCGTTGGAGTCAGGCTCCGCGAGGGCCTCGAGTTGGGCTGTCACGCGGTCATCGTCGCTGCCGGCACCTTCTTGCGCGGACGCATCTTGCTGGGCGACGCATCGTACGAAGCTGGTCGCGCCGGCGAGCCCTCGTCCGTCGGGCTCGCGGTGTCCCTCGCCGCCCAGGGCTTCCGCCTCGCACGCCTCAAGACGGGAACCCCGCCGCGCGTTCACGCGAAGACCGTCGACGTGTCGCGCCTCGAGCGGCAGCCAACGAGCGATGTCCCGCTCTCGTTCTCGTTCTGGAGCGAGCCGCGCGTCCTCCCGGATGAGTTCCCGGTGTACGTCACGCACACGAACCCCGAAACGCACCGCATCATCCGTGACAACCTCGAGAGGAGCGCGATCTTCAACGGCCTCATGAGCGGCACCGGTCCTCGTCATTGCCCGTCGCTCGAGAGCAAGATCGTCAAGTTTCCAGACCGCGAGCGGCACAAGGTCTTCCTCGAACCCGAGGGACGCGAGTCAGCGGAGATCTATCTGCAGGGGATCTACACGGCGTTCGCTCCAGAGGTCCAGGAGCAGGTCGTCCACTCGATCGAGGGTCTGGAGGACGCGCACATCGAGCGGTACGGCTACAACATCGAGTACGACTTCATCGATCCCGAGCACGTCGCTCCTACGCTCGCCGTGCGCGACGTGGGCGGTCTCTACCTCTGCGGCCAGGTGATCGGCACGACGGGGTACGAGGAGGCCGCGGCGCAGGGGCTCATGGCCGGGATCAACGCCGCCCTCGCCCTCCAAGGTCGATCTCCCTTCGTCTTGTCGCGCGGAGAGGCGGTCATCGGCGTCCTCATCGACGACCTCGTGACCAAGGGAGTGACCGAACCCTATCGGATGTTGCCGTCGCGCTGCGAACACCGGCTGACCCTGCGCGAGCGCAACGCCGACCTCCGCCTGTCCGCGCGCGGGCACGCGGTCGGCCTCCTGAGCGACGCGCGGTACGAACAGGTCGTCGAGCTGGAGGCCGCGGTGGGCAGCCTATTGCGCACGCTCGAGACGACGCGAGTCGGCCCGAATGATCCGGTCAACGAGCGATTGGTCACGCGCGGCAGCCGCGCCCTCGACCAGAACGGAGCAAGCCTGTTCGAGCTCCTGGCCAGGCCGCACATTCGGCTCGACGACGTCTCACCGCCGGACGGCATCCCGGATCGCGTGCGCGAGGAGGTGGAGATCCGCGGCAAGTACGCGGGCTACCTCGCGCAGCAGATGCGAGAGATCGAGCGCCTCGGACGCATGGACGAGGTCCTCATTCCGGAAAACCTCGACTACATGGCGCTGGACTCTCTGTCGTTCGAGGGCCGCCACCTGCTCGATCGCGTGCGACCGCGCTCGTTCGGGCAAGCCGCCCGCGTCCCCGGTGTCTCACAGGCGGACCTGTCGACGCTCGCGGTGCTCTTACGCCGCTAGCTCCGCCCGATCGGGGGCCGCGGGTTCGCCCGCGTCCCCGGTGTCTCACAGGCGGACCTGTCGACGCTCGCGGTGCTCTTGCGCCGCTAGCTTCGCCCGATCGGGGGCCGCGGGTTCGCCCGCGTCCCCGGCGTCTCTCAGGCGGATCTGTCGACGCTCGCTCCTCTTGCGTCGCTAGTTTCGTACGGTGCGTGGGCCGCGGGTCCGCCCGCGTCCCCGGCGTCTCTCAAGCAGACCTGTCGACTCTTGCGATCCTCTTGCGGCGTTAGCTTCGTACGGTGGGTGGGCCGCGGGTTCGTCCGCATCGCCTCCGTGTCCGAAGCGAACCACTCGACGCTCGCTCCTCTCTCTTCAGGACGCGCGCTGGCCGGGCGGCACGAAATGCCCCGTGTTCATCCACTCGAGCATCACGTCGTGGAACACGGGCGCGGCGACGGACCCGCCGCCGTAGGGCATCGCTTCATCGAGGACGACGAGGAAGACCATCTCCGGCTTCTCGGCCGGCACGAAGCAGCCGAAGAGCGACGTGTATTTGCCGTCCACGTAGCCCTGGCCGGCGACAGCTTTCTGCGCCGTCCCGGTCTTTCCGGCGACCGAGACGCCGGGGAGGATGGCGTTCTTGCCTGTCCCGTGGGCAACGACGCCGGTCATGAGGTCGCGCATGGTCGCGCAGGCGGCCGGGTCGACGACGCGCACGGGCGCGTCGCTCGCCTCTTCCCGTCGGCTGGTCTTCGCCTCGACGGGCTTGGCGACGTAAGGAGTCACGAGGTAACCGCCGTTCGCAATGACCGCGAGGCCGCGAAGAAGCTGAATCCCGGTCACGCCGACCGACTGGCCGAACGAGGCGGTGGCACGGTCGAGGTCCGTCCACTGCGTGGCCGGTCGCAGGATTCCCTCGGTCTCGCCGGGTAGATCGATGCCGGTCGCCCTTCCGAAGCCGAGGAGGTCCATCGTCCGCTGCAGGCGCTCCTTGCCGAGTTCCTCCGTCGCATCCACGATGCCCGTGTTGATCGACTGCTCGATCACGTAGCGGAACGTCACTTTGTAGTTCGTCTCCAAGCCGTACGACAGGTTGCCGGCGTTGTGCACGGTGTGCCCGCCGAACTTCACTCCATCCCTTCCTTGGAGGAGCGTGTCCGGCGAGACGACGCCGGCCTCAAGAGCCGACAGACCCGCCACGGTCTTGAAGATCGATCCGGGCTCGAAGATCTGCGTGATCGCCCAGTTGTTGCGCTGCGCGGCGGTCGACCTCCCGAATGCGTTCAGGTCGTACGTCTTGTCCTGGGCCATCGCCAGGAGCTCGCCCGTGTGCGGGTCCATGACGAGCATGATGGCCCCCAGAGCGTTGTGCGACGTTGCGCTGGCCGAGATCGCCTGCTCGCAGAGGAGTTGGAGCCCGGCGTCGATCGTGAGGTGGAGATCTTGTCCAGGCTTTCCCTCATCCACAATGCGGGACTGGTACGTGCGGCCGTCCGCCCCCTGGACAACGTGCACGAGCGCGGGCTCGCCGCGGAGCGCATCGTCGTACTGGAACTCGAGCCCTTCCAGCCCGTCGCCGTCCGCGCCGACGAACCCGACGACGTTCGAGGCAAGCCTCCCCTGGGGGTACTCGCGCTTCCACGTGTCGAGGAAGATCAGACCGTACGCTCCCGCGTCGTCTGCCCGCTCCTCGATCCGCTTTGCCGTTGCCAGGTCGACCTTGCGGTGGATCCAGGTGAAGTAGCTAGGACGGTAGACGAGCTTCGAGACCGCGGCGGACGGCATGCCCAGTTCCTCCGTCAGGATCTTCGTGAGCTCGAGCGGACGCGTCATGTTGTAGCTGTCGATGGCGATGGCCGTGGCCCTCACGTCAAACGCGAGGAGTGTCCCATTCCGGTCGTAGATGGCGCCTCGCCGGGGCGCCATCTCAATCTCGCGCTCCTGAACCGCCGCCGCCGCCTTGGCCCAGCTCCAGTGCTCGATGATCTGGATCTGCACCATGCGAAGCAGGATCGCCGCGGCGGCGAACACGAGGAACAGGCGCAGCGAGCGGGCTCGCCCTCGCCCCCCCTGGCTAGCGGACGTCGCTCGCGGGTACGCGTACATAGTAGACCTTCGTGGGAACGACCATGCCTAGTTGCTGCGTCGCGTAACGCGACAGGCGCTCGAACGAGAACCCTTCCTCGACCTGGATCTCGAGCGAGTGGTTGATCTCCTCGAGTTGGGTCAGCTCTTCGCGCGCCGCCTCGCGGTCGGCCGTAAGTTGGTGAAGGAACGTCCCTTGACGAATGTAGAGAAAGGCCAATCCCCCCACGAGGATTCCGGCTACAAGCCACAGCGCCACGTCCGGCGGGATCGCGAGGGAGAGCCGCCGCCGAACTCGCGGGCCCGAGCTGCGTCGAGAATCGTCGCGACGTCGATGGCGAAACCGGTTCTCGCGGCTGGAACGACGTGTGAGGTAGCTCATACGCGAGGAGGGTAGACGACGGCCGCGCGCGCCGCGGGGACACGTGTCGGCCGGCGGACGGCCTGCTGTCAGGCCGTTCTCCCTCCTACTTGACCCGCCTCGCGGCGCGGAGTTTGGCGCTGCGAGCGCGCGGGTTCGCCGCCGTCTCGGCCGCGGAGGCGATGATGGGCTTGCGCGTGAGGATCTCGGCCTCTACCTGTTTCCCGCAGCGGCACTCGGGAAGATCGGGCGGGCACATGCAGGCGGCCGCCCGCTCGCGGAAGAAGGTCTTCACCATGCGGTCCTCGAGAGAGTGAAAGCTGATCGCCGCAAGGACGCCGCCTTCGGTCAGAGCCGCGAAGCCCGCTTGGAGGCCGCTCGCGAGCGCGTCAAGCTCGCCGTTTACGACGATGCGCAACGCCTGGAACGTGCGCGTCGCGGGATCGATCCTCTCGGCGAAGTACTTCCCGGGCACGGCGCGATGGACGATCTCGGCAAGCTGCCCGGTGCTGAGGACGGGTCCGCGCGCGACGGCCGACGCGATGGCGCCGGCGATGCGGCGTGCGTAGCGCTCTTCGCCGTACGTCGCGAGGACGCGCTCGATCTCACGCGGGGAAGCTTCAGCCAGCCACTCGGCCGCCGAGACGCCGGCTGTGGGGTCCATCCGCATGTCGAGCGGTCCGTCAGCCCGCAGGCTGAACCCCCTCGCCGGGTCGTCGAGCTGCAGCGACGAGACGCCGAGATCGAGCAAAACGCCGTCAACGGCCCCAACGCCAAGCTCGGCAAGGACTCGACTGAGGTCCGCGAAGTTGCCGTGCGCGAGCCGGATGCGCTCGCGGAACCGCGCGAGGCGGACGCCGGCGCGCGCGAGCGCGTGCGGATCCCGATCGATGCCGATGACGCGAACGCTCGCGTCAGCAAGCAAGAGCGCCTCGGCGTGTCCGCCGAGTCCCACGGTCCCATCCACGAGGAGGCCGCCCGGCCGCGCGAGGAGAAGGCGAACCACATCGGGAACGAGAACGGGAACGTGCCCGGCATCCGGCGCCAGCTGCGGCGTCCGTTCTCCGTCGGTCAATCCAACTCGCGCTTCCATTGAACGAGCCTCCGCAGCGCGTCGAGCGGCGTGGTGCGGTCGAGGTCCACCTTGCGCAACGCCTTCAGCACGGGGTGCTCGTCGGCGCCGAACAAGGGAGGCACCTCGGCCGGCTTGTCGGAACGCGCGAGCCGCGAGAGCGGCGCTTCCGAAAGGAGATCGGCGAGGATTCGGTCGGCCGCGTCGGTCACGTGCGAAGGCAGCCCGGCGAGCCGCGCCACGTGGACGCCGTAGCTGCCCGACGCCGTCCCGGGCTCGACGCGGTGAAGGAACACCACGTCTCTTCCGAGCTCTTTCACTGCCACGTGGAGGTTGACGACGTTCGGGACCTCTTCCGCGAGTCGCGTCAGCTCCTGGTAGTGCGTCGCGAAGAGCGTCTTCGCTCGCACCTTCCGCGCCAGTTCCTCGGCAACGGCCCAGGCGATCGAGACCCCGTCGAACGTGCTCGTCCCTCTCCCCATCTCGTCGAGGATGATCAGGCTCCTGACCGTCGCCGCTTGCAGGATCGCCGCGACCTCGAGCATCTCCATCATGAACGTGCTGACTCCGGCCACGAGCATGTCGCTCGCTCCCACCCGCGCGAAGACGCGGTCGACGATCGGGAGCACGGCGCGGTCCGCGGGGACGAAGGAGCCGCACTGCGCCATGATGGACACCAGCGCCGCTTGTCGAAGGTAGACCGACTTCCCCGCCATGTTCGGCCCGGTGAGGATCACGAGGTCGCGCCCCTCGGCCAGGATCAGGTCGTTGGGCACGAACTCCTCGATCCGCTCAACGACCGGATGCCGGCCGGCCACGATCTCCAACGCGTGTCGATCGGTGAACTCAGGCCGCACGTAGCGCGAACGGTGCGCGACTTCCGCCAGGGACTGCAGCGCGTCCACCTCGGACACGGCATCGGTCAGCGCCTGCAGAAGAGGAATCGCGTCGCGCAGCGCGCCTACCGCGTGCTCGAACAGCGACACCTCGAGCGCCAGAATCCTCTCTTCTGCCCGCGCGATCTTCTCTTCGGACCCGCGCAGCTCGTCCGTGATGAACCGCTCTGCGTTCGCCAGGGTCTGTCGGCGGACGTAGTCCGCGGGCACCTTGTCGAGGTGCGGGCGCGTGACTTCGAAGTAGTAGCCAAACACGCGGTTGTAGCCGACTTTGAGGGAGGGAATCCCCGTGCGCGCCTTCTCGTCTGCCTCGAGGCGCGACAGCCGATCGCGCAGGAGGCGTACCTCCTCGCGCAGGCAGTCGAGGTCCGCGCTGTAGCCGGCAAGGATCATTCCCCCGTCGCGGGCTTCGACGGGCGGTTGATCCACGAGCATGCGCGAGAAGCGGGCAGCCAGGACGGCCGTTTCCGGCGCGGCGAGGCGGACGCGCAGATCGGCGAGGCGGCGCGAGTCCCCTGCCGCGTCCTCGGTGAGTAGCGCGGCAATGCGCGGCGCAGCGTCGAGGGATCGCAAGAGGCGCTGGAGGTCGAACGGGCGCACGCGACCCGATCCGAGGCGGCCGATGAGGCGCTCGAGATCGTGGACTTCCCCAAGGCTGGCGCGGAGTTCGTCGCGCGTGAGGCTGTCTGCGACAAGGCGGTTCACGGCGTCGAGCCGCTCCTCGATGGCGTCCCGCTCGGCGAGCGGAGCGAGGATCCATCGCCGCAGGAGCCGGCGCCCCATGGCGGTGCGCGTCTGATCGAGAACGTGCAGGAGGGTTCCTCGTTCCTGGCCCGCCCGCATCGGCCGAACGAGTTCGAGGCTCGAGATCGTGAACGGGTCGAGGCTCATCTGCGCGCTCGTCGCGTACCCGCGGACCGGCCGGACGTGAAGCGGCGACGCTTGCTGGGTCTTCTCGACGTACCGCAGGATGGCGCCGGCAGCTCGCAGAGCCGCCTCATCGCACGGCACGTCGCCAGTCGGCACGCCGGCGGCGGAGAACGTTTCCGCCGGGACCCGCGTCACAAGCCGGCCCGCGACCATAGGGTCAAGCGTTGCCAGATCTTCGGGGAGGAGGATCTCGCTTGGATCCTGGCGCGCGATCTCGCTGCGCAGCCCGCGCGGCTCGGCGAGCGTCGTGCAGGCGAACTCACCCGTCGACAAGTCGAGGAACGCGAGTCCGTACCGATCGCCCTCACGATCGTGCAGAGCCGCCGCGAGGTAGTTGTTCGCGCCCGCTTCGAGGACCGACTCCTCCGTCGCCGTGCCGGGCGTAATGACGCGGACGATCTCCCGCTTGACCAGCCCCTTGGCCGTCTTGGGATCCTCCATCTGCTGGCAGACAGCCACCTTGTAGCCCTTGCGCAGGAGCTGGGCGATGTAGGCGTCGCCGCGGCGGATGGGCACGCCGGCCATCGGGTGTCCGTTGCGCGAGGTTAGGACGATGTCGAGCTCGCGAGCGACGGTCTCCGCGTCGTCGAAGAAGGCCTCGTAGAAGTCACCCAGATGAAAAAGAAGGATGGCGTCCGCATGCTCCGCCTTGAACCGGAGGTACTGCTTCATCATCGGGGACGGGGCCGCATCATCCGGCATGGCGTGCAGTATAGACACGAACGGCAGAATCCGCAATGGCTCACCAGGCATCTCAGGCGGAGACGGCCATGCCTCACTCTCTTGACATCAGGATATACGCCGGATATAGTGCATTCACGTAGGTCAACAGCCTGAAAAGGGCAAACCCATCGCGAGGTGGGGGCGCAAAGCTACGGACCTCAGGAGCGCGTGCTGAGGTGGCCGGGTTACCAGGAGACTGGAACCCGGTTTTTTCTTGCCGGCGGCGAAGGGAGAAGACATGCAGACGACGATCTACTACAGCGACGAGGACGCGTACCTCATCAAGCAGGTCGACGCCAAGGGAAAGCGCGAGCGCAAGAGCCGGTCAAGCGTCATCCTTTCGATCCTTGAGCAACACTTCGAGTGTGAGAAGAGGCTGGGCGAGATCCTCATCGACCTCGGCGTGATGAGCCACACCGAACTGGCGAAGGGACTCGAGCTTCAGCAGACACGGTTCACGGAGAAGCTTCTAGGGGATATACTTCTGGAAGAAGAGTTGGTTTCCCCAGAGGCCGTTGAGCGCGCCCTGATGATTCAGGCTCGCGGACGCAAGTCGGAGACAGCGCCCGCATAGCGCAAGAGATAGGCTGCAAAGGGCAAACTGCCCGCGAGGGCAGGACGCAAAGCCACAGACCTCACGCAGGACGCTGGGCTGCCAGCCTCAACAGGAGGCGACATGGCGAGAGCCATCGGGCGGCCCGGGGGTGGGAGAGCGCGAGGGGTGTGGCTTGTTGTTTGTCGGGCTCTTGCCCGCTCCGTCCGTCCATTGTCCGTCGATCGCCCGTCCATGGCGACGCCTGCATTCCGAGGAGGTCGAAGTTCCATGCTGGCTGTCCTTCGTTCGTTGAGCTGGAGACCTCTCCTCGCGGGAGTCCTCCTGATCGTGTCGCTCGTCGGTTTCGTCGCTCCCGAGATGGAGGCGCAGGTCTATCCGCGCTGCATCACGGGATGCACTGCGAAGGACGTGACGCTGGAGAGCGTCTGGGTGACCTACCCAGGAACGTGCACGCCAGGGGCATCGGTGAACGGCGAGCTCTGGGCGCGGCTGAACTTCAACCGCAACGACAGCTACTGTGTGCGGTTCGTCGCTGACGTCTACGTCAACGGCGTGCTGGTCGAGCAGGATAAGGTTAGTCAGCCGCATATCTACGGGGTTAAGGGCATCTATGACATCCTTGTCGGCCCTCTCGCGTGGACGTGCGGCGCGACGCTCGAGCTTCGCAACATCCAGATCTTCTGGTCCGTGGACAACAAGCTCAATACCGTCGACAAGTGCGTAGGCTGCAGCGACTACGGCCCCGGTTCGAAGTGCGTCGGGTACGCGATGGTTGTCGTGGATCCGCCCCTTGTCGCCGACTTCTCGGGGACCCCTCGCACCGGGTGCGCACCGCTCGCCGTGCAGTTCACCGACCTCACGACAGGGGGGCGGACGACGTCGGCCTACACCTACGACTGGAACTTCGGCGACGGCTCGACCCATTCGACGGCGGAGAACCCCTCGCACACGTACTCCAGCCCGGGAACCTACACCGTCACGTTGACGGTGGTGGACGCAGCGTCCGCCACGGACGCCGAGACGAAGACTTCGTACATCGTCGTCACGGACTGCAACGCTGACCTCCAGATCACGAAGGCGGCCGCACCGAGCTCGGTGGCGGCCGGCCAGACCCTGACCTACACGCTGACCGTCTACAACAGCGGCCCGAGCACGGCAACCAACGTGGTCGTGAACGACGTCCTGCCGAGCAAGGTAGCCTACGTGTCCGATACGTCGGGCGGCTCGTATGTACCGGCGACCGGCGTGTGGACGGTCGGAAGCATCGCATCAGGCGGAACCGTCTCGCTCTCGATCACGACGATCGCGGGGTGCCCCGCGTCCTGCTCAGATACGATCCTAAACACGGCGAGCGTCTCGTCGTCGTCGAGCGATCCAGTCTCTGCAAACAACACGGCGAGCGTGTCCACGCCCTTGGCGGACGCGACTTCGCCCGTGGTCACGTGCCCGGCGAGCGACCTGGTTCTCGAGTGCGGCAACCCGAACAACGAGACGCTGTACAACGCCTGGGCTGCGACGGCCACCGCCTCGGATTCTTGCAGCGCTATCGCGTCGTTCACCTACCCGGCCTTCGCTTCGCTCGGCCTCACCGCCGAGTGCGCCGCGACGACCGGCACGACCGTGGCCTTCACCGCGACCGACGCCTGCGGCCGCACCGCCACCTGCACGAAGAAGGTCTACCTCGTCGACACGACGGCACCGGCGATCACCTGTCCGACGAGCGACCTCGTCCTTGAGTGCGGCAACCCGGACAACGAGTCGCTGTACAACGCCTGGGCTGCGACGGCGACGGCATCGGATTCCTGCAGAGCCCTCGCATCGTTCACCTACCCAACCTTCGCCTCGCTCGGCCTCACCGCCGAGTGCGCGGCAACCATCGGCACGACCGTGGCCTTCACCGCGACCGACGCCTGCGGCCACGTCGCCACCTGCACGAAGAAGGTCTACCTCGTCGACACGACGGCACCGGCGATCACGTGCCCGGCGAGCGACCTGGTCCTCGAGTGCGGCAACCCGAACAACGAGACGCTGTACAACGCCTGGGCTGCGACGGCCACCGCCTCGGATTTCTGCAGCGCCATTGCGTCGTTCACGTACCCGAGCTTCGCCTCGCTCGGCCTCACCGCCGAGTGCGCGGCGACGACCGGCACGACCGTGGCCTTCACCGCGACCGACGCCTGCGGCCACGTCGCCACCTGCACGAAGATGGTCTACCTCGTCGACACGACGGCACCCGCGATCACCTGTCCGACGAGCGACCTCGTCCTTGAGTGCAGCAACCCGAACAACGAGTCGCTGTACAACGCCTGGGCTGCGACGGCGACGGCATCGGATTCCTGCAGAGCCCTCGCATCGTTCACCTACCCAACCTTCGCCTCGCTCGGCCTCACCGCCGAGTGCGCGGCAACCATCGGCACGACCGTGGCCTTCACCGCGACCGACGCCTGCGGCCACGTCGCCACCTGCACGAAGAAGGTCTACCTCGTCGACACGACGGCACCGGCGATCACGTGCCCGGCGAGCGACCTGGTCCTCGAGTGCGGCAACCCGAACAACGAGACGCTGTACAACGCCTGGGCTGCG
>JAKLFO010000005.1 GCA_022711155.1 Candidatus Bipolaricaulota bacterium
CGATCGCCGATGCGCCCGCTGTCGTCGAAGGCGCGGCGTCGAGCTTCCTCGTGACCCTGTCCAAGCCGTCGACCGAGACGATCACGGTCGGATACTCGACGTCGAACGGCTCGGCCGTCGCTCCCGGCGACTACACCGCGCAGTCGGGCACCGTCACCTTCCTGCCCGGCGAGACCTCGGCCTCGATCCCCGTCCCGACCCTGACCGACGGCACGTACGATCCCGACGAGACCTTCACCGTCGCCTTGTCCGGCGCCGTCAACGCCTCGCTCGCCGACGCCAGCGGCCTCGGCACGATCCTCGACCACTCGCCGATCGATCTGTCTCTCACGGAGTCTGTCAGCACCGCGAGCCCGACAGTAGGCGAGATCGTTACACTGACGCTTGCCCTCGAGAACGGCGCGGGGATGAGCGACGCCTCGGGAGTGTCGGTCAGGCACTGGCTCGGCAACGGCCTCCAGTTCGTGTCAAGCTCCACGGCGCGCGGCTCCTATGACGCGTCCACCGGAGTGTGGACGGTCGATGGTCCGAGCGCCGGCGAGACGGTCACCCTCCAGATCCTCGCTCGCGTGCTCGCGACAGGCGTCTACACCAGCCAGAGCGAGGTATCGACAGCCGACCAGCCGGACATCGACTCCACGCCGGCGAACGCGAGCACGGTCCGTGAGGACGACGACGACGCACTAGGCATCGTGCCGGCGACAGCTGACCTCGCCCTGGAAAAAGGCGTCGACAACGCGACGCCGTCGGAAGGCGACCTCGTGGAGTTCACCCTGCAACTCACGAACAATGGACCGGACGCAGCGACCGGCGTGGTCGTCGACGACGCGCTGCCCGGCGGCCTGACCTACGTCGCGGACACGGGCGCCGGAGCCTACAACTCGGCGACCGGCGCGTGGAGCGTCGGCGAGCTGACGGTTGGTACGACCGCCACGCTGCGCATCAAGGCGCGAGTCGACGCCGGTACCCTCGGGATCACGATCGAGAACACGGCCGTCGCCGTGCCGGGCGGTCAGCTCGACGGCGATCTCTCGAACAACCGCGCCACCGCGACCGTCCATGTCCCGTCCGCCGATCTCCACGTGCGCAAGGTGGTGAACGTCGAGACGCCCGTCGAGGGCGAGACGATCATCTTCTCGGTCGAGATCTCGAACCTTGGCCCCGACACCGCTCTCGGCGTGCGTGTCGCCGACCTCCTTCCCGCCGGACTCACGTACGCCCGCCACAGCGGGAGCGGCGGCTACGACCCGACGCTCGGCGTCTGGTCGATCGGCGCTCTCGCCGCCGGGCAAGTTGCTGCACTGGAACTGGTCGCGACCGTGAACGCCGGGACCGCCGGCCGAGAGATCACGAACGTCGCCACAGTGACGGAGTCCAGCCTGGCCGACCCTGACACCACGAACAACCGAGCCACCGCGAGCGTCACCGTGTCCGGCGGGGGCGGTGGAGGCGGCTCGGCAGACACGTGCTCGGGCAAGGTCATCATCAACGAGGTGGCTTGGGCGGGCACGGCGGCGGACCCGCAGAGCCAGTGGATCGAGCTTCGCAACATCGGAACCGAGGACGTGAACCTCGAAGGGTGGGTGCTCCGCTGGCGAAAGAAGGTGCCGGTCACCGAGGACGACTACCTCTGGAAGGAAGTCCGCCTCTCCGGCCTGCTCCCCGGCGCGTCGCCCTCCGCCTGCGAATTGGCGCTCGTCGATCCGGTCGCGGACATCGAGTTCGTGAAGCGCGACGATGTATCGTGGCTCGTCCTCGCGGAACCTCGAGAAGAAGACGACAGCTACTTCCTGCTCGAAAGGAAGACGGACGACACCATCCGGAACGTCGATGCCGACATCGTCTACGACGCCCTCGAACCGTACGCGCTCGAGCTGTCACCGGAAGGTGACGTGATGCAGCTCGTGGACGGCCGAGGCGCCGTGGTCGACACGGCCAACGCGTTCGAGTCCGCGGACGGACGGTGGCCGGCAGGAGAGGCGACGACGTTCGCCACCATGGAACGCACCGACCCGCTCGTTGCCGACGCCGAGACCAACTGGCACACGAACCTCGGCATCGTGACGCGAGGTGAGGATTCGAACGGACGGCCGCTCGTCGCGACGGCCCGCGTGCTCAACTCGCAACCGGTCGATGCGTGGACGGTCTACGCGGAGACTCTCAACCCGGCGCAGACCGTCCCGGGAACCCAGTACGACGTCGCGCTCGATCTCGCGCAGGCCGATCGCCTTGCGACCGGATGGCCGTGGATCCGGGTGACCCGGGTCGCCGAGGGCGCAGGGGGCGCGGTCGCGGACACATCGAGCTACACGTTCTCGAGCCGCACGGAAGACGGGCTGTACTGGGTAGACATCGACACGACGGGAATGGCGCCCGGCGAGCACCTCGTCTGGATCGTCTTCGGAGAAGGGAAGGCCATCCTCGTGCCAATCGAGATCCTCCCGTAGCTTCGGCGGACTACTTCGCGGGCGCCTGCTTTGAGAAGCGGGCGCCCTTCGTTGTGCCCCTCGTGGACGTGCCGTACCATGGCGGCTATGGGAAGTCAAGTCGGAGCTTCCGTCCTCGTCCTATCCCGCGAGACGCTACGCAGGTGCGTCATCGCCGGGGCAGAGAAGGTCATTGCCCACCGCGAGCAGCTCAACGCGATCAACGTCTTCCCCGTTCCGGATCGAGACACGGGGACAAACCTCGCCGCGACGATGCGGGCCGTGGTGGCCGGACTGCGCAAGCCCCTTCCTTCCGTGGACGCCGTGGGAAAGACGCTGGCGGCCAGCGCCCTTGCGGGGGCACAGGGCAACTCGGGGGTCATCCTGGCGCAGTTCTTCCAGGGACTGCGGGAGGGGATCGGGGACAGCGTTCAGGTCACGGTCGACCGCTTCGCGGCCGCGATGAAACACGCCGCCAACCGCGCGCGCCAGGCGCTCGCGCAGCCGCGCGAGGGAACGATCCTCACGGTGATGTCCGATGTGGCTGAACATCTCTCTGCATCGTGCAAAGGGCGCGTTCATGACTTCCGCAGCCTGCTCGATGAGGGACTGCGCGCAGCCCGTCAGTCGCTGTCGGAGACACCGCAGAGGCTCGCGGCCCTGCGCCATGCCGGAGTCGTCGATGCCGGCGCGTTGGGATTCGTCCACTTCCTCGAAGGCATCCGAGAGCATCTCGCGCAAGAGCCGGCCCACGACGAACCGGCAGAACCGCTGGAGATCTCTGTGCCCGCCGAGTTGGAGGCTGCCGCGTTGGAGGGGCCGGTCGACTTTCGCTACTGCACTGAGGCCGTCTTGCGCGGACCCGCCCTCGACCGATCTCGGGTGCTCGACCTGTTGTCCTCATTTGGTGATTCGGCGGTCGCCGCCGGAACGGAAGAAACCCTTCACGTTCACGTCCACACGAATGTCCCCGCCCTCGCGACCGAGGCCCTGGCAGATCTCGGCGCGCTCTCGTCAACCAAGGTCGACGACATGTGGCGGAACCTGGCCGCAACCGGCGCCGCGACGTGTCGCTGCGGCACGGCGTTGGTCACGGACTCCGTCTGCGACCTACCGATCGCGTACACGACGGCTCGGCGCATCCATGTCGTGCCGCTCCGCGTGACGCTCGACGAAGTCCCGTACGCCGACGGCATCGACATCACCCCCCGCCGCTTCTACGACTGGCTGACGAGCACCTCGACGCCGCCGAAGACGTCGCAGCCGGGGCCGGCGGAGTTCGAGACGCTCTACCGCCTCCTGGCGCGACGGTTCGCTTCCATCGTGTCGGTTCACGTGTCTTCGGGCGTGTCGGGAACTGCGGACTCCGCGCGCCGCGCCGCGCGGCAGGTCTCCGACGAGACCGGCGCGCGGATCGACGTGATCGACAGCCGAAGCGCGTCGGCAGGAGAAGCCTGCGTCGTCTGGGCGGCCGCGCGGGCGCTGGAGGCCGGACTCGACGCCGCCGGCGCGTCGCGCGTCGCGCAGGCTGCCGCCGAGGGCGTCTCCGTGCACGTCTACGTCCCCACGGTCCGCTACTTCGTTCTCGGCGGGCGACTCTCGCCGCTCCGCGGGCGGATCGCCAGAGTCCTCAGGCTCTTGCCGACGCTCACGATGGCCGACGGACGCGTCGTCCCATCCGGGAAGACCTTCGGGCGGCGGGCGGCCGAGCGTCGCGCCGTGCGACTCGCGCTGCGACAGGCGCGTCACTCCGCGGATCCCCTGTTCGTCGTCAGCCACTCCGAGGCGCCCGACCTCGCGGCCCGCTACGAGGCGGAACTCCGCCGCGTCTTCCCGACTTCTGAGGTCCTGCTCGCCCACGCAGGCCCCGCACTCGGAAGCCACTCCGGACCCGGCGGCGCGGTCATCGCGACCTTGGACCGCGCCCGAGTGGAACGCGCCATCGCCGAGGTGCTCGCGGCGTGATCCTCGCGCTCGACCTTGTCCTCGCGTACCTCCTCGGTGCCTTCCCATCGTCGGTCGTCCTCGGCAAGCTCCTTCGCGGCGTGGACGTCCGGCTTGAGGGAAGCGGTAACGCGGGCGCCACGAACGCTTGGCGGGTCCTCGGCTGGCGCATAGGAATCGCCGTCCTCCTGCTCGACATAGCGAAGGGCGCCGTCGCCGCGGCGGTCTTGCCGCGGATCGCGGCCTCGGAGCTTCCCGTGAGCTTGGCCGCGGCGTCCATCTTCTGCGGCCTGGCCGCCATCCTCGGCCACGTCTTCCCCGTCTACATCGGCTTCCGCGGCGGAAAGGGAGTGGCCACGGCGGCGGGCGTGTTCTTCGCCGTTGCGCCCATCCCCGTCTCGATCGCCGCCGGAGCGTTCCTTCTTGTCATCCTGGCGTCCGGCTGGGTATCGCTCGGGTCGCTTGTCGGCGCGTGGACGGCGCCGGTCGCCGCCCTTTTCTTGCCTCCGTCCCACGACGATCTCAGCTATCCGCTCCTCGTCGGAATCACCGCGCTCGTCGCGGGGTTCATCACCGTGACGCACCGCGCGAACCTTCGGCGCCTTCTGCGCGGGCAAGAGCCGAAGTTCCCGCGCCTCCAGGTGTGGCGCAAGCTCGTCCGCCACGGCGGGGCGAGGGACGGGACGCAGCGGTAACCTTTATCTGAACTATCTTTGACGCCTTCCGAGGGCGGGGGTACAATCGCGCTCGATTGAGGAGCCGTCTATGTCGAAAGATCCAGTGAGGGACATGCGCAATCGCAACCTACGCAACCTCGCTTTCATCACGATCCTGATCATCGTCGTCTTCATCGCTCTGCAGTCTTGGAACGCCAACCGCACGGCGATCGACGAGATCCCCTTCTCGGAGTTCGCGAACCAGTTGCGCGCGGGAGGCGTCCTTCGCGTCAACATTCGCGACGACGTGGGAACCGTCGTCTTGACGCGCGACGGCGTGAGTGAAGCGGGAACCGTTGTCGTGCGCATGCCGCCGGACGTCGCAGCCTATCAGGACCTTCTCAACTCCAGCACGGCCACGGTGACCTACGAGGAGCCGTCGTCCAGCGGCGTCCTGCTCACCCTGCTCATCTCCGTCCTTCCGATCGTCCTCCTCATCGGAGTCTGGGTTTATCTGATGCGTCGAACGCAGACCGGCGCCGGCGCCCTGACGTTCGGCCAGTCCAAGGCGAAGCTCGTCGCGCCGGACGCGTCCCAGACGACGTTCGCAGATGTCGCCGGAATCGACGAGGTCAAGGAAGAGGTTCAGGAGATCGTCGAGTACCTGAAGGACCAGCGGCGCTTCTCGAAGCTGGGAGCGGAGATACCGAAGGGTATCCTGCTCGTCGGCGCTCCGGGAACGGGCAAGACGCTGCTCGCCAAAGCAATCGCCGGCGAGGCGAAGGTCCCGTTCTTCTCGATCAGCGGGTCCGACTTCGTCGAGATGTTCGTGGGAGTCGGAGCGGCGCGCGTGCGCGACATGTTCGAGAAGGCGAAGGCGAACTCGCCGTGCATCGTGTTCATCGACGAGATCGATGCCGTCGGCCGCAAGCGCGGCGCCGGGCTGGGCGGCGGCCACGACGAGCGCGAGCAGACGCTGAACCAGCTCCTCGCCGAGATGGACGGTTTCCAGTCGAACCGCGGCATCATCATTCTGGCCGCGACGAACCGTCCCGACGTCCTAGACCCCGCGCTCCTGCGCCCCGGGCGCTTCGACCGCAGCGTGCAGGTGCCCTTCCCCGCTCTGCGCGACCGGGTCGCCATCCTCAACGTGCACCTGAAGTCGCGCAAGGTCGCCGCCGACGTGAACCCCGAAGTCCTCGCCCGGAAGACGCCCGGGTTCGTCGGCGCCGACCTACGGAACCTGTGCAACGAGGCCGCGCTCCTGGCGGCTCGCAAGGACAAGGAACAGATCGAGATGTCCGACTTCGAGGAGGCCACCGATCGCCTGTACCTCGGGCTCCGCAGGAAGAGCGTCGTCCCGACAGACAAGGAGCGGCGGCTGACGGCCTACCACGAGAGCGGCCACACGCTCCTCGGCTTCTTGCTGAAGCCGTACGACATGGTCGTGCACAAGATCTCGATCCTGCCGCGCTCCCACGGCTCGATGGGCGTGTCGCAGTCGCTGCCGCTCGAGGAGCGGTTCAACCCGACCGAACAGGAGTTCAAGAGCGAGCTGGCGGCCATGCTCGGCGGGCGAGCCGCGGAAGAGGTCGTCTTCGAGGAGTTCGCCGCCGGGTCTGCGAGCGACCTCAAGGAAGCGACGCGCCTTGCGACGAAGATGGTCATCGAGTGGGGCATGAACGAGCACCTGGGGCCGATCAGCCTCGGGAGCGACCGCGTGAACGTCTTCCTCGGCGAGGACATCGTGAAGGCGAACGACCACTCCGAGGAGACCTCGTCGCTCGCGGACCGCGAGATCCGCAACCTCCTGCTCGGGGCGTACGAAAAGGCGAAGGCTCTGCTCACGCAGCATCGCGACGCTCTCGACCACCTCGCCGCCGAAGTCCTGGCGCGCGAAGAGATCTCGGGCGACCACCTCACGCGCCTCCTCGCGCAGCTCCTCCCGGCCCCGGCCAGCGGATGAGTCCCCAGACGAACCTCGTCCTCCTTGGGTCCACGGGTTCGATCGGCGTCCAGACGCTCGACGTCGTGGCGCGCCTCTGCAAGGTCGGCCGGCCGTTTCGCGTCGTCGCCCTGGCGGCGGGCAGGAACAGCCGTCTCCTGGCCGAGCAGATCGAATCTGCTCGCCCGGAGGTCGTGTCGCTCGCCGACGAGCGGGCCGCGGAAGATGTCCGGCGGAGGTTTCCCGGGCTGCGCGTGCTCGCCGGCGAAGACGGCCTCGTCGCCCTAGCCTCGCTCGACGAGGTCGACGTGGTCGTCAATGCGGTCGTCGGCGCCGCCGGGCTTCCTGCGACGCTCGCCGCGCTCGCGCGAGGCCGCACGCTTGCCTTGGCCAACAAGGAGAGTCTCGTCACGGGAGGCGATCTCGTGCGCGACGCGCTGGGCGCAGGCGGGGGACGGATCCTGCCGATCGACAGCGAGCACAGCGCTCTCCTCCAGTGCCTCGACGCGGGCCGCCGCGCCGACGTGGACCGGCTCGTTCTCACCGCGTCGGGGGGGCCGTTCCTCGATCTGGGCAGGGCGGATCGGGCGACAGCCACAGCACGAGACGCGCTCCGCCACCCGACCTGGTCGATGGGAAAGCGGATCACGATCGACTCCGCGACGCTCGTCAACAAGGCGTTCGAGGTCATCGAAGCGCACTACCTGTTCGACGTGCCGTACGAGCGGATCGACGCCGTGATTCATCCCGCGTCCATCCTCCACTCCCTCGTCCAGTTCAGCGACGGGTCGCTCATCGCGCAAGCCGCCGCGCACGACATGCGGATCCCTATCCAGTACGCGCTCACGTACCCTGAGCGCGTCTCGACCGGCCTGCCGCAACTCGACCTCGCCCGGGTCGGGCGACTGGAGTTCCGACCCGTAGATCGCGAGGCGTTCCCGGCCTTCGGCACCGTCCTCGCAGCAGCGCACGCGGGGGGAACGGCCACCGCGGCGGTCAACGCGGCAGATGAAGTCCTCGTGGCAAGGTTCCTCGAGGGGGAGATCCCCTTCGGCGGACTCGATCGCGGCCTCGAAGCCACGCTTGCCGCATGGGCGCGCGAGCGCGCCGACGGCGACGTGCCCGCCACGCTCGACTCCATCCGCTCGACCGATCACTGGGCTCGCGCCTTCGCGAGCGGCCTCACGCTCTAGCCGATCCCTGCGGCGCGTCCGCTTCACCCGCCGTGCGCCGTACGAGGCGCCAGAGCGGCGTCGCTCGGACGAAGGCGGCATAGAGGAGGAGGCCGGCCGCGATCGGGACGAGCACGGCTGCCACCATCCCAGCCTGCGTAAGAGCACGGCGCACCGCCCACACCCCGGCGCCCATGGCCGCCGACCCGCACGCGATGAGGACGAGGTGGCGCCAGAGCGGCCGCCATGCCACGCGACGCCGCAAGAAGAAGAGCAGGATGCCGGCGTCGACCGCGCCGGAAGCCGCCGAGGCGAATGCCAGCCCCGGTGCCCCATAGGGTCCGACCAAGGCAGCGTCGAGCAGGGCGTTCACGGCCATTGCCGCGACCGCACCGACGATGGGAAGGCTCGTCCGGCCGAGCGCGTAGCAGGCACGGACTCCCACGTAGTCCCACCCGTAGGCGAGCAGGCCGAAGCAGTAGGCGACCAGGACGGCGGCCGTGCGGGTCGTGTCCGCCGCGGTGAACTGGCCGCGCTGGAACAAGAGACCGATCACGTCGTTCCCCATCAGGGCCAGGCCGACCGTCGCCGGGACGAGGATGAGGGCCGTTGCCGCGAGGCCGTCCCCGAAGTGGCTCCGGAACCGGCCGGGATCGCCCTTCGACTCAGCCACGGCGAGACGCGGCAACAGCGCCGTCCCGATGCTGACGGCGAACACGCCGAGCGGAAGCTGGAACAGGCGCATCGCGTATTGCAGCGATGCGATGTTTCCGTCGGGCAGGTAGGACGCGAACTTGCTGTCGATCAGGACATTGATGTCCGCCATGGCGAGGACGACGACGGCGGGCAACATGCGGCGAGCAAGCACGATCACGTCGGGGTGGATGGGCCAGACGCGGAAGGAGAAACGGAACCCGACGCGGCGCAGCGACGGGAGCTGCGACAGCGCCTGTCCCCCCGCCCCAACGAGCGCGCCCGCCACGAGCCCGTAGATGGGCAGCCCGGGCCAGTGCGGCGCCGCGACGAGCGCCCCAAGGATGACCCCGATGTTGAACCACACCGAGGAAAACGACGCGGAGAAGAACCGCCCCCGCGCGTTGAGAATCCCCATGAAGACCGCGCCGAACCCGACGAGCGCGATGACGGGGAAGAGCCACCGGGCGAGCGACACGGCCAACGACGCCTTCTCCGCGGGGAAGCCGCTCGCGAGGAACGGCATGTACCACGGCGCCAGAAGGATGCCGCCCGCGCACACGATCGGGAAGAGGACCACAAGCCACGACAAGACGCTGCTCGCGAAATGATCGGCGTCTTCCTCCTTCTCGCGCAGGCTGGCGTACAAGGGAACGAACGCCGTGGATAGCGATCCCTCCGCGAGGAGCTGGCGCAGGAGCTGCGGCACGTAGAATGCGATCAGGAAGGCGTCGTACGTGGCGGTCGCGCCGAACTGGTTGGCGATCGAGGCATCGCGCACGAGGCCGAGCAGGCGCGAGGCGGCGGTGGCGAATGCCATCAGGAGAACGTCTCGCGCGAGGCTCCTCTTCAAGTTCACTCGAGGAAGACCCCCAGCGCGACCGAGGACGGCCTCGTGTCACCCCACAGCGCGGAGTACGTTCCGACGGCGAGCCCGAGCGCAGCCGCTCCGCCTCTCTCCAAGATCAGCACGTCGCGCGCCAGGGTGGGAAGGAGGGCCAGGATCGCCTGGAGGTCCGCGACGGCTATCTCAGCATCGCACACCACACGCATGAGGAACAGGCCTCCCTGCCAGTCCGTCCCCGCGATGCTCCATGCGGGCGCCGCGCTCCACGCCCCCGAGAGCGGCTCGCCGTCCCACCAGAGGGTCCCATCGATCGAGAGAGCGCTCGCGATCGAACGCTCCCCGGGATCCACGTCGCAGCCGATCGATGCGACATCGCCGATCGACAGCCCCTCGAGGCGGCCTCGCGCGAGACCGGACGCGACGAGGAGCGAGGCCGACGGGTCCGCGACGACGTACGTCGCCTCGACGATCGACGCGACAACTCCCTCGCGCAGGCGGATAACGCGGAATGTTCCCGGGAAGCCGCGCGCGATGCTCCCCGCGTAGCCGGCCGGGTATCCGACGAGCTCGTCGTAGCCAATCGGCCGATCGACGCCGTCGAGCGGAACTCGGCTCGCTCCGAAAGAGGCGTAGACGGCGGGCTCCGGAGCGAGCGGGCGGAGCGACCCAAGGATGTCGATGCCGAGCGCCGCCGTGCCCGGCTCGCCCAACAAGAACGGGATTCGATCGATCACGACGAGTCCGCCATCCGTGCCGCTTCGCGACGTGAGCCCGGCTACCGCCCCAGATGCGCCCAGCATGTCCCAGATGCCCGAGCTCGTCCCCGCCCCGCCCGGAGGGAGAAGCGGCCGGACGTCGGCGCGCCCGCGCCAGTCGGCGAGCGAGATGTAGGCAACGCGGGCCGGGCCGGCCGGCGTGGGGACATCGCCTTCGAAGTACGCGAGACCGCGCCCGAGTTCCGTCGTGAACGCGTGCGAAGCGGCTTCGGTCGGATAGAGATGGACGCTGTACGCTCCGTCGGCCTCCAGGCGGCGGACGCCGAGCGCCGCCTCTTCGAGGAACGTGACCCGGACTTCGCACGTCGAGTCATCGACCGTCGTGACGCGGGCGCGCGCGACGCTCTCCGAGCCAAAAGTCACGTCCGCCTCTTCCACGGCGAGAGCGCAGCCAATGAACCGGACGACGTCGCTCCCGCCTTCCCGCGTGACGAACATCGGAGCGAAGCGATCGAACCGCAAGACGAGCTCACCCTCGCGGGCTTCGAGCCCGATGAGCCCCGCTGTCTCCACCCACACCTCGGCGCGGCCGCTCGAGCGGGACATCCGCCCCCCCACGCGCGCCACGAGATCCTCGAGCGAAACGTAGACGGAGCCGGCGATGAGATGGGCTCCCGTCGAGTCCAGTGGCGCGCTGCCGCCACACCAGCGGAGCGACCAGCGACCATCGTGAAAGGCCGGTTCGACGCCGAGCAGGGGCGCGAACTCGCAGAGGGGGACGAGGATGGACTGGCCTTCCGCGCGCGCCGGGGGAAGAAGTGAGACGGGGCGCCCATTGAGAGTCACGGAGACCTCGGCGCCCCACGCCGCGACCGCGACCAAGCAGGCCGCGATCCCCCCCAGCCACCCGCTCCTCATCGCGGGCTATGCCTCCTTCTGCTGCGGCGCCTCCTCATCCACGCGGACGCGCACGTCGGCCGTGATGTCCTTGTACAAGGTGACCGTGACGGTGTGCGGGCCGAGCGTGTCAATCGGGCTCTGAGAACGGATGCGCGACGGTTCGATGGTCTCGCCGCAGCAGGCGGCGATCTGCGCCGCGATCTCCTCCATCCGCACCGAGCCGTAGAGCCGCTGATCCCCGTGCGCCTTGCGCACGAAAACGAACGTCTGGTCGGCCAGCTGGTTGCGGAGGGCCTTCGCCTTCTCCTCACGCTTCTGCAGCTCGGCTTCGTGCGCCGCGCGCTCCTTGGCGAACTTCCCCACGTTGTGCGCGGTGGGCTCCATGGCAAGGCCGCGCGGGTAGAGGTAGTTGCGCGCGTAGCCCTCGGCGACCTCGACGACCTCACCCACGTGACCCAGCTTCTCGATTGTTGACGTCAACAGCACCTTAGCGATGATCATCACCCCTGTCTTGCGTCTCGGGCGAGATTGTAGGTGGGGGCTCTGAGTGCGTCAAACTGCACTTCCAATCTCGCGTGGGCCCCATGGTATACTCCCGCTCTATGGTGGACCTCGCGCGGTGGGCGAAAGAGCGAGACGGAGTCTTGGTCATGGGCGTCCTCAACGCGACGCCGGACTCGTTCTTCCCGGCCAGCCGCACGCTGTCGCCGCGCCTTGCCGTGGAGTGCGCGGAGAGGATGATCGCCGACGGCGCGGACATCCTGGACGTAGGCGGCGAGTCGACGAGGCCAGGGTCGCAGCCCGTAACCACCGCCGAAGAGATCGAGCGGACTGCGCCCGTCATCGAGCGGATCTGCGACCAGTTCGACGTCCTCGTCTCGATTGACACGGCGAAGGCGGAAGTAGCGCGCGCCGCGCTCGATTGCGGAGCATCGATCATCAACGACACGAGCGCGCTGCAGGCGGATCCCGACATGGCCGACCTCGCCGCCGCGCGCGACGCTCTAGTGATTCTGATGCACATGCAGGGGACACCGGCGACGATGCAGACAGCGCCCCAGTACGCGGACGTGGTCTGCGAGGTGCTCGACTTTCTCGTCGACAGGGCACGCTGCGCCATGGAGCGCGGCATCGCGCGCGATCGGATCTGGATCGATCCTGGGATCGGCTTCGGCAAGCGGCTCGAACACAATCTGGCCCTCTTGCGGAATGTGGGGCGCATCGCGGCGTCGGGGTACCCGGTGGTCGTCGGCGTGTCGCGCAAGTCGTTCCTCGGAGAGATCCTCGGCCTCTCCGTCGACGATCGACTCGAAGGCACGATCGCCGCGGAGGCAGTCGCCGTCGCGTACGGCGCCGACGTGCTCCGCGTCCACGATGTGAAGGAAGGAAGGCGAGCGGCGGACACGGCCCGCCTCCTGCGACGGTAGGGAGGCAGGTCCGAGTCCGCCTCTTGCGACGGTAGGGAGGCAGGTCCGAGCCCGCCTCCTGCGACGGTAGGGAGGCAGGTCCGAGCCCGCCTCCTGCGACGGTAGGGAGGCAGGTCCGAGCCCGCCTCTTGCGACGGTAGGGAGGCAGGTCCGAGCCCGCCTCTTGCGAAGGGACGAGAGGCAGGTTCCAGCCTGCCTCCTACGGAAGTAGCAGAGGCAGGTCCGAGCCCGCCTCCTACGGAAGTAGCGGAGGCAGGTCCGAGCCCGCCTCTTGCGACGGTAGGGAGGCAGGTCCCGTCCTGCCTCCCACCAAGGGAGAGGAGGAAGAGATGGCGCTCAACGTGCTTGAGTTCGTTGCGCAGCCGGGCCGGCGCATTCCGATCGACGTCGTTCTCGCTCCGGTCCCGGGGGAGGCGGACGACCTCCGCGTCGTGGGAGAGATTCACATGCGCGGGCAGGGATTCGCGCAGTTGGCCACGCTCTACATCGATGTCGAGATGACCACGACGATCGCGCAGCCCTGCGGCCGTTGCCTCCTGCCCATCGAAGCCCCCTTCTCGCTCCGCGAGTCGTTCACGGTGCCGATTCCTCCGACCGCCGACGCCGTGGACGTCCGCCCGGCGGCGGTCTCGCTTCTCCTGTCGGCGCACAACCCGAACGTCCTCTGCCGCCCCGACTGCCGTGGCCTCTGCCCGAAGTGCGGCGCGGACCTCAACGAGGATCCGTCCCACGCCTGCCCCGAGCGCGACCCGGGGACGCGCCGCTTGGGAGACATCCTTCGGCCATGAGCGCCCTCATCGCCATCGGCTTCGATCCCGGCCTCGCCGTGACGGGATACGGCGTGGTCGAGCTGACGGACGAAGGCTGGCGCGTGCGAGCGGGAGGCGTGATCCGAACCGCGAGTGACCGTCCGCGTTCGGAGCGCCTCAGAGAGCTGGCGCACGAAGCGCGCGAGCTGGTCGAGACCTACCGACCGTGCGGCATCGCGATCGAAGAGGTCTTCTTCGCGACGAACGCGCAGACGGCCATGCGCACGGCGGAGGCCCGCGGCGCGCTGCTCGTGGCCTCGGCGGGCGTGCCCGTGCGCGGCTACACGCCTCTCCAGGTCAAGAAGCGCATCACGGGGTACGGGAAGGCGCAGAAAGCGCAGGTCCAAGCGATGGTCCAGCGCTTGCTGCGTCTGGCCGAGCTGCCGCGCCCCGACGACATGGCCGACGGCCTGGCCCTCGCTCTGTGCTATCTCCTCGATGCACGAAGTCCGGAAGGAGTCGACGACGTCTACCTATGAGAGATTGCTCAGACTGACCGGGCCGCTCGATGAGGGCCGGCTCCTCCTGTTCGACGGGCACTCGCTCGCCTACCGCGCGTACTACGCGATCCGCGACCTGACGGGGCCCGACGGCCGCCCCGTCAACGCGCTCTATGGCTTCTGGCGCGCCATCCTTCGCGCGATGCGCGATTACCCCTCGCAGTACGTGGCGGCCGCCTTCGACGTTGGCGGGGTGACGTTCCGCCACGAGCTGCACGGGGACTACAAGGCGACCCGCAAGCCGATGCCGGAGGACCTCGAGGAACAGATGCCGCTCGTCATCGAGCTCTGCAACGTCCTCGGCGTCCCCGTCCTCGCGGAGGCGGGCGTCGAGGCCGACGACGTCTTGGCCTCGCTCGCGCTTCGGGCCGCCGCCGCCGGTCTCCGCTGCCTCATCTCGACGTCGGACAAGGACATGGCCCAGATCGTGGGAGAGCGAATCTCCCTCTTGCGGCCGAGTGGGAGCAGTGCAGCGGACGCCAATCAGGAGCTCGACCGAGAGGGAGTCCACGCCCAGTACGGCGTGTTCCCCGAGCAGATCGTGGACTTCCTCGCCCTGGTCGGCGACGCGTCGGACAACGTGCCCGGCGTGCCAGCCGTCGGAGAGAAGACGGCGGCGCGACTCCTGGCCGACTTCGGCTCGCTCGACACCCTCTTGCGCGAGGTGGATCGCGTGAAGAACGAGCGCATCCGCCGAGCGCTCGTTGAGGGCGCGGAGACGGCGCGCCTCGCGCAACGCCTCGTGCGCCTGCGGACCGATGCCGCGGCGGGCGACGTCTTGTCGCAGTGCCGCCTGCGCGGGATCCGAGAGGGTGAGGCGCACGCCTTCTTCTCCCGCGTTGGGTTTCGTTCGGCCCTGCAGGAGCTAGGCGCCACGCAGGAAGCCGATGCGCGGCCGACCGGCGCGCGCCTCGCGCCGCAGCCGCCCCAGAGCGCGCCGGGGACGTCGTGCGACTACCGCACCGTGCTCGACGAAGGGGCCCTGGAAGAGGTCGTCGCCGAACTGCGCGAGGCCGAGCGGATCTCGCTCGACCTCGAGACCACGAGCCGCGATCCGATGGACGCCGCCATCGTGGGGATCGCCGTCTCGCCTCGTCCCTTCCTCGGGTACTACATCCCCGTCGGACACGACGCCCTGGGCGCCCCGCCGCAGCTCCCGCTCGCGCGCGTCCTCGACGCCCTGCGCCCCTTCCTTGCCTCGCCCCGTCCGGAGAAGATCGGGCAGAACCTCAAGTACGACCTCACGATCCTCGAACGGTTCGGCGTCCCGGTCCGCGGCATCTCGTTCGACTCGATGATCGCTTCCCACCTCCTCCGCCCGGACGAACGCCACAACGATCTGGCAACCCTCATGCGGATCTACCTGGGCCAGGACGCCGTGTCGTACGCTGATGTGGCGGGGAAGGACGGATCCTTCGCCGCCGTCTCGGTCGAAGCGGCGACGCAGTACGCGGCGGAAGACGCCGAGGTCGTCCAGCGCCTCCACCCACTCCTGTCCGCCGGGCTGCGGGAGGGAGGCCTCGCGCGGCTGTTCGACGAGGTCGAGATTCCCCTTCTCCCCGTGCTCGCGCGCATGGAACGACAGGGCATTCTCGTCGATTGCGCCGTCCTCGCCGAGCAGGGAGTTGCGCTGCGCCGTGAGCTGGAGATCCTCGAGGCCGACCTGTTCGACATCGCCGGCGGTCCGTTCAACCCCAACTCCCCGAAGCAGGTTGCCGAGATCCTGTTTCATCGCCTCCAATTGCCGGTCGTCGCACGCACGAAGACGGGACCCTCGACGAGCTCCGACGTTCTCGCCGAGCTCGCAATCGCGCACCCACTTCCAGGCAAGCTCATCGCGTATCGAGAGGTGGTCAAGCTCCTCTCGACGTACATCGACCAACTGCCGAAGGCCGTCCACCCGAAGACCGGACGCATCCACACGAGTTTCCACCAGACGTCGACGGCGACGGGCCGCCTCTCGTCGTCGGACCCCAACCTGCAGAACATCCCCACCCGCACCGAGGTGGGCGGCCGGATCCGCCAGGCGTTCGTGGTGCCCGAGGGCTGCGTTCTGCTCGGCGCCGACTACTCGCAGATCGAGTTGCGGGTCCTGGCGCACATGTCGGAAGACGCGAACCTCATCGACGCGTTCCGCCGCGGACTGGATCTGCACCGCCTCACCGCGAGCGTCGTGTTTGGAGTTCCGGAAGCCGCGGTCAGCCCGGCGCAGCGCGACGCAGCGAAGCGCATCAACTTCGGCATTCTGTACGGCATCAGCGCGTTTGGACTCGGGAAGGAGATCGGCGCGCCGGCCGGCGAGGCGAAGGCGTACATCGATCGCTTCTTCGCCGCCTACCCCGACGTGCGCGCGTTCGTCGACGAGTGCGTGCGCCGGGCCACCGAGACCGGGTACGCCGAGACCCTCCTCGGAAGGCGGCGCCCGCTTCGCGACATCGGGTCGCGCAACGTGGCCCGGCGCAACTTCGACCGGCGCAATGCCGTGAACACGCCGATTCAGGGCAGCGCGGCCGATCTCATCAAGCTGGCGATGATCGACATCGACCGGCGCGCCGCCGCGGAGGACTGGCCGGCGGCCATGCTCCTCCAGATTCACGACGAACTCGTCTTCGAGGTCCGTGCGGACGCGGCAGAGGAGATCGGAAGAGCGATCCGCAGTAGCATGGAGCAGGTGATGCCGCTGCGTGTGCCGCTCGAGGTGAAGGTATCGACGGGGCGAAACTGGGGCGAGATCTAGTCAAGGGGCGAAACCACGTCGCCCGGCGCGTGTAGATATGCACGGCCGGGAGGTCAAGCATGAGGAAACTCGGACGCTTCGCTGTGGGGCTCGTGATCGCGATCCTCGTTGTCGTGCCCGCGCTGGCGAAGTCGGACAACGCCTCGTCCAAGGCGGAGGAGTCGCCGCGCGTCGCGGTCGTCGAGTTCGACGACCGCAGCCACGCGCATCTCGACCACCTCGGCAGCGGCGTCGCAGACAAACTGGCCAAGGAGCTGTCCGCCGGCGGGGTCCGCGTCATCGGCCAGGGGGACCTGGACGCCTGGATGCAGGAAGCGGGAGTCGATCCCACCACGGCGGCAGGCCTCTCGTCTGCCGCACGGGCCCTCGGGGTCGACTTCGTCGTCTCCGGCGCCGTCGAGGGCGTCACGGTCGAGAGCCAGACGCTCGAACTCCTGGGGATCGCGCGCCTCTCCAGCGCGCAGGCTTCCGTCGAGCTGTCCGCCTGGGTCATGGACGCGTCCGGGAATCCGTATCGCGAAGAGGAGGCGAGTGGGCGCGGCAAGGGCGAGACGAGCCTGTCTCTGTACTTCGGGAGCCAGTTCTCCGCCCCGGACCGCGACACGTGCAGCGGCGGGCTCGTCTCGGAACGGGATGCGTACGCCGAGGGCGAGCTCGTCTCCATCGCCTACCGCAACGACTCCCTGTCCGGATGGTTCGGACTCGAGGTGTACGCGAGCGACGGGACGTTCATGCGCTGGCTCGGCTGGCGGTTCGTGCCGCGCGGGGAGTGCGAGACCTGGGTGTGGAACCAGCGCGACGCGCTCGGGACCTCCGTGCCGCTCGGCATCTACACGGCCCGCCTGCGCGTCGGGCAGAGCCTGGCGGACGCCGTCGATTTCCAGATCCGCCCGGGACTCAGCGTGGTCCTCCCCTCTCTGGATCAAATCACGGTGGGCTCGGAAGCGTTCAACGGCGACGCCGTCGGCATGGCGATCGACGACGCCATCGTGCAGCTCGCCGCTCTCCTCCTTCCGGCCCTGCTTCTCGGCGAGGCCGAAGCGGGCGAACTCGCCGCAGCCGCTGGGCCGCTCGAGTGCGGGACGGCCCTCCTCGGGCAGATCGCTTCGGTCTTCCCCGACGGACGCGCGAGCATCAATGTGGGATCTCTCCGCGGCGTCGCCGTCGGCGACCGGTTCGAGATCCTCGCGGTCGAGGACCTCGCGTTCGACCCTGAGACGCAGGCCATCGCGTCCTACGAGATCCTCGCCGTGAAGGGCGAGATCGAAATCGTCGAGGTGCGCGAGATGGCGTCGACCGGGATCTGCGCCGGGGACGCAGCGCCGTCCGTCGGCGACCTCGTACGGCTCCTTCCGTAGCTCGCCCCTCCCGATTCGGATAGACTCGCAGCGATGAACCGCCGCTGGATCTACCTTCTCGCGCTCTTCGCCCTTCTCGCCACGGGGTACGCCGCGTCGTCCGCGGGTTTGCGGTCGGTCGGTCTGCGCGTCGTTCTGCCCCTCGGAGACCTGCCCTTGCTGGTCGGAGTCGAGGTGAGCGGGGACTTCCCGCTCGGCGCCGTGTCCGGATCCCTCTTGCTCGCGAGGGGGGGCGGAGCGGTGCTCAGCGCGTCCTACGACCTGCGTCTGGCCGGCCAGGAGGGCGCGGGCGCCACGTCGCTCCGCATCACGGCGGGCGCATCGTACTTCGACTTCGCTCGCGCGCTCCCGTCCGTCTTCGCCGGCGGCGGCGTTTCCCTCGAGGTGCCGATCGGGTCACGGGTGGCCGTCGCGGTCGCGGGCGAGTTCCTCTATCCCATGGCGTTCCCGACGCCTCTCGTCTCCGCTTCGGGCAGGTGGGTGGCGCCGTGACGCGTCTCTTCGGAACCGACGGCGTTCGGGGAGTCGCCAACGTCGAGTTGTCCCCGGAGCTGGCGCTGGCGTTGGCGCGCGCCGCGGCCGCGGCCCTGTTGCCGGCCGGCGGGCACGTGATCGTCGGCCGCGATACGCGAACGAGCGGGCCGATGCTCGAGGCGGCCCTCGCCGCCGGATTCGCCTCGGCGGGAGTCGATGCGTCGCTCGCGGGGATCATCCCGACGCCGGCCATCTCGTTCCTGATCAAGGACGAGGGCGCCGACCTCGGGGCCGTGCTGAGCGCGTCGCACAACCCGCCCGAGGACAACGGGATCAAGTTCTTCTCTCGCACGGGCCAGAAGCTCACCGTGGAGGAGGAGGAAGAGGTCGAGTCGGCCCTCGACGCGCCGCGAGAAGCCGCGCGTGAGCGTCGCGTGGGACGGATCGAGACGCTCGATGTCGCCGCGACCCGGTACGCCGCCTTCCTCACCGGAACGATCGAGGGCGACGACGTCGACCTATCCGGTCTGACGCTCGTCGTCGACTGCGCCTACGGAGCTACGGGCTCCATCGCGCCGCGCGTCTTTCGCCATCTCGGGGCGCGCGTCATCGAGTTGCACGCGGCGGCGGACGGAGCGAGGATCAACGTCGACTGCGGCTCGACCCATCTAGAAGCCGTACGCGCCGCCGTGCTGCGCGAGAGGGCCGATCTGGGCGTGGCGTTCGACGGCGACGGGGACCGCGTGCTCCTCGTCTCGTCGCAGGGTCAGACGATCGACGGGGACCAGATGATCGGCATCGTCGCCGCCCATCGTTTGGCTCGAGGCAACTTCTATCCCGCGCTCGTCGTCGGGACCATCCTGTCCAACTTCGGCCTCGAGAAGTTCCTTGCCGAACGAGGAATCGGCATGGTTCGGACGCCTGTCGGCGACCGACACGTCGCGCAGGCCATGCTTGCCAACGGGGCGCGCATCGGCGGCGAGCCGTCCGGCCACATCATCTTCGCCGACCACGCCCCGACGGGGGACGGGATCCTGACTGTCGTACAACTGCTCGAGATCGCACACGACGCGGGAAAGAGCGTCGAGGAGCTGGCGCGAGGCATCGCCCTCTATCCCCAGAGCCAGGAGAACGTCGCGTGCCCCACGGCGGAGAAGGCCAGGTCGATCCCGCTCGACGACGTCGCGCGCCGCGCCGAGGCGAAACTGGGCGGGCGAGGCCGCGCGGTCTTGCGGCCGTCGGGAACCCAACCGATGGTTCGCGTGTTCGTGGAGGCCGAGGACGCCCACCTGGCGGATGCGGTCTGCCAGGCCGCCGCCGCGGAAATCGCCGGTCTCGTCGCTCGCTAGCCGACCGGCCGGCTCGCTGGCCAACTAGCCTTCAGCGCGGAACGGGTACGTGAGGACAGGATTCCTCGCCGCCTGCGTCTGGTCGAGTCGCCGGACAGGGGCGTTCCTCGGCGCGTCGTGCAAGAGCTCGGGGTGCTCGGCCGCCTCGCGGGCGATCGTCTCCAGAATTTCGGCGAACCGGTCGAGCGCCTCGCGCCCTTCGGTCTCCGTCGGCTCGATCATCAGCGCCTCGTGCACGATGAGCGGGAAGTAGACCGTCGGCGGGTGAACCCCGTAGTCGATCAGCCGCTTCGCGACGTCGAGCGTCGAGACATGATTCGGCAACCCCTCTCCGGACAGGACGAACTCGTGCTTGCACAGACGGTCGTACGGCAGCCGATACGTCGTCTTGAGCCTCTCCATGAGGTAGTTCGCGTTCAAGACGGCGTTCTCGCTCACCGCGCGCAGCCCCTCCTCGCCCAACTGCAGGACGTAGGCGTAGGCGCGAACGGCGACGAGGAAGTTTCCGTAGAACCCGTGAATCGATCCGATCGACCGCGGGCAATCCCAGTCCAGTCGGTACTCGTCTCCCGCCTTGACGACGCGCGGCACGGGCAGGAAGTCGACGAGCGGCGCGGAGACGGCGACGGCGCCTGCACCGGGGCCGCCTCCGCCGTGCGGCGTGGACAGGGTCTTGTGCAGGTTGAAGTGGAAGACGTCGGCGCCCATGTCTCCCGGGCGGGCGCGGCCGATGAACGAGTTCAGGTTCGCTCCATCGAAGTAGCAGAGCCCGCCCGCCTCGTGAACCAGGCGCGTCACCTCGAGGATGTTCTCCTCGAAGATGCCCAGCGTGTTGGGCACCGTGAGCATGATCCCGGCCACGGTCGAGTCGAGCTCCTTGCGCAGGGCATCGAGGTCCACCGTGCCGCGCTCGTTCGAACGGATCTCCGTGACGGAGAAACCGGCGATCGCCGCCGAGGCGGGATTCGTGCCGTGCGCCGAGTCCGGAAGGAGGATGCGCTTCCGCCCGGACTCGCCCCGCGCCTCGAAGTAGCGCTTGAAGAGGAACATCCCGAGCAGCTCGCCGTGCGCGCCGGCCACCGGCTGGAGCGAGACGGACGGCAGGCCCGACACCGACTTCAGGATCTTGCCGAGTTCGTAGAGAAGCCCGAGCGCGCCCTGCGCCAGCGAAACGTCGACGCGCGGATGGAGGCTCGCGAAGCCAGAGATGCGGGCCGCATCCTCATTCAGCTTCGGGTTGTACTTCATCGTACAGCTGCCAAGCGGGTAGATGCCGTCGTCGACGCCGTAGTTCAGCTTGGACAGGGCCGTATAGTGCCGCGCCACGTCGCCCTCGCTCAGATTCGGGATCCGCGGCGCGCGGGAACGGACGAACTCGGCGCCGAGAACACTGGAGGGCGCCGCGGACGGGACGTCACACTCCGGGAAGAGGCCGTCGGCGCACTCGCGCGACGCGTAGTCAAACAGGGTCTTCATCGCTTCCCTCCCAGAACGGCGAGGGCGCGATCGAGTTCGGATCTCGATCGCCGCTCAGTCACCGCGAACCGCAGCGCGTTCCCGACGCCGAGCGCTTCGAGCTCCGCCGGATCGTCGACGACGAAGCCCGCCTCCGCGAGCCTCGCGCGCGCGTTCCCGGCCGGCTCCGCCAGTCGCACGACGAACTCGTTGAAGAACGGAGCGTCGAAGACGAGCTTGGCGCCTCGGATCCTTCGCACGCCGTCCGCCAGGTAGTGCGCCTTGGCGAGGTTCAATTGCGCCACCCGGCGCAGGCCGTCGGCTCCGACGCTCGCCAAGTAGACCGTCGCCGCAAGCGCGCAGAGAGCGGAGTTCGTGCAGATGTTCGACGTGGCCCGTTCTCGGCGGATGTGCTGCTCGCGCGTCTGCGCCGCCATCGTGTAGCCCGTCTTGCCGTCGGCGTCTACGGTGCGTCCGGCGACGCGCCCGGGAAGTTGGCGGAGGTAGTCCGACTTCGTGGCGAAGAGGCCGAGCAGAGGGCCGCCGAACCCCATCGGCAGGCCGAGGCACTGCCCCTCCGCGACCACGATATCGGCGCCGAACGAGCCCGGCGGCTCGACGAGGCCGAGCGCGATCGGGTACGTGGCAACGACGAGCAGGGCGTCGCCGAGCTTGGCCTTGACGCCGGCGAGCGATTCCAGCCCGCCGAACGCGTTCGGCGTCTGCACGACGAGGCCGGAGACATCTTCTGGAATCTTGGCCCAGTCGCAGCGGCCCGTCGCGTCGAACGGCACGTCGACGATCTCGATCCCGGCCGCCCACGCGTAGGTGTCGAGGACGCGCCGGTACTGCGGCAGCACGTTCGCAGCCACCGCGACGCGGCCCCGCTTGCGTATCCGATCGGCCATCAGGACGGCTTCGGCGAGCGCGGTCGCGCCGTCGTACATCGACGCGTTGGCAAGCTCCATTCCTAGAAGCTCACAGACGAGCGTCTGGAACTCGAACATCGCCGTGAGCGTTCCCTGGCTGATCTCCGGTTGGTATGGCGTGTAGGCGGTGTAGAACTCGGAGCGGGCGAGGACGTGCCCGACAAGGCTCGGCGTGTAGTGATCGTAGATTCCGCCGCCGAGCAAAGAAACGCGGCTCGAGCCCTCGTTCGCGGCCGCGGCGCGTTCGAGCGCGTCGCGCACTTCCAGCTCGCTCTTCGCCGCGAGCCCGGTCGACTCGTACTTCGCCAGCACGGCGGCCGGAATGTCCGAGAAGAGCTCCTCGACGTCTCGGAGCCCCAACGCCTCGAGCATCTGCCGACGGTCGCCGTCGGCGTTCGGAAGGTAGCGCATGGTCCCTGGATTCTCAGCCGATGAGCGCCTGGTACGCGGCCGCGTCCATGAGGTCGTTCGCGTCGGCCGGGTCGGACATTTCGATCACGGCGAGCCACCCGTCGGCGTGCGGCGACTGGTTCACGGTCTCGGGCGACGTCTCGAGTTCCTTGTTCACCTCGACGACCTTCCCGCCCACCGGCGCGAACACGTCGCTCACCGCCTTCACGGACTCGACCGTCCCGAGTTGGCCGCCCTTCTTCACGACGGCGCCCACCGAGGGAAGCTCGACGAACACGACATCGCCCAGCTCAGCCTGGGCGTGGTCGGTGATGCCGATGCGGGCCCGCTTGCCCTCGATCTCCACCCACTCGTGATCCTTCGTGTAACGAAACGTCGTTGGGTACGCCATCGTGCCTCCTCAAACCCAGAAGACTCCTACGACGGCAGGATTATACGAAGCGTCAGACGTCGGAGCCACCGTCGCGCACGGCGCTCGCATCCTCCGGCGTGAGCGGGTAGAAGCTTGCGTAGGCCTTGTTGAAGTACGACTTCACCGTCCCCGGTGGGCCGTGCCGCTGCTTCGAGATGATGATCTCCGCTTCGGTTCCCGCGCCCTGGCCGGTGTCGCCCGCCTCGTTGGGCTGCGCGTAGTAGTCCTCGCGGTAGATGAACATGACGACATCGGCGTCTTGCTCGAGCGCGCCGCTCTCGCGCAGGTCCGAGAGCATGGGCCTCTTCGACTCGCGCCGCTCGACCGCGCGGGAGAGCTGGGACACGGCGATGACGGGCACGTTCAGCTCGCGCGCCAGCTTCTTCAGAGACCGCGAGATGTAAGCGATCTCCTGCTCGCGGATGTCGGTGTGGACTCCCGCATCCACGAGCTGCAGGTAGTCGACGATGATCATGTCGAGCCCGTACTGCGCGGCGATTCGTCTCGCCTTGGCGCGAATCTCGAGCACGGACACGCCCGGCGTATCGTCGACGACGATCGTCGCCTTCTGGAAGCGCCCCGCCGCGCTCGCGATGTCGCGCCACTTGGGAGCCGGCACGTACCCGCCACGCAGCCTCTGCAGGCTGACCTTCGCTTCGCCGCACAGCAAGCGCTCGAGCACCTGCTCCTTGGTCATCTCGAGCGAGAAGATCGCCGTCGCGGCGCGGTCGCGGATGGCCGCGTGACGCGCGAACGACAGGGCCAGGCTCGACTTCCCCGTCCCCGGCCGTCCGGCGATGATGATGAGATCCGAACGCTGCAAACCGAGCGTCTTCTCGTCCAGCTCGCGGAACCCCGTCGAGAAGCCGCGCAGCGAGTGCTTGTCGGGATCGCGGTGCAGCGCCTCCAGGGAGTCGATGTGCTCGTAGAGGAAGTCGTTGATCGGGAAGTACGAACGGTCGAGGTTGGATTCGGTGATCTTGAAGATGAGCGACTCGGCGCGGTCGAGGACCTCGTCGGTGTCGCTCACCTCGTCGTACCCGTACTCCGTGATCTGCGCCCCCGCGTCGACGAGCGAGCGGAGCAGCGCCTTCTTGCGCACGATCGTCGCGTAGTACTCGACCGAAGTTGCGGTGGCGGCACTCGAGAGGAGTTCGTTCAGGTAGAGGCGTCCTCCCGCCCGTTCGGTGTCGCCCAGCTCGTCGAGCCGGTTCGCCACGGCGATGATGTCGGACGGCTCGCTGCGCGTGAACAGGTCGCGGATCACGCGGAAGATCACGCGATGCTTCTGCAGGTAGAAGGCCTCCGGGACGAGGCGCTCGATCAGGACGGGGACCGTCTCCGCGGGGTTGCGCAACGCGGCGCCGAGCAGGAGTTGCTCCGCCTCGGTGTTCTTCGGCAGTTCGCGAGCGCTCTCGCTGGAAGTCGGGGAACCGTCAGGTTGTTTCATCGCGCGCTGGAGGGCATTATACGGTTGTCTTCGCGGACCCGGCCAGCGGGTCCCTCGTCGTGAAGGCCCAACGAACGCATTGAAGGCACATTGCGGGCTTGGTATACTGCCGCACACGAAAGCCAGACCTCGGAGGGTGATGTGGAAGTCCTAACGATGAAGGAATTGCTCGAGACCGGAGTGCACTTCGGGCATCGCACCCGCAAGTGGAACCCCAAGATGGCTCGCTACATCTTCACGGAGCGCAAGGGGATTCACATCATCGATCTTGAGCAGACCGTAGAGATGTTCAAGAAGGCGTACTACTCCGTTCGGGACCGCGTCGCGGCCGGCGGAGAGGTGCTCTTCGTCGGCACCAAGAAGCAGGTCCAGGGAACGATCGCCGAAGAGGCCGTGCGCTGCGGCGCCCACTACGTCAATCGGCGCTGGTTGGGCGGCACGCTCACCAACTTCGCGACGATCCGGCTGTCGATCGAGCGGATGAAGAAGCTCGAGTCGATCGTCGAAGACGGGACGATCGAGCACATGCCGAACAAGGAGGCCAGCAAGCTGCGCCGCGAGTTGTCGAAGCTGCAGCGCAACCTGGACGGACTCCGCCACATGGAGCGGCTGCCGAATATCCTCTACATCATCGACCCGGACGTTGAGCTGAACGCCGTCCACGAGGCGAACCTCCTCAAGATCCCCGTCATCGCCATCGTCGACACGAACTGCAACCCCGACCCGATCGACTACCTGATCCCCGGGAACGACGACGCGATCAAGGCGACGAAGCTCATCACCGCCCGCATCGCCGACGCCGTGCTCGAAGGACGAGAGGGACGGCAGGATGCGCCGGATGCGCGCCCCGCGGCGGCGGCAACGCCCGAAGGCGCGCCGGCAGAGGCCGTCGTCGAGGACTCCGCGCTGCTCGAGACGTTGGGCGTGGAACTGACCCCCGAGACTGTGCAAGAGGACAAGTAGATCATGGCCGAGATACGAGCCGCAGACGTTCAGAAGCTGCGCATGGAGACCGGCATCGGGATGATGGAGTGCAAGAAGGCCCTCGCCGATGCCAACGGCGACTTTGCGTGCGCGAAGCAGCTCCTTCGCGAGAAGGGACTCGAGCTCATGGGCATGCAGGGCCGTGAAGCCAACGACGGCCGTGTCGAGTGCTACGCCCACCACAGCGGCAAGATCGGCGTCATGGTCGAGGTCACGGCCAACACGGACTTCGCAGCCAAGAGCGACGACTTCCTGCGCTTCGCCAAGGACCTCGCCATGCACATCGCCGCGTCGAGCCCTCGCTACATCGCTCCGGAAGACGTCCCGGCCGCCGACATCGAGGCGGAGAAGCAGGTGTACCGCAAGCAGCTCGAGAGCGAGAACAAGCCCGCCAACATCATCGAGAAGGCGATCGAAGGCCGCATCAACCGGTTCTACGAGGAGCAGTGCCTGGTGAAGCAGGCGTTCGCCAAGGATCCGACCGTCAAGGTCGAGGCCCTGCTCGCCGATCTGCGGACGAAGACGGGCGAGAACATCCGCATCAAGCGTTTCGCCCGCTTCGAGGTCGGAAAGTAGGCCGCATGGCCGCCGCGCCTCGCCGCGTCCTTCTCAAGCTGAGCGGCGAGGCGTTCCGAGGTCCGGAAGGCGCGTTCTCTCCCGGTGCGCTCGAACGCATCGCTGGAGAGATCGCGCCTGTCTCTTCCGGGATGGCCGTCGTCGTCGGCGCCGGGAACATCGTCCGTGGCGCGCGCAGCAACCTCCTCGATCGCGTGGAGGCCGACACGCTTGGCATGCTCGCCACCGTCTTGAACGCGTTGGCGTTGCGCACGTACCTCGAGGCCCAGGGGCGGGACGTCTTCGTGCAGTCGGCCGTCTCGACCGAGCTCACCGATCCTGTCTCACCCCGCGACGCGCGGCGCGCCCTCGACCAGGGGGCCATCGTGCTCTTCGCCGGCGGCACCGGAAGCCCGCTCGTCACCACCGACACCGCCGCCGCGCTGCGCGCTGTGTCCGTCGGCGCCGACCTCCTGGCCAAGGCGTCCAACGTCGACGGCATCTACGACGACGATCCGGCCCGCAATCCGGCCGCCCGGCGCCTCTCCGACCTCTCGTTCGACGAGTTCCTCGCCGCCCGTTACGGCGTGATGGACCAGGTGGCCGTGGAGATCTGTCGCCAGCACGCGCTCCCGATCGAGATCTTCGATTTCGCGGCTGTGGGGGCCTTCGCCGCCCTCGCCGCCGGCCGCCGCGTCGGCACGCGCATCGGCCCCTAGAAACCCCAACCGCAGAGGCCGCGGAGGGCGCAGAGGCCGGCCCTTCCACCCGCGGAAACGGCGGACGGGTCATCACTCGCAGGGGCGACGCATGACGGAATCGTCGCGGTCATGTCATCCTTCGTATCCGGGTGTAGGGGCGCACGGCCGTGCGCCCCTACCGTGCGATCTCAATCGCGAGGGCGGTTCGGGCAATCCTCGTCCATCTCCCCTAAGAGCGGGTTCTCCGCGATGTACGTTTCCACCTTCCCGAGGTCAGCCTCGTCACGGACGACGTGCTCGTAATAGCCCCTCTGCCAGAAGGGCGCGCCGGTAGGGGCGACGCATGCGTCGCCCCCGCAGCGAATCCGGTTGACCCGTCTCGTCGTCGCGGACTTGAATGATGCGACGATCGCACCGACCGAACCCGGTCTCGGCCCGTGGGCGGGGGACACCGCCGGCAGGGGCGACGCATGCGTCGCCCCTACACCGTCGCGTTCACGCTTCTCCAGGTTCGTTTTGGCTGTCGCGGTTCCGGATCCTCTTCTGGTCGCTCGGCGGCCTCTCCCTTCCCTCTGCGCGCTCTGCGTTGTGGTTCTCCGCGTCGTCAGACGCGCAACCAACGGATGACCTCGCCGAACCGTCGCTCGGCGGCCTCGGCGACGCTGGGAGCCACGCCGCGCTCGCGCACCTCGCGCGCCGCGGCCTGGGCGCGGCGCATCACGTCGAGGTCCTGAAAGAAGTCGGCCGCGCGCAGCTGCGTCAGGAACCCCGACTGGTGCGTGCCCAAGAGGTCAATCACCGCTTGACCTTCGCTGTCACGCCACTGTACAGTTATGCGCTGTGATGGGTATTCAATACAGGAGGTTGAATATGGCGCGACATGTAGCTGTCATCGGATGTATCCTGCTCGCTCTCGGCGTCTGGGCCGGTACGGCCCTGGCAGATGGAGCCTTCGGGCAAGGAGCCGTCGTGTCCGGAGGGCGTATTGTCCCTCTCTACGGAGACTCAGGTTGCATCAGCGTTCAGTGCAGCCGCGCCTGCATCTACAATGTCAACTACCTGTGCTCAACGACGTCCCGCTTCAGTCGGTATGACGACCAGATGCACGGTCTCCCTATCCGCGTCACCGCCATCGCGGACTGCACGGTCGTCACTTTCTACGGCCCCGTATCCTGCTACAAGAGCGCGAGCGTCACGGGATCGGGGACAGTGAGGGCACAGGCGACGTGTTACATCCAGACGATCTTTACGGGGCTGTACGGGAACGACGGTGAGTGCCTATGCGAAGAGCTCTAGTAGTCACCGCTGTCATCGTTTCACTCGTGGGCGTGGGCAGCGTGGCGGACTCGGTCGGCCTCCTCAGTGAGCTTGTCCCCTGGCCGATGATGGTCTCAGCAGTCCCGATGGCGGAAGTCCGCCTGACGGCCGCTCCCCAGGAGGAGATCACCGGGCTCCCCGTTGCGTCCGGCCTACGCTACGGCCTCCTCTCACTGGGAAACGGACCCGATGCGGGCGTCGCCTTGGCTTTGGCCACAGAACCCACCCCGCGCTGTTGGGTCGACCAAGACAGCGATGGCGACCTCTCGGACGAGGTGGAGCAGCTGCCGACGATGCAGATCATGAGGTATACGTACGGCTGGTACGTCGACGTCGCCGTCAAGTACACGATAGGCGAGGCGACTGTGCGGGTCATGCATCGCGTCTCCCTCCTCGCGGATAGACAGCTCGGCTCCTCCGGATACAGCCTGCTGTACGGCGGCTTCTGCTATCGTAGCGGCCTCCTGGACCTGAACGGCACGCCGATTCCTGTGGCTCTCGGAACACTCAGGAACGACGCGCGCTACGATGACCTCGCTAGTCTGCTCATAGCCGTTGACACGGACGGGGACGGCACAATTGACATGCTGCCAGGTTCCGTCGACGTGTACGAACCGGGTGGCGAGTTCCAGGTTGGAGCGACTCTGTATGCCGTCACGTCGGTTTCACCAGACGGAAGACGCGTGACCGTCCAGGAGACGGGGACGGGGGCTCGACGGCCGGCGATTGCGCCGGGGGAGCCTGCGCCGGACTTCGGCATGACCACCGTGAGTGGCCAGAGCCTGAGGTTGTCAGATCTGCGGGGGCGACCTGTCGTGTTGCTCTTGACTTGGTGGCCCGAGGGCGCCCCTTCTACAACCTGCGGCGCGGCGCAACAGGAGCCTGTGAGACTATCCCTCCTGCGGGACATCGTTGCGAGGTACGGCGACCGCGTCGCCGTCGTCGTCGTGGCCACGAACTCCACTCCCCTGGCTGCGAGTCTGCTTCAGCTGAGCCTAGGCACGATTCACTGCGCTCAGGATCACGCCGTCGGCGAGATCTACCGTCGCGTCGACGGGCTCTTCGTCCTAGACGAGAACGGGATCATCGTCGACATGGACGTTCCCTGGTCTACCATGCAGGGTGGCCACCCCGTGGGTTCGCTCGATGTCCTGTCGGACGCGGAATTGGAGGATCACCTGTACAGACTGCTGGCCGAGTGAGGAGCCGGCAGGGGCAACCAATGCGTCGCCCCTACACGCGCAACCAACGGATGACCTCGCCGAACCGTCGCTCGGCGGCCTCGGCGACGCTGGGAGCCACGCCGCGCTCGCGCACCTCGCGCGCCGCGGCCTGGGCGCGGCGCATCACGTCGAGGTCCTGAAAGAAGTCGGCCGCGCGCAGCTGCGTCAAGAACCCCGACTGGTGCGTGCCCAAGAGGTCGCCGGGACCGCGAATCCGCAGGTCCTCTTCCGCGATGGCGAACCCGTCGGACGTCGCGCGGAACGCCTCGAGCCTCCGGCGCGCTTCGTCGGTCTTGACGTCGGCGATCGCGAGGCAGTCCGACTCCTGGCCGGCGCGCCCGATGCGCCCGCGCAACTGGTGGAGCTGCGAGAGCCCGAATCGGTCGGCGTGCTCGATGACCATGAAGTCCGCGTCGAGGACGTCAACTCCCACCTCGACGACCGTGGTCGACACGAGGAGGCGGACGGCGCCCGAGCGGAAGCGATCCATCGCCTCCGCCTTCTCGTCCGACGAGAGCCGCCCGTGCAAGAGCCCCACGAGATCTCGTCCGAACCGTGCCGCCAGCTCTTCGGACACCTGGACGGCCGCCTTGGCGTCGACCTTCTCCGATTCCTCGACGAGGGGCAGGATCACGTAGCCGCGTCGGCCCCCGGCGAGGAAGCCGCCGACGCGCGCGTAGGCGTCGGCGCGCCCCTTCTCGGGAATCCACTCGGTACGCGTCTGCTTCTCGCCGAACGGAAGCTCGTCGAGCACGGAGACGTCGAACTCGCCGTACAGGGTGAGCGCGATGGTCCTGGGTATCGGGGTGGCGCTCATGACGAGGAGGTCGACGGCGCGTCCCTTCTCTTCGATCTGCGACCGCTGGACGACGCCGAAGCGATGCTGCTCGTCGATGATGACCAGCCCGAGGGCGCGGAAGGCGACCGCCTCCTGAATGAGCGCGTGCGTGCCGATGAGGAGGTCGGCCTCGCCCGCCTCGACGGCCTCGCGCGTCTTGTCCTTGCCCGCCGTCGACCCCGTCAAGAGGGCCACGCGCACGGGCAGCCCCGCGAGGAGCCGCCCGAGGTTCGCCGCGTGCTGCTCGGCGAGGATCTCGGTCGGAGCCATGAGCGCCACCTGGTAGCCCGCCTCGATGGCGTGTAGCGCGGCCGCGGCCGCGACGAGCGTCTTGCCGGAGCCGACGTCGCCCTGGAGGAGCCGCATCATCCGCACCGGACGCGAGAGGTCGCCGCGCACCTCGCGCAGCGCGCGCTGCTGCGCGGCCGTCAACCGGAACGGGAGCGAAGCGAGGAGCGAGTTCACGAGCTGGCCCGTCCCTACGCGCGGCGTGCCGCTGCGATCCCTCGTCGCGAGGAGAAGGCCGAGCTGGAGAAGGAAGAACTCCTCGAACGCGAGCGACCTGCGCGCCCGCTCGAACGCCGCGGCGTCGGCCGGACGGTGGATCGTCGCGACGGCTTCCGCCTTCGGGACGAGCCGGTGCTCGGCCGCGATGTCGGCAGGCACGACGTCGTAGACGAGCCCGCCGTAGCGGTCAAGCGTCTGCCCGACGAGCGTCCGCAGGAGCTTGTCCGACAGGCCCTCGGTCGCCGGGTAGATCGGGACGACGCGGCCGATCTCGGCTCCCGCGTCGGCCGGCTCCCAGGCGGGCGAGCGCATCTGCCACTCGCGAAACCGAAACTCGACGCGACCGAAGAGGTCGATCTCGGCGCCGCGCGGCAGCTGCGTCGCCAGCCACGGCTGATTGAACCACGCCGCGTAGAGGAAGCCCGTGCCGTCGTGGATCGCCGCCTTCACCACGGTGAGCCCTCGTCCCATCCGTCGCTGGTCGACCGCCACGACCTTGCCGCGCACCGCGGCATCCTCGCCGCTTCGCAGGCCGCCGATCGGGACGAACCGGGACCGGTCCTCGAGCCGGCGCGGCAGGTAGTGCAGCAGATCTTCGACCGTCGCGACCCCGAGCCGCGCGAGGAGCTCGGCCCGCTTCGGACCCACGCCCTTCATCTCGGCGACCGGCTGCCGAAGCTGCGCCAGGTCGGCGGTCGACGGCGAACCGGCGGCGGGCGCGGCCACGTCGCGATCCGGCGCGCTCTCCAGCGGCGCCGGCCGGAGGTGGAGCTCTGCGCGGAGGCGCGCGACGACGTCCCTTCGCTCCACCGCGCTGAGTCGGCCGTAACCGCGCGCGATGGACGCCATCTCCGGGAGCTGCCGCTCGAAGAACGCCTCGAGGCCGCTCGTGACGGCCAGATCGCCGTACCCGGTCGT
>JAKLFO010000050.1 GCA_022711155.1 Candidatus Bipolaricaulota bacterium
CCGCTTTGGGGAGCGTGACGAGATGACGGACGAGCGCGCCGCCGTCTCGGCTCGCGACCTCACGAAGCGTTTCGGCACGCGGACGGCGGTCGACAGCGTGTCGTTCGCTGTGCCGCACGGCGAGATCCTCGGCCTCCTCGGTCCGAACGGCGCGGGCAAGACGACGACTCTCCGCATGCTGGCGGGCATCGTCGCGCCGACGTCCGGGACGGCGCTCGTCGACGGGGTGGACTCCGCCCGCGAGCCCGAGAGGGCCCACGCGACGCTCGGCTTCCTGACCGAGTCGCCCGGCTTCTACGAACGCCTGTCGGCCGAGCGCAATCTGGCCTACTTCGCCGGCTTCTACGACGGTGTCGACCCTCTCGCCGCGGCGAAGGCGGCTCTCGCCGACATGGGACTCGCCGACCGAGCCCGCGACAGGGTCAGCGCGTTCTCCAAGGGGATGAAGCAGCGCCTGGCGCTGGCTCGCGTCCTCCTCCACTCGCCGCGCGTCCTCTTCCTCGACGAACCCACGGCCGGCCTCGACCCCGAAGCGGCGCGCGACCTGCGCAGGTTGATCGCATCTCTCCGCGGCGAGGGGCGCACGATTCTCCTCTCGACCCACCACCTCGCCGAGGCGGAGGAGCTGTGCGGCCGCATCGCCGTGATCCGCACGCGCCTCGTCGCGCTCGACGCGCCGGCCGCCTTGCGCGAACGGCAGTCCGAACGGCGGTTGCGCGTCCGCCTCGCGGAGGCGCCGGAAGAGCTCCTCGTCTCTATGCGCGCCCTGCCGTTCGTCCGGCGGGTCGAGAGGGACGGCGACGCTCTCGCCTTCGTCCTGGCGGAGCCCGACCACGACCGCTCGCGCCTCGTCGCCCGCGTGGTCGAGCTGGGTGGCCAGGTCCTCGAGGTGCGCGACGACGAGCGTTCGCTTGAAGACGCCTACTTGAGTCTCATCGAGGAGTCCGTGGAATGAGGCGCCGGGTCTGGAATATCGTGCGGATGGAGTGGGCGGGCATCGCGGCATCCCCGGCCAGCCTCCTCTTTCTGGTTGTCGTCCCGCTCGTCCTCGTCGGGCAGGCCCTCCTCTTGGCGTGGCTCATCCCGCGCTTCGTGAGTCCCGAGGCGCTTGGCATGGCGGGGGCCGATGCTGACAGCTTGCGCTCTCTCCTCTTGAGCCAGTTCCCGCTCTTCGTGCTCTTGATTCCTGCGATGATCGCGAACGTGTTCGCGACCCAGAGCATCGTTGAGGAGAAGGTATCGCGGACCCTCGAGCCTCTCCTCGCGACGCCGGTTCGGACGTGGGAGCTACTCGTCGGCAAGATCCTCGCAGGAGCGCTGCCCGGCTTCGTCGTCACGTGGGCGGGCGTGGCCGTCTTCGCCGCGGTCGGGTTCGCGCTCGGCTGGGGCCGCCTCCTCGTCAGCCTGTTCGACGCGACGTTCTACCTCACCCTGTTCACCCTCATGCCGGCCGTCTCACTCATGAGCTTCGTCCTCGGGGCCATCGGGTCGTCGCGCGCCTCGGACGCCAAGGCCGCGCAGAACCTCGCCGTTTTCGTGATCTTCCCGATCTTCGCCCTCATCGCCGTGCAGGTGACAGGGCTCGTTGTCTTCACGCCCCTCCTGACCCTGCTTGTTTCGCTTGCCTTTCTCGGCGTCGACCTTCTCTTGCTCCGTGCGGCCGTCCGCCTCTTCGGCCGCGAGTCCATCATCACGCGCTGGAAGTGACCGAGCCGGTCGCCGCCACGGGCGACGTGTCGGCCGCCCGCGACCTCCTCTCCGCACGCCCTTCGGCAGTACGAAACCCCGTCCGGGCGGGCGATCGCCGCGCACGCGGCGTCTCGTCCCGCGCCGACGGCTCCGCTACAATGCGGCCTTGCGCCGATGGCGCCATGCGCCGATGGCGCCTTGCGCCCGGGCGCCCCACGCCTGGGACGCACGCGAAGGAGGAGTAGCATGTCGGATGACCTCGCGAGCAAGAAGCCGAATCGACCTGTGGAGGTGTTCGCCCTCTCGGCCGGCCGCATCGTCGACCTCGAGTCTGCAGCGGGCCGCTCGGCAGGCGACTACGTGTGCGACCTCCTCTTGTCGAACGGCCTGACGCCGCTAGAGGGCGACGTCCTCGCCGTGACGTCCAAGATCGTCTCGTTCCACGAGGGCTACGCGCTTCGCCTCTCCGACATCACCCCGTCTCGCAAGGCCCGGCTGCTCGGCCGGGCGTTCCGCAAAGACCCGCGAGAGGTCCAGGTGATGATGGAGATCGGCCACGTCGCGGTCGTCATCCCCATGATGTGGCTCATCCGCTACCGGCCGCTGTACGAGGCCATCGCCGCGCAGTCGCCGAACCCGGCGGCCATGCGCCGCGGGTTCTCGGGCTACTGCGCCTACACGTTCATGGTGACCGCCCACGCGGCGTACGTCGACGACGCGGGCATCGACTACTCGAACGCTCCGGGCGGCGTCATCACCGTCCTGCCGAAGGACCCGTGCGCCGTAGCCGAGAAGATCCGCGCCGCAGTCCGCGCGCGCTTCGGGATCGACGTCGCCGTCGTGCTCACGGACACGGCCGCCAAGCTCGGCCGCGTCGGCTCGAACGATATCGCAATCGGATATGCCGGAATCGACCCAATCACGCGCCTCACCTTCAGCGAGGACCTGTTTGGCGTCCCGCGCTCGGGCGGCGTCGACCTCGTCATCGACTCGCTCGCCGGGATGGCCGGACTCGTCATGGGGCAGACGACCGAGATGCGGCCGGCCGTCCTCATTCGCGGGCTGTCCTACGATCGGCCGCCCGCCGGCGCCGCGGCCGACGGAATGCGCTCGCTGCAGTACCCGAGGGGCACCTTGTGGCGCGGGGTCGTCTTCACGCTCGCGGCATCCCTGTGGTTCCGCATCGTGAGCTTCCTCGCGTTCCAGCGCTGGCCGCGCCGCACGCGGGCCTAGCCTAGGCTCGTTTGGCCAGGGCCGCTACGACGTCAACGCCGCTCCCTGGCCGTCGAGGACGGGATCAGGTCGAGGAGCCAGAAGAGGATGGTGCACGCCGCGACGCCAATCGCCGAACGGCCGAACACGCCCGGCGGGTAGCCGACGTCCGCCATCGTGAAGCGCCCGCCCTCGTGCGGCTCGGAGACGAACGACACCCCTCGCGCGATCGCGATGGGCGTCATCTCGGTCGTCTGCCCCATGATCCCACCGGCGGCGCCGGCGACGGCGTCGATCACCAGATTCCGGCTGCCGGGGCGCAGGTCGCCGAACAGGTCCCTCTCGAACAGCTTCTGCTCGAACGGGACCAGCCCCGAGAAGCCGATCGCGACGTCCACCGTCCCGACGCGCCCGAGCGGAGCGATCGTGTCGGTGACGAGCACGGCCACCCGCCTGCCCGCCTCCTTCTCGATGGCGGCGCCGATGCCGCGGGCGCTCGCGCAGGGATCGACAGGGAGGAGCGACACGTACCCGTCCGGCGAGTTCATGATGTCGATACCGGCCTCGGGGTTGTACGCAGCGTGCTTGTACGTCAAGTACTCGAACTTGCTCCCGAGCTTGAGCGCCGTGCGGATCTCCTCTTCGTCGCGTGCCAGCGACTCGAGCATCCGGCGCGCCTGCTTCGACCGCGAGATCCTGCCCAGCGGGATGACCGCAGCGGCGCGCCCTTCTCGCCGAAGGAGCTCGAACTTGCGCGCGTCTTTTCGAAAGACGAAGCCGAGGACGCGCGCCTTCACCGAAGGTGCGACGTCGCGGAGCAGGATCGTCCTCCCCTCGAACAGAGAAACGATCTTGGAGCTCACGACGACGACGTCGCCGTCCGCCAGGTCAACCCCATTCTGCGCGATGGCGTCGAGGACAAAGCGCCCCGGGGACGTTCCTCGCGCCTCGTTCGGGGTGATCGGATGCGTCACGGAGATGGGGAGGAAGTGGACGCCTCGGGTCTCTTTCTGCATGGGTTGTCTCCAGAACCGCAGTCGGCCCACGCTCGCGGAACGAGCGAGACCAAACGCCGGCTCGGGAATCCTACGCGCGACGAGAGGCCCGTTCAATAGGTGCTGCCGGCCGGCTCGGTGCTCACTGCGCATCAAGCGGTCCGAAGACATCTTCGAACGTCTCGGGGCGGCGCCAGATCTCGACGTGCCCGTCCCTCGCCACCGCCACCTTGCCCGGACGCGGGAAACCGCACGAGTTCGAGGCGAAGTGGTCGGCCGAGTAGGCGCCAGTCTGGTAGATCACGACGCGCTCGCCGGGTCTCGGAGCGCGGTTGAGTCGGACCTTCACCTTCGACAGCATGTCGCCGGTGAAACACAGTCTCCCCGCCAGGAACGCGTCCACCGGCCGGTCGCTCGCCCGTCGCGGCAGAACGGCCGCAGGGAAGATGTCGGGGGAGATGAGGTTCGTCCCGTGATTCGTGATCCCAAGGTCGATCGATACCACACGATGCCCGAGGACCTCTTTCGACCCTCGTACCTCGGCAAGCGTCACGCCGGCCGGCGCCATGAGGCTGCGTCCTGGCTCGACGATGAGCGCGGGCGAGCCGAGATCCGACAGGTGCTCGGCCGTCGTCTTCCCATCTGGGTGGCGGAACGTGAGAAGGTGATCGAGCATCTGCGCGCCCGGCCGTTCCGACCAGTACGCCTTTCCCGTCCACGCGGGGTCTGGGTCGTCGGGGTCCGCTCCGAAGTACCCCATGGGCAGGTCGTTCCACGTCACCGACGCCGCGGCCCCGGGATCGCGCATTCGCGCGAGCAGGAGCCGCATGAAGCCTTTCCAGTCCGCCTCCGAGACGAACGACACGGGGTACCCGCCGCCGAAGTCCATTCGCGACACCCGGAGACCGCGTGCCGTCGCTCTCCGCGCCAGGCCGAGGAAGTGCGCGACCAGGCGCTCGTAGGCGAGCGGCGCGGCGATCTGCGTGCCGATGTGGGCGGAAACCCCGTCGAACTTCACGCCCGGAGCGTCGGCCACGCGCGCCAACACCTCGTCGGCTCGGTCGATCGGGAAACCGAACTTGGTCCAATCCGACGCCGTCGCCTGATCGTCGGTCGTGAATCCGGAGAGCGGCATCCCACGGAACCGAACGAGGACGGGCACGCGAGCGCCGCGCTTCTGCGCCGTCCGCGAGAGCTCGTCCAGTTCGTCTTCGTTGTCTACGGCGCATAGAGCGCCGGACTGCACGATGGCCTCGAGGTAGCGCGTCGACTTCGCGTTGCCGTTGCAGACGATCTTGCCCGGCGGCACGCCCTCCTCGAGCGCCGCGCGGAGCTCGTGCTCGGATGCCGTGTCCGTCCCCAGTCCGAGCCGTGCCGCCGCCCGCAACGCGCCGCGGCACGGGTTCGACTTCACAGCGAACAAGACGGACGTGTTGGGATAGAGCCGGTCGGCCACGTCGCGGAACTCGGCCGCGGTCCGCTCCATCTCCTCCACGAAGAAGACGTGGAGGGGCAGGCCGTGTCGTGCGACAGCTTCTTCCACCACGGCGTGGTGGCGCGCGAGCAACTCGTCAAGGCGTTCCATAGGGACTCCGTTCGGTCGTCTGGAGATGGTACCTGATCCGCGTAACGGCAGCAGCGAGGAACAGCGGCGAAGGGAAAGCACGGCCTCGGGGACGGGACGCGCCGCCCCGTTTGCCATACCCTTGACCTCAGCATGCATGCAGAGTCGGCGAGGATCGTTCTTGCATCGGGGTCCCCGCGGCGCGAAGAGCTGTTGCGCCGCGTGGCGCGGGAGTTCGAGATCGCCCCGAGCGGCTTCGAGGAGCCGGCGCACGGTCGTCCCATCGCGCGCGCGCTCGCGGCGGCGCGAGGAAAAGCTCACGACGCCGCGCGGCAACGAGACGCAATTGTGATCGGCGCCGACACGCTCGTCGTAGTCGGGCGGGCCGTCCTCGGGAAGCCGAGGTCGCGCGATGACGCGCGCGCCATGCTCGGTCGCCTGAGCGGGCGTTGCCACACCGTGGTCACTGGGCTGTGCGTGCTCGACACCCGGAGGAGCATCGAGCGCTCGGCCGTCGAGAAGACCCGCGTTCACTTCCGCCCGCTCTCGCCCCGCGAGATCGACGACTATCTAGACGCCGGCGAGTACGAGGACAAGGCCGGCGCATACGGCATCCAGGGCCGTGCGGCGATCTTCATCGACTGGATCCGCGGCGACTACACGAACGTCATGGGCCTGCCCGTCGCGCGCCTCGCGCTCCTCTTGCGAGAGCTGGGCGCCGGCGTGTAGCGTCTACGACTCGACAGCGGCGCCCTGGGGGCACGGTTCTGAACGAGGAGGGCAGATGACGACCGACAAGAAGAAGCACTCGATCCACACGCTCCAAGAGATGAAGCGCGAAGGGAAGAAGATCGTCTGGCTCACGTCCTACGACTTCCCGACCGCGCAGTTCGCCGAGGCCGCGGGGCTCGACATGCTCCTGGTGGGCGACTCGCTCGGGATGTGCGTCTACGGCTACGAGGGGACGGTGCCCGTCACGATGGACCAGTGCATCGTCCATTCCGAGGCCGTGCGCCGCGCTGCGCCGAACACGTTCGTCGTCGGCGACATGCCGTTTCTGAGCTACCAGGTGAGCGATGAAGAGGCCGTCCGCAATGCCGGGCGCTTCCTGAAAGAGGCCGGCGTCGACGCGGTCAAGCTCGAGGGCGGCAAGCGGGTCACGCGGCGCATTCACGCTCTGCTCGACGCTGGGATCGTCGTCTGCGGTCACATCGGGCTGACGCCTCAGAGCTCGGGCCAGCTCGGGGGACACAAGGCGCAGGGACGCACGATCGACTCCGCGCGTGCCCTCATCGAGGACGCCCTGGCGATCGAAGAGACGGGCGCCCAGCTCCTGCTCCTGGAGGCCGTCCCGCCCGAGGTCGCCGGCTTCATCGCGCGCAAGCTGCGCATCCCCGTGCTGAGCATCGGCGCGGGCCCCGAGTGTGACGGGCAGCTGATCATCGTGTCGGATCTCATCGGCCAGTTCCAGGCGTTCACGCCGAAATTCGTCAAGAAGTACTGCGACGTCGCGACGACCGTGACCGATGCGATGAAGTCGTACGCCGCGGACGTCCGCGCGGGCACCTTCCCGGCCGACGAGCACTGCTACCACATGCTGAAAGGCGAAGGCGAACGGCTTCCTGAGCTCATGAAGGAATTCGAGTAGGGGCTAAGCGAGGAGGACAGGATGGACGATCTCAGACAGAAGCTCGTGGTCTCTCCCGCGCACGTCGCGGAGCTGAACGCGATGCTTCTCGACCCCAAGTGCGAAGTCGTGAACGCGTTTCTCGATGTCGTGCGCAAGCACGGGGGCCCCGAGGCGATCAACCGCAAGGCCGCGCAAGCTCGCGAGCTCGGCAACCTACTCAAGCGGTTGAAGGCTTCCGGCTCGCCGTACTCCGTGGACATCGATTGGCTGACGCGCGAGCGCGACCGAGGCGCCTTCGTCACGATCGCCGAGCATCGCAAGCGCGTGCTCGGAGACCGCGCGGGAGCGACGCGCTTCGACGAGGGCCATCCCGTCACGCTCGAGATCAGCGCGCTTCAGTATTTCCCGTGGCTCATCGCCGAAGCGAAGCAGGCCATCGCCAAGCGCGAACTCATGCCCGGCCGGTACATCCGCGTGCGCAACATGGCCGAGCAGGTGGCGGATCAGGGCGACACGCTCGCCGTCGCCGCCGCGATGCAGATCGTCGGCGCGTCGTACGTCGAGACCCTCGACACCAAGGGGACCGACGGCTCGAACATCCACCTCGGAGGCCCCGCAACGATCACCGGCTACTTCGGCGGCGTCGGCCAGCCGAACGAGCACGCCCTCCAGTGGGTCGACGAGTTCCTCGGGTACTACGCGGAGTACGGCATCCGCCAGGTCCTGAACGTCAATCCCGGCACCGTGCTCCTCGGCTACTTCCTGCACAAGATCGGGATCGACATCGAGTTCAAGATCTCGGTCTTCATGGGCAACGACAACCCCTACGCCGCCCTGTGGACGCTCATGGGGGCGAAGCTGTTCTCCCGCGAAGACGGCTCGACGTCGCTCATCGGCTTCAACTGGGCGAACTCCGTCTCGAACGCGACGATCGAGAAGGGCGCCGGCGTGCGCAAGGCCCTCGGCCTAGAGGATCACGTCCGTTTCGAGCACCACATCACCGAGACCTGGAAGTCCATCGTCGTTCAGCCGTACGACCGGACGGACGAGCTCGTCGAGCTGGCCGGACACGTCGCGAACATCTCCGCCAAGCACGAAGGCGGGCGGCCTGACATCGAGGCGAGACGCGAGCATCCGTCGGACATCCTCGATTACTTCGCGCCGAAGGCCGACATCGTCGCGCAGGATCTGATGCCCGCGATGGAGCGCAATTACCTCGACAAGCACGACGCGGTGAACTACACGGCGGAAGCGCTCACGCGCCACGGCCGCTCGGTCGTCGCAGCGCGCAGTCTGCACACGTAGCGGAGACTTGAGGGGGCGAGAGGGAAGCGATACTCTCTCGCCCCTTTCCTCCCTTGAGACCAGGAGCGTGCCATGGCCGAGTTCGCAGAACATAGACAGCGTATCGAGGATCACCGGATTGAGTTCGTCGACTTCCGCGTCGTCGACCTCGGCGGACGGTGGCGGCACATCACCATCCCGGCCACCAGGTTCACGGAGAAGCTTCTCAAGGAAGGCATCGGTTTCGACGCCTCCAACTTCGGCTATCGCGGAGTAGCGGGCAGCGACATGGTCCTCTTGCCGGACCTCGATACCGCGTTCCTCGAGGAGCGGGATGGCGAGAAGATCTTGGTCTTCGTCGCCGACATCTACGATGCTGCCTCGCACGAGCGAGCGGCGCTCGATCCGCGCGGCGTCGCGCAGGCCGCCGTCCGCACGATGCGCTCCCAGGGCGTTGCCGACGAGGCGCTCGTCAGCCCGGAGTTCGAGTTCTACGTCTTTGAGGCCGTGCACTTCGCGAGCGGGGTCGGCAACTCGTACATCGAGATCGAGGCGTGCGAAGGCGCCGAATTCCGCGACAGCCCGGAGCCGTGGCAGGGCGCCGGTTCGGCGTACCACTCGCCGCTCCCGGGAGATCGCCTGTTCGGCCTCCGCTGCGAGGTCGCGCGGCGCGCCGCGGCGGCCGGTGTGGACGTGAAGTACCACCACCACGAGGTCGGCCCGTTCGGACAGCACGAGATCGAGCTCGGCTTCGCGCCCCTCGTCACGATGGCCGACACGACGCTCCTCATGAAGACGCTCGTGCGCAGCGCCGCCGACGAAGTCGGGCTCACGGCGACGTTCCTTCCGAAGCCGATGGCCGGCCAAGCGGGAAGCGGCATGCACCTGCATCAGTACCTCGTCAAGGCCGGGACGAACCGCTTCAAGGGGACCGACGGGCTCTCCGACCTCGCCTACGCGTACATCGCCGGCCTCCTCGTGCACGGGCGCAGCCTGATGGGGCTGACGAATCCGTCCACCAACTCGTACCGCAGGCTGGTCCCAGGGTATGAGGCGCCGATCAGCTTCACGTTCGGCTCGGCGAACCGGACGGCCGCCGTACGCATCCCGACCTACGCGCGTGGCGACGACATGCGGATGGAGCTTCGCACGATGGATGCGACCTGTAACCCCTACCTCGCCTTCTCCGCGATCCTGTTAGCGGGCCTGGATGGGATCGCGCGAAAGCTCGACGCACGCGTGCTGGGATTCGGACCGGCCGAGGCCGCGGCGCACGACGCGCCCGGCGAGGGAGCCCCCAAGTCGCTCGATGAAGCGCTGGACGCTCTCGAGGCGGACCACGACTACCTGCTCCGCGGAGGGTTCACCGAGCAGGGCCTCGAGGCCTGGGTCCGCGCCAAGAGGCAGGAGGCCGCTGCCGTCGCCCTGCAGCCGCACCCGCACGAGTTCACGCTGTATTACGACGCCTAGCGAGCGTCGGGTCGGTTCCGCACGCGGTTCGTAGCGGCCTGCCGCGGGTCAGGGTCTCCTCTTCTCCTCCCGGTCGAGGTACTGCACGATCGCCTCGACGACGAGGTAGTTGATCGAGCGGTCGAGCTTTTTCGCCAGGCGGTCGAGGCGCTCAATCGGCTTCCGGTCCAGTTTGCTCTTCGGGATGTAGATTGAGAGCGTCGTCACTTCGCTCTTTCGGACCATTCGTGCCACCCCCTTTATCATTAAAGCTCCTTGTGACATCATGCAGCCTACAACAAATCACGCGCAATCGGCAAATCGAAGGCGACAACCCGTGTCCGCCAAAGAAACGGCGGGGCTCTACGTAGCCCCGCCTACAGAGACTGCTCCGTGTTATCGGATGATGAACCGGAACGTGTAGTAGACGACCTCGCGGCCGTCCGCGCACTCCATGGCCCTGAGGGGCCGAGTCTCTACCTCGACGACCGCCGGCTCGCCGCAGGCGCCGGCCGGCGCGACGGCCTGTTCCACGCAGACCGGTCCCAGAGCCGCCACCTTGTCCCTCTCGATCGCGAGCACGACGGTGAAGATGCCCTGGTCGAGGACTCCGTACGAGAAGTCATACCCCATGTCGGTCCACGTCATCTCGGACAGCGGAACGAGCGCGTCAAAGAGATCGCCGGCAGGAGCGATCGAGATCGCCCCGCCCGTGCCAAACTTCAGCCCCTCCTCGCTGACGACGACGACCGTGTTGCCGCCGGGCAGCTGGATCGAGCAGCGATCCCACAGGACGTTGATCACGCCGTGCGACGTGTTGTGGAGCCAGAATGGAACGCGCGTCTCGACGCCGACCTCATCCTGCGCGACGTCGAACGCGACGCGAATCGTCGAGTCCTGAAACACGCCCTTCTCCGAGTAGATCGGATCGAGCAGCTCAATCGACAACGGCTCCAGCACCGTTGTCACCGGCGCGGGCGTCGTCTCCACTAGTACAGGAACCTCCGTCAATACCTTCGCCGGCTGCATCAAGAGACCGACGAGGAGGAGCGCTCCCATGATGGCGCCGATCACCGCGAACTTGCCCAGATCAGTCACTCCCTCTCACCCCTTTCTGGCCGCCGTGGATCGGCGGAAACAGCGACTCATGCTAGCCTGGCTCCGACGCTACCACCGCGCTCCTGTTCGATCCGGAGTGGACCCGTGTCCCCGCCCGCACGCCCAGAAGCGCCCTCGGCAGCGCGAGCCATCACCACCCGTCGAACGGTCGCGGCAGAGGGTTCCCTGTCACGGTAAACGCTTCAGGACTCGGACACGGCCACGCGAGCCCTTCAAGCCACGAGCGGCCGCCGAGCGCCGGGTCCCTCGTCTCGACATCGCGCGCCCGCGCGCACCACGCCGCCTTCCATGAGATCTCCTCGTAGTCGAGCACGAAGATCTGCGACGCATCCGGTTGTGCGACGGGCGGACCCGCGCGGCCGGCGAGGAACCTGCGATAGGCGAACTGCGCCACGCCGCGTGGCTGTAGCGCGCACGACGCGATGAGGTCCGCGACGGTCTGCGCAGCCTCGGCGTGGTTGGGGTGAGCCCCGTACTCGCCGGCGGCGTCGGAGCTGTGGCTGAAGACCCAGTCGACCGCCGCCCCCCCAACTGCCGCGGCGACGCGAGCGGCCATCGCGACTCGGGAGTTGCGCGAGAATGGGTCGCCGTCGGGGTGATCGATGAACTCGAGGGCGATTCCGCGGGCGCCCAACTCCGCGCAGAACTCGAGGAAGTAGCGGCGGCGACTCTCTTCCGCCGCGCACGTGCAGACGATCGTCCACTCCCAGCCCAACGTTCGCGTGCGGCGAATCGCGCTCCCCGCCCAGATCGCAGCATCATCGAAGTGCGCCACCACGGCCAACGCATGAGTCATCTGGGTCTCCTATCTCCCTCACGCAGTCTACGCCCATGCGATGCCGAAGCCCAGAAACGAAAAGCGCCCTCGTCGGAGCGCTCGCGGGACGTTGGAGCCGGCGACTGGATTCGAACCAGTGACCCACAGTTTACGAAACTGTAGCTCTACCGACTGAGCTACGCCGGCGGTACAATCGGCGCAGTATAGCTGCGGGTCTGGCAGACTGCAACCGGAGGGCTCATGGATGGTCTCGCGATCTCCGCCTCGCTCGTCGAGGTGCGCCGGGCGGCGGAAGGCGCGCTCATCCGAGCCGTCCACGAGCCGGAGCCCAACCTCTTCGTCTTCCGCGTCTTCGGCGCGGGCGAGCACGCGATCGCCGTCACGCCCCGCGGGGCGGACATCCATATCACACAGCTCGCGTTCCGCAACCCCGAACGCCCGTCGGGCTTCGTGATGCAGCTACGCAAACACCTCCGCGGCGCGCGGGTCACGGCGATCCGCCAGGGCGGCCTGGAGCGCGTCGTCGAGCTGTCGGCCGTCCGAAGCGAGAGCGGGACGCGGTCGGTCTCCCGACTCCTCGTCGAGCTGACCGGCGCGCGGGGCAACCTCCTCCTCCTGAGCGAGGAGGGCGTTGTGCTCGGCTCGTCACGCCAAGACCCGAGGAACCCCGTGGGCCGGACCTACGAGCCCCTCCCCGGACAGCCCAAGGTCGATCCGCGCGCGGTATCGGCCGACGTCCTGGCGCAGATCCTCGCTTCGGACACTCCTGCCCGCGCCCTGGCCCGCGGCCTCGAAGGCGTGGGCCGTCGGACGGCCGAGGATCTCGTCGCACGGGCCGCGGCGATCGGGAGCGCAGACGATCCGCTAGACGTACGGCGGGCACTCGACGAGCTCGTCGCGCGCGCAGAGCGCCCCGAGCCGCACGTCGACGCGGCGCAGGGCCTCGCGGTCTTCTACCCGCTTCCCCCTCCCGCGGAGCGTGCGGAGTCGTTCGGCCATGCTCTGGACCTCGTCGCACGGGGCCGCGGGCTGACCGATGCCCCGGCCGAGCGGTCGGCGCGCGACCGGCTCTCTCTCGCCCTGGGGCGCGCGACGCGCACGGCGCAGGCGTTGCGATCGTGGCTCGTCGCGGCAGAGGAAGCCGACACACTTCGCCGCAGGGCCGACTTTCTCATGCTGCACGCCGTCGACATCGGGCGGGGGACGGCGGCGGTAGAGGGCTTCAACCTCACGGACGAGAGCCCGATCGCGTTCGCTCTCGCGCCTCGCCTGAGCGGCATGGAGAACGCGCAGGCTCTCTACCGGAAGGCCCGCAAGCTCGATCGAGGACGACCGACCGTCGCGGCGCGCCTGCGCCGGATCGAGGCCGACATCGTCCGCCTGCAAGCCGCCCTGCGCGATCTCGACGAGGGGCGGCACGTCGAGCCCGCCTTCGCGACTCGGCCGAGCCCGGCGCGGGCAGGCAAAGCGGCGGCGCCTACTGGCCCACGGCGATTCGACATCGGGGG